>DAIUEP010000196.1:0-9488 GCA_036845065.1 Xanthobacteraceae bacterium | reverse complement strand
GACCCGGAGCGGTCATTCGTGAGGCCGAATTGTTCTTGCCCCCCAAGACAGCAGCACTGCTGTTTCATGCGGAAGCCCGGCCTGTTCTTTGAGCAATATCAATGCCCGCAGACCGGGCTGGAGTGTACTTGTTTTGTTGGCTTCCAATCAGTCGGCAATAAAAAGGAGGCGATGATGAATACACAACCGAGCTTCAGCCAAAAGATCATGGGCGCGCGCGCCGTCGCGCTCTCCGCGGTCGCCGCAGCGATGATGCTTTGCGCGACATTCTTCAGCGTAGACAATGCCATGGCTGCCGAAATCAAACTCATGGCCAGCGCCAACGCTGCATTGAGGAGCGCCTTAACCGAAGTTGCCCCAGAGTTTGAACGGTCGACGGGCCATAAGGTCACCATGGATTTCGCTTCTGCTGCCCCCTTGAAACGACGGATCGATGCGGGCGAGACATTCGACATTGTGATCGCTCCTGCCGTGGTTGACGACTTGATCAAGCAGGGCAAAGTTGCTGCGGATACGCGAGCCGTGTTCGCCCGCACCGGATTGGGCATCGGAGCGCACAAAGGAGCACCCAAGCCTGACATCAGTTCGGTTGAGGCGTTCAAGCGCACATTGCTCAACGCAAAATTGGTCGGCAATAACCCGGAAAGCGGGCCTGGCATCCAATTTCTAGAGATTCTGAATCGTCTCGCGATTGCACAGGATATGCGGCCCCGGTTGAAGTCCTATCGGAGCAGCAGCGAAATGGCGGCGGCGCTGGAAAGCCGCGAAGTGGAGATAGTGGTCTCCTCGATCACGGACCTCCTGGAAAAGGCTACCCTGATTAATGTCGTGGGCTTCCCGTCCGAGATTCAGAGAAACATCGAAATCGCAGCCGGCGTCAGTGTGACCACGAAGGAGCCGGAAGCGGCAAAGGCCTTGGTGCGGTTTCTGCTGTCACCGACGGCCACATCGGTGTTCAAAGCCAAGGGGTTTGAGCGCGACTGAGGCGAACAGGACGGGCGAATTCAACGTAATCGGACAATGCTCGAGCGGCCGAATGAAGACGCCACTTAACCGATTCTGGGGAGCCGGCCTGACCGTGCGGCCCGCCAGAGCACCCATTGCCGGCGCCAGCGCGGCACCTCGACCGCGGCGAACGGCTCGTTCGCCGCGCGGCGGAGCGCGCGCAGGTCAAGCGGAACCAGCGCAACCGGCAGCCAGGCCGCGACAGCGTCGCGTCCCTCCCGCTCGATCAATACGCGAGCCTCCTGATAGTGACGCACGGCCACATCGCGCAGATTCCCCAGGAGAGCGGCAATCTCGGCGGTCGATCGTCCCGCCAGAATGTCCTGCGGTAGAACCGAATTCTGCAGGAGCAGGTCGGCCGGCGCCGTGACCCGGCCACGCACCGCATCGCTCGCGAAGTTGCGCAACAGGGCGACGACGCCCAAGCTGATCCCGGCGGGCCCGGCGAAACTCAAAGCGGCGGCGCCCAGCACCCGCGCGGCGAGCTCGATCAAGGTGGATGAGGTGTTGCGGGCGAAGCGCTCGAGCTCGTCGACGCCTCCAAACAGCTCTCGGCCGAGGTGCGCCCGATGCGCCTCGATCAGCTCATCGAACAGGCGACGCGGCAGACGGTATTGCTCGATCACCTCGCCGAGCGCGTTGGCAACCGGGTGGCCGCGCATCTCCTCCGGCCGCTGATCGTAGACGGCTTCGCTCCACCACTGCAGCCGCACTTCGCCGGCAAGCGGCTCATTCACCACATCGGCGATGCGCACGAGCTCAACATGGAAGGCATAAAGCGCGTAGAGCGCGCTTCGGTGCTCGGCCGGTGCGAACAGCGCCGACAGGAACCGGTCCTTGTCGGCGGAGCGAACCAACGCCTCGCAATGGGCGAACACATCAAGCATGGAGCCTGGCATACCATGCATGGAGCGGAGCATGCCGCGCCGCGCCGGCCACCGCGATCAGACCTTCACGGCTTCAGCTTCGGCGGCTTCTTCCACGGCGGCGCGGGTTGTGCCGACGCCGAGGTAGATCAGGATCGGCGCCGCGATGAAGACCGACGTATAGGTGCCGACCAGCACGACACCGAAGATCATGGTCGACACGAAGCTGTGAATCGCATGCCCGCCGAAGAACAGGAGCGCGAGCAGCGAGAGCGTCACGGTCAAGTGCGTGATGATCGAGCGCGACAGCGTCGAGTTGACCGAAATATTGAGCAGGTCCGGCATCGGCATGCGCTTGTAGCGGCGCAGCATCTCGCGGATACGGTCATAGATGACCACGGTGTCGTTGAGCGAGTAGCCGAGAATGGTCAAGAGTGCCGCGATGCTGGAGAGATCGAAGTCGATCTGCATCAGCGCCATGTAGCCGACGGTGAGCACCAGATCGTGCACGTTGGCGATCATGGCGCCGAGCGCGAATTGCCATTCGAACCGGAACCAGAGATAGACCAGAATTGCAAGGATCGCGGCCATCAGCCCGATCGTGCTGGTGGCCAGCATCTCGGTCGAGATACGCGGCCCCACCACCTCCTCGCGCCGGACTTCCACATCCTCGCCGAGCGCCGCCTTGACTCTCTCCTTGGCGACGCCTTGCGCGACCTCGCCGCCAGGCTGCTGCGGGATACGGATCAGCGCCGTGTCGGGCGTGCCGAACTGCTGCAGCTGGATGTCGCCGAGGCCGAGCCCGCCGAGCGCCGTGCGCATCTTGGCGAGATCGGCGGTACCGGACTTGGCCTTCACTTCGAGCAAGGTGCCGCCGACGAAGTCGATGCCGAAATTCAGTCCGACGAGAAAGTAGAGGCTGATCGCCACGATCGAGAGGACCGCCGAAACCGGAAAGCTGATGCGCCGGAAACGCATGAAATCGAACTTGGTATCGTCGGGGACGATACGCAGCATCGGGATGGAGGAATGCAAGCGCACGGGGCGGGCCTTATGAAATCGCGAGCCGTTGCGGGCGCACCCACCGGACCCACCAGGCGACCATCAGCCTCGTGAGGGTGAATGCGGTGAAGACGGTGGTGATGATGCCGACGCCAAGCGTCACGGCAAAGCCGCGCACCGGGCCGGTGCCGATGAAGAACAGCACCGCTGCCGCGATGAAGGTCGTGATGTTGGAGTCGAGGATGGTCGCGAGCGCGCGGGTGAAGCCGGCGTCGATCGCGCTGATCGGCGTGCGGCCGGTGCGGACCTCCTCGCGGATGCGCTCGTAGATCAAGACGTTGCTGTCGACCGCGATCCCGATCGTGAGCACGATGCCGATGATGCCGGGCAGCGTGAGCGTCGCGTTGAGCAGCGACAGGACGCCGAAGATCATGGCCACGTTGACCGCCACCGCGACGCTTGCGAACACGCCGAACAGCCCGTAGGTGACGACCATGAACACCACTACCAGCACCGCGCCGTAGTACGAGGCTTGCTTGCCCTTGCTGATCGAGTCCTGCCCCAGGCCGGCACCGACTACTCTTTGCTCGATGATCGTCAATGGCGCCGGCAAAGCGCCCGCGCGCAGCAGGATGGCAAGATCGTTGGCCGATTCGACCGTGAAGCTGCCGGAGATCTGTCCCGAGCCCTGCAGGATCGGCTCGCGGATCGACGGCGCCGTAATCACCTCGTTGTCGAGCACGGCGGCAAAGCGCTTGCCGACGTTTTCGGCAGTGGCCTGCGCGAACTTGCGCGCGCCCGCAGAATTGAAGCGGAAATTGACCACCGGCTCGCTGGTGCGCGGATCGAAGCCCGGCTGCGCGTCGGTGAGATCGGCGCCCGACACGAGAATGCGCTTCTCGATCACGTAGGGCATGCGGCCTTCACGGCTCGTGCCATAGAGGATTTCCGATTCCGGCGGCGGCCGGCTCGCCAGCGCCTGCTCGGCGGTCATGGTTTCGTCGACCATGCGGAAATCGAGCTTGGCGGTCTTGCCAACCAGCTCGATGAGACGCTTTGGATCGCCGAGGCCTGGAACCTGGACCAGGATGCGGTCGGTGCCCTGCCGTTGAATCAGCGGCTCGACCAGCCCAAGCTCGTTGATGCGCCGCTCAATGATCTGGATGGCCTGATCGACCGCCTGGCGCACGCGCTCGACGATCGCGGGCTCGCTCATGGTGATCACGATACGCCCGCCGCCCTGGTTGCCAATCTCGAGCGTGCGCTGGCCAGCCCCGCCCAATATGCCGCCAAGCGGTTGCGAGAGCTCGCGCACCTTGGTCAGCGCGGTCTGCAGGTCGGTTTCGCGCACCACCACCTCGACGCTGGTGCCGCGCACCACCGGTGCGCTGGAGAGCCCGACGCGCGCCTCGCGCAGCACCCTGCGCACGTCGTCACGCAGCTGCTCGAGCTTTTCCTTGCGTACTGCGCCAGTATCGATCTCGAGCAGAAGATGGGAGCCGCCCTGCAGATCGAGGCCGAGCACGACATGGCGCTGCGCCCATTTCGGCCAGCTCTGGACCGTCTTCTCCGGGAAGAAATTCGGCACTGCGAGCATGCACACGACAAATGCCGTGAGCAGGATGCCCAACGCCTTCCAGCGGGAAATATACATCATGGGGTGATGCCCGTATGAGTCATGACCGTATGAGTGATGCCCGTCCCGTGCGTCCTGCGGCGAAGCCCTGTTCAGCCCTTTGAGCTCTCGTCCTTGACCGGCTCGCCTTTGGAGCGCACCGCCGTGATCATCGACCGCACATGACGCACGCGCACGCCATCGGCGATCTCGACCTCGATCTGTTCCTCGTCGACCACTTTGGTGACCTTGCCAACCAGCCCTCCGGACGTAACCACACTGTCGCCGCGGCGCAAGTTCTTGACCAGGTCCTGATGCTCCTTCATCCGCTTCTGCTGCGGCCGTAGAATCAGGAAATACATCAGGACGATGATGGGAATCATCACCACCAGCGGCGAAGCCAGTAGACTGTCGCCGAGCGGGCTGCCTTGCGCGAATGCCGGCGTCACGAACATCATCGTTCCCCTGGAGTAAGTGTCGGAAGGTACCGGCTTTTTTCCTTGCCGCTGGCCTGCCGGTCAAATCGGCGCGGACTATAACGGGCGGAGGCTCAATTGCAACGCCACTTCGGGCGCGTCTAGTGCCACCGATTTGAAGTTCCTACAACATATGCAGCAATCTCGGTCAGGAGCTTCAAATCGAAAAGCGGCACTAGAATCATAGACTTGCTAATGCTCCTTTGTTTCCGAAGCTCGGGTTAGGGGCTGCTGCTACGACTCACGACTTCGGAAACGGGGCACTAGGCCGGTTCCACTGCCTATTCGGGTCACGCTTGCAGCACCATCGCCACCCCGGTAAGTGTGCAGTGCAACCAACATCCGATCATGCCCAAACGCCCCACAAAACGCCCCGCCAAAGGCAAATCGCCGCAGCTTGACGCCGCGGCCGGCCCCGCCCTCATGGCCCCAATTTTGGCCCGCATCGCGGATGCGCTGGAGCGGCTTGCGCCAAGCCTTCCGGCCGCGCCCGACTTCGCCGCCGCCGAAGCCTTCGCCTGGCACCCCGCTGGCCGGCGAGTCGTGCCGGTCCCACGCGTGAGCCGCGTCAGCATGGGGCTCCTCAAGGGGATCGACCGGGTGCGCGACCTTCTGGTCGAGAACACCCAGCGCTTTGCGCGCGGACTGCCGGCCAACAATGCGCTCCTGTGGGGCGCGCGCGGCATGGGCAAGTCGTCCCTGGTCAAGGCCGTGCACGCGGCGGTCAGCGCCAGCCACGGGCAAGGCGGCTCGCTTAAGCTCGTGGAGATCCATCGCGAGGATGTCGAAAGCCTGCCTGATCTGATGACGCTGATGCGCGGGGCGCCCTACCGCTTCATCCTGTTCTGCGACGACCTGTCGTTCGAGGCCGAAGACACGAGCTACAAGTCGCTCAAGGCGGTACTCGAGGGCGGCATCGAGGGCCGCCCCGACAATGTCGTGTTCTATGCCACCTCGAACCGGCGGCACCTGATGGCGCGCGACATGGTGGAGAACGAGCGCGCCACCGCCATCAACCCGGGCGAGGCGGTCGAGGAGAAGGTGTCGCTGTCGGATCGCTTTGGCCTCTGGCTCGGATTCCATCGCTGCAGCCAGGATGAATACCTCGCCATGGTGATGGGCTATGTCAGCCACTATCGCATCCCGTTGAGCGGGGAAGAGCTCGAGCGCGAGGCGCTCGAATGGGCGACGACGCGCGGCGCGCGCTCGGGCCGCGTGGCGTGGCAATACATCCAGGATCTCGCCGGCCGGCTTGGCGTGCAGCTGACCGAGCGGTGAACGCCCTCACCCGCCGCCCAGCATCGGCATCGGATCGAGCGGCGCCGGGCCCTTGCGGACCTCGAAATGCAGCTGCGGCGCGTCAACGTTGCCGGTCTGGCCCGAATTGGCGATCACCTGTCCGCGCTTGATCTGGTCGCCGCGCTTGACCAGGATTTCCTTGGCGTGGGCGTAGGCGGTGACATAGCCGTTGGCGTGGCGGATCAGCACGAGATTGCCGTAGCCCTTAAGCTCGTTGCCCGCATAGGCAACGACGCCGTCTTCGGCGGCCTTGACCGGCGTGCCTTCCGGCACCGCGAGATTGATGCCGTCGTTCTGCTGACCGTTGGGCCTCGGACCGAAGCCGGCGATGACGCGGCCCTTGACCGGCCAGCGGAAGGATGGTGCCGCATCGGCCGACTTCGTGGGCGGCGGCGTGTCGTCGCCAGGCGTCACCAGCGCCGCCTGCTGCGGCGGCTCGGTTTGTTTCGGCGCAGGCGTGGCCTTGGCCGGCGTTGCCTTGGGGGCCGCCGCCTTGGCGGATGCAGCCTTGGCGGACGTCGCCTTGGCGGATGGCGCCGCCAGCGGCTGGGCTGTCCTGGGAGCGCTCTTAGTTCCCGCGCTTGCCGTGGCCCCACCCGGAATGACGATGCGATCGCCGATTTTCAGCGGCGCGTTCGGCTCGATGTTGTTGGCCTTGGCAAGGTCAGGAACAGAGCGGCCGTAAGTGCGCGAAATCTTGTACAGCGTGTCGCCTGCGGCGACCACGTGCAGGCCCGACGTTCCGGTGACGGTAGCGGGCCGCGCCGGTGCTGGCAGCACGGCAGCAGGAACGGGATGGGCAGCCGCGGTGCTCGCAGTCGGCGCGATCGCCGTCGCACCAGCGTTGTAGCGCGGGATCACCAGCCGCTGGCCGGGCCGCACGGCAGAACCGGGCGGCAGGCTGTTGGCCTGCATGAGCGCGGCCGCCGGCACGCCATGGCGCTGCGCGATGGTATCGACGGTCTCTCCGGACACCACGATGATCGCAGTGCCGCCCTCCCAGCTCCATTGTCCGTCTTGCCGACGCGGCTGCGCCGATCCGGTGATGTCGGGAGCCGCCGTCGTCGGCTGATAGCTCGCCATCCCCATGCCGCGGCCGCCGCCGACGAAGCCGGCTTCAGGAGCGGCGGAAACTGGCCCGCTTGCGCCCGAAGGCGGAGGCAGCGGCGCTTGCTCGATGCGGCCGGACGGGGCGAGCGCAACCGCTGCCTCGGGTTGCGGCGCTGGTCGCGCGGCGTAGCGATTGTCGTTATAGCGATTGTCACTGAAGCGGGTTGTCTCGGAGCTGCAGCCGGCGAGCCCGGCCGCGATCGCGGTCAGCACGACCAGGCGCAGTCGTGCGCGAAGCAACTCCCAAATCATGGCCCACTCACCCGCACGCAACAGACAACTGGGTGAGTTAACCGCCCCGAGGTAAACAAGGCTTTAAGCGTTCAGGACCGCTCAACCCTAACCAATTCTGGCTAAAGTCGTTATAATTCACGTGCTTGGCCGGGAAGCAGCGGCACGAAGCGCACCGCGATCAAGTCCTCGCGCTTCAGCGATCCTGCAGACTTGGTTAATTTCACGAGATGCTGCGTGCCGCCGTGCGGCCCGAGCGGTAGCAGCATCACGCCGCCCTCGGCGAGTTGCTCGACCAGCGCCTCCGGCACCTGTTCGGCGGCGGCCGTGACGATGATCCGGTCGAACGGCGCCCGCTCCGGAACACCCGCGAAGCCGTCACCGTCGATGACCTCCACATTCTGGTAGCCAAGCGCCGCCAGGCGCGCGCGGGCGGCATCCGCGAGCGTCCGGTAGCGCTCCACCGTCACCACCTCGCGCACAAGCCGCGCCAGCACCGCAGCCTGGTAGCCCGAGCCGGTGCCGACTTCGAGCACCTTGTGCTCTGGCCGCACGCGAAGCTGCTCGGTCATGTAGGCCACCACGAAGGGCTGGCTGATGGTCTGGCCGCAGGCGATCGGCAGCGCGCGGTCCGCATAGGCATCGTCCGCGAAGCGGTCGTCGATGAAGCGATCGCGCGGCACCTCGTCGAGCGCGCGCAACACCGCCACGTCGTTGATCCCGCGCCGGCGCAGATCAAGCAGGAACTGCATGCGGCCGACGTCGTCATCGGCATCTGGTTGTTTGGTCACGCCCGCCCCCTTTCTGTTGCTTGTTCGTGTGCGGGGCTCCACGACATATAGGTAGCGCAGCCGTGACAATCCAAGTCCGTCGCCGGACAGACGCTATTGATGAAACAGCTCGGCGAGCTTGGTCATGAACGGCTCGTCGGTCATGTCGAGGCGCAAAGGCGTCACCGTGATGCGGTTATCGGCGAGCGCCGAGATGTCGGTGCCGTCCTGCGGCGGCGCGCCGCGCGCGCGCACATAGGCGATCCAGTAATAGGCGTTGCCGCGGCCGTCGTAGCGCGACTCGATCTGCAGGCGCTCCTGGCGGTTGCGGCCCTGGGAGGCGACCGCGATGCCTTTCACCTGCGCTGGCGTGCAATTGGGGAAGTTGACGTTGATCAAGACGTCGTTCGGGATGCCGGCATCGAGCGAGCGGCGGATGATATCGGGCGCGTTGCGGATCGCCGTCGCCCAGTGCGGCGGCTCGCCGCTGCGCGAATTGTAGGACTGCGACAGCGCGAACGAGGGAACGCCCAGGATCGTGCCTTCGACCGCGCCCGCGACCGTGCCGGAATAGATCACGTCCTCGCCCGCGTTGCGGCCGCGATTGACGCCCGCCAGCACGAGATCGGGCCGGTGATCCTTGAGGATATGCCGCGAGCCCATGATGACGCAGTCGGTCGGCGTGCCCTTGACCGCGAAGCGGCGCTCGCCCACCGGGCGCAGCCGCAGCGGATCGTTGAGCGAGAGCGAATGCGACACGCCGGACTGGTCGTATTCGGGCGCCACGATCCAGACGTCGTCGGAGAGCGCGCGCGCGATCTCGGCGCAGGCGTCGAGGCCGTCGGAGTGGATGCCGTCGTCGTTGGTGACCAGGATGCGCATGGGCTACTTATGCCCGCTCGATGGTCTTGCGGCCGCCCATGTAGCCCTGCAGCACGTCCGGCACCGCGATCGAGCCGTCCTGCTGCTGATAGGTCTCCATGACCGCGATGAGCGCGCGGCCGACCGCGACGCCGGAGCCGTTCAGCGTGTGCACATGGCGCACCTGGCGATCTTTGCCGCGGTAGCGCGCGTTCATGCGGCGGGCCTGGAAGTCGCCGCACACCGAGCACGA
>DAIUEP010000195.1:0-9527 GCA_036845065.1 Xanthobacteraceae bacterium | reverse complement strand
CGCATGGCCGACGTGACCATCCCGGCCGGCAAGTACATGGTCGATCCCTATCTCGATTGGAGCCGGCGCGAGGGCGTGCCGATCCATGAGGATTTCGGGCTCGATCTCTTGGGCGTCGAGACCAGGCCGTGGCCGCGCTACGGCGTCAATGGCGCGATCGTGCATGTCAAAGGCCGCGGCGACTGCATGACGGTGTTCCTGCTCGACATCCCGCCCGGCGGCCGCACCGCGCCGCAGCAGCACATCTTCGAGGCGGCGTTCTATGTGCTGTCCGGCCACGGCAGCGCGACGGTCGATCGCTACGCGGGCGAGCGGCATCAGTTCGAATGGGGACCGGCGAGCGTGTTCGCGCCGCCCTTGAACACACGCTATCAGCTGTTCAACACCTCCGGCCGCGAGCCGGCGCGGATCGCGGTCTCGTGCAATCTTCCGGCGGTGCTCAATCTCTTTCACAACGAAAAGTTCGTGTTCGACAACCCGGCGGTGTTTCCCGAGCGCGAGGGCGCGCAAGCGCACTTTTCGGGCGAGGGCGATTTCATCCCGATCAAGCCCGGCAAGCACATGTGGGAGACGAATTTCCTGCCCGATGCGCGGCGCTTCAAGCTGCACGAATGGGGCGCGCGCGGCGCCGGCGCCTCGCACATCCAGGTGATCCTCGCTGACGGCGTGCTTCACTGTCACATCTCGGAGATGCCGGTCGGCACCTACAAGAAGGCGCACCGGCATGCGCCCGACGTGCACGTCTACATTATCTCTGGCGAAGGCTATTCGCTGCTGTTCTATGAGGGCGACAAGGAGATGACGCGGGTCGACTGGGGGCCCGGCTGGGTGTTCGCGCCGCCAGACATGATGTTCCACCAGCATTTCAACAGCGGCGCCGAGCCGGTGCGCTATATCGCGTTCACGCAAGGCAGCGTCCGCTATCCGCTCACCGAGCAGATGCGCCGCGTCTATGCCCGCATCGACCAGGACATGAAGAAGGGCGGCAACCAGATCGAGTACCGCGACCAGGATGCACGCGTGCACGCGATGTTCGTCGCGGAGCTCGCCAGAAAGGGACTTGTCCCCAAAATGGAGCCGTTTGCCTAGGATATAGGCACGGCGCCACAGGTGGCTGGCACCTCGCCACCTCATTCATTGCTACCGGCTGATACCTCATCTATTTTCTACCAGACGGTAGTCCATTTCCTTCAGCCTGGCGGGTCCGTGGCGCGACTGTTCATCAGCCATTCGAGCGCAAACAACGCGGCCGCGCTGGCGTTGCGCGACTGGCTCTATGAGCAGGGCTTCCGCAACGACGTCTTTCTCGACATCGATCCCGAGCGCGGCCTGGTGCCCGGCGTGCAATGGCAACATGCGCTGAAGGCGGCGGCTGACCGTTGCGAGGCTGTGCTGTTTCTCGTCTCCCCGGCCTGGCTCGATTCCAAATGGTGCCTGGCCGAGTTCCTGCTGGCGAAGAGCCTGCACAAGTGCATTTTCGGATTGACCATCGAGCCGGTGCCGATCGAGCGCCTGCCGGTCGAGATGACGGCGGAATGGCAGCTGTGCGAGCTCGTCGGCGAGGATCGCTTCCGCACCTTCGAGGTCGACGTCGGAGTGCAGCACCAGAAGGTTGCCTTCCGTGAGACTGGGCTCGAGCTGCTGCGGCGCGGCCTGCAGCGCGCCGGCCTCGATGCACACAGCTTTCCATGGCCACCGCCGAATGAGCGCAATCGTGCGCCCTATCCGGGCCTGCGCGCGCTCGAGCCGCAGGACGCTGCGATCTTCTTTGGCCGCGATGCCATGATCGTGCGCGGCCTCGATCGCATCCGCGGCCTGATCGAGGGCGGCGTCGAAAAGCTCCTGGTCGTGCTCGGCTCGTCGGGCTCGGGAAAATCCTCGTTCCTGCGCGCTGGCCTGTGGCCGCGGCTTGCCCGCGACGACGTATCGTTCCTGCCGTTGCCGCCGATCCGCCCGGAATCGGCGGTCATCAGCGGCAATTCCGGATTGGCGATGGCGCTTTCCGGCGCGTTCGAACGGCTCGGCGAGAAGCGCTCGCCGGGCCGGATCAAGGTGGCGCTGGCCGAGGGCGGTCTCGGGGCGCTCCTTGACGAGCTCTCGGTGCTCGCAACGCGCCGGCTGGTCAGCCTCGACGAGACTCAGGCCGCCCCCGCCATCATCCTGTCGATCGATCAGGCCGAGGAGCTGTTCAATCCGGAGGGGGCTGCGGAGGCCAGCACGTTCCTCGAGCAGCTTGCGCAGGTCCTCGCGCCCGCAAACGAGACATCCGCGCGCCGGATCCTCGTGCTCGCCACGATGCGCTCGGATCGCTACGAGCTTCTGCAGGCGGAGCCGCATCTCCTGTCGGTCAAGCAGGATCTGTTCAACCTGCCGCCGATCGCGCCGTCCGAGTTCAAGAGCGTGGTCGAAGGACCCGCGCATCGGGTCGTCGAGTCGGGCGGGCGGCTTTCGATCGATCCGGCCCTCACCGAGCAGCTGGTTGCCGACGCCCAGGGCGCCGATGCGCTGCCGCTCCTGGCCTTCACGCTCGAGCGCCTCTACGCCGACTTTGGCAGTGACGGCGATCTGACGCTCGCCGACTATCAGAAGGTCGGCGGCGTGCAGGGCTCGATCGAAGCGGCGATCGCGGGCGCGCTTGCAGAGCCCGGCCGCGCGCCCGCAATCCCGGCCGCCAAGGAGGCGCAGCTTGCCGCCATGCGCGCCGCATTCATTCCATGGCTCGCGCGCATCGACCCGGAGAGCGGCGTGCCGATGCGGCGCGTGGCGCGGCGCGACGAGATCCCGGAAGGCTCGCGCGCCATCGTCGAGCGGCTGGTCGGAACACGGCTGTTCGTTGCCGACCGGCGCAACGGCATCGATGTCATCGAGGTCGCGCACGAGAGCCTGTTGCGGCAGTGGCCGGCGCTCACCGCCTGGCTGGAGGCGGATGCGGAGGATCTCAAGGTCGTCGACGTGGTCGAGCGCGCCGCGGCCGAGTGGGCGCGCAACGGACGCCACGAGGCGTGGCTTGATCACCGCGCCGAGCGCCTCTCGGCGGCCGATCGGCTGGCGCTGCGCGACGATTTCCGCAAGCGCCTCGGCGCCGAAGGTGCCGACTATCTCGCGGCCTGCCGGGCGCGCGAGGAAGCCGAGCGCAGGGCGAAGGAGGAAGCGCTCGCGCGCGAGCAGGCTAGGCTCGCCGAGATCGCGACCGCGCAGTCGCGCACCGCTCGCCTGCAGCGCACGGCGCGCTGGATGCTGGCCGCGATGGCGCTCGTCGTCGTCGCCGGCCTCGCGCTCGGATGGTGGCAACGCCAGGTCAATCTCGCGCAGGAGCTTGAGCTCGAGCACGGCCGAATCAATCTGCTGGCGGGCCTCTCCTCGGTCGAGCGGCTGCGCGGCAACGCCGACGGCGCGCTCAGGCTGGCGACCTTCGGCGCGCGCCTCGATCTCAAGCGCAAGCGTGCGCCAGCCGCAACGTCGCCCGCGCTGGCGGCACTTGCGGCTGCGGTTTCACAGGTGAGCTGGCGCTTCAATCTGAGTGGACACAGCGACGTCGTGACTCACGTCGCCTTCGACCGTGATGGAACGCGGATCGTCACATCGTCGTGGGACAATACCGCGCGGATCTGGAACGCGACCACCGGCGCGGAGATCGCGACCCTGCGCGCCGGTGCGGGCGCATTCATGTCGGCGGTCTTCAGCAACGACGGATCGAAGGTTGTCGTGGCGTTGTGGGACAATACCGCGCGCGTGCTGGATGCTCGCAGTGGCCAGGAGCTCGCCCTGCTCAAGGGCCATGAGGCGGGCGTGTGGTACGCCTCCTTCAGCCCCAACGACGCCCGCGTCGTGACCGCGTCCTGGGACAAGACCGCGCGCGTCTGGGACGCCAACACCGGCAGGGAGATCGCCGTGTTGCGCGGGCATTCGCGTGAGGTCCACACCGCCCGCTACAACCGCTCAGGCACGCGCATCGTCACGGCCTCGGAAGATCACAGCGCGCGCATCTGGGACGCCGCGACCGGCAAGGAAATCGCCGCGCTCGAAGGCCACGACCAACAAGTCATGTCCGCGGCCTTCAGTCCGGACGGCTCGGAAATCGTGACCGGGGCATTCGACAACACCGCCCGCATCTGGGACGCCAATACAGCAAATCAGAAACTGGTGCTGCGCGGGCACGAGGGGCGGGTCTCCGCGGCGAGCTTCAGCGGCGACGGCGGCTGGGTCGTCACCAGCTCGATGGATCGCACGGCGCGCATCTGGGACGCGACAAGTGGCAAGGAGCTGATGGTGCTTCGCGGCCATGAGGACCAGGTCACGTCCGCGGCCATCAGCCCGGATCGGGCCCATGTCGTGACGTCGTCGCGCGACCGGACGGTGCGGGTATGGGACGTCGCCGGCAGCAAGCAGATCGGGCTTCTGGAAGGGCACAGCGGCGGCGTGATGTCGGCCACCTTCAGCCCGGATGGGTCAAAAATCCTGACGTCGTCGAACGACAGCACCGCTCGGATCTGGGACGCGCCGTCGGAGAAGGACGAGCCCTTGGTGCTCGCGGGCGGGAAGGATCCGATCATTCTGCGCGGGCATTCGGGCAGGGTGCCCTCGGCTGCGTTCAACCCAGACGCGTCGCTCATCGTCACGGCCGCCACCGACAAGACCGCGCGGATCTGGCAGGCCGCCACCGGCAAGGAGATCGCGGTGCTGGAAGGGCACGACGGGCCGGTCGTCTTTGCCGCCTTCAATCCGAGCGGCACGAGAATCGTCACCGCCTCGGAGGACAAGACCGCGCGCATCTGGGATGTTCAAACCGGCAAGGAGGTTGCGGTCCTGCGCGGTCATGAGGACAAGGTCTACTCCGCCGTGTTCAGCCCCGACGGAAAACAGGTGCTCACCGCCGCCTGGGACAAGAACGCGTTCATCTGGGATGCCCAGACCGGCGAGAAGGTTGGGGCTCTGCAAGGCCACGAGTCGCCGGTCCATTCCGCGACCTTCAGCCCCGACGGTCGGCGTATCGTGACCGCGTCTTGGGACACCACGGCATGGATCTGGGATGCCACCACGCGCCGGCAGATTGCGATCCTGCGGGGGCACGAGGCGGGCGTCATCTCCGCCTGGTTCAGCCGCGATGGCTCGCGCATCGTCACAGCGTCCGAGGACAAGACCGTGCGGATTTGGGAGGCCGCGACCGCGCGAGAGATCACGGTCCTGCGCGGGCACGAGGATGAAGTCTGGTTTGCGTCGTTCAGCCCGGACGGGTCGCGGGTCGTATCCGCCGCTGTCGACCGGACAGCCCGAATTTGGAACACCCGATTCGCGATGATGCCCCTGATGGAGTTGCTCGACGTGGTGTGCATGCGGATGCTGGGAGGACTGAGCAAGCTCACGCGCGACGAGATGCGCCTTGCCGGCTATCCGGAGACGGCGCCGGTGATCGACGTGTGCGAGGAGCTGCAATAGGGCCGCAAGCCCGCAAGTCCAAATCATCCACAGGTCGCAAAGGCGGAATTTACCAACCGACATATCCCCAGCTGGTCCAGCCCCATTCCGGCCGCGATCGCAGGGCGATATGGTAACCGAAGAGGGGTAAGCCGGTACGCGGTACGCTGGCGCGGGGCTACACGGGGCTATATGGGTCGAGCCTGGGGGGCAGGATTTGGCCGGTTGAGGCGCGTTTGCTTGACGCGTCTGGGCGCGCTCGCGCTTGCCGCGGGCGGTCTCGGTGCATGTTCAACGTCGGAGCCATTCCGGACCCTCACCTCCCCGCTGACGTCCCCACCGGCCGCCACCACCCCGGTCAGCAAGCACCTGGTCGACGACGGAGAACCGAAGGGTGCCGGCAGCTACAAGATTGGCCGGCCCTACCAGCAGAACGGCCGCACCTATGTCCCCGCCGAGGACCCGAACTACCGCGCCGAAGGCATCGCCTCCTGGTATGGCCCGGATTTCCACGGCAAGCCGACGGCCAACGGCGAAGTGTTTGATATGAATGGCATTTCGGCGGCTCATCCGACCTTGCCAATGCCGAGCTATCTGCGCGTCACCAATCTTGCCAATAGCCGCTCCATCATTGTGCGGCTCAACGACCGGGGCCCCTACGCCCGGGAGCGCGTGGTCGACCTCTCGATCGGGGCCGCCAAGGCGCTCGATTTCTATGCCCAGGGCTTGGCCCGGGTCCGGATCGAATATGTCGGCCGTGCCCCGCTCACGGGCAGTGACGACCGTATGCTGATGGCCACGTTGCGCCACGGCAGCCCGGCCCCGCCACCCTCGGTCGCGCGGGTGGCGGCCGCCAAGCCGTTCGCGCTGCCATCAAGCAACGAGAAATCGGGCGGGCGAGAAGGGGCCGAGCGGTCGTTGGCCCTCGGGGCTCCACGGGCACCGCAACGGCCGGCGGCGCAAGATGCCTTGCGCCCGGTGGTTCGGACGCCAAGCGCGCCAACCTCGGGTGAGCCTCTGCCTGCCTATGGGCTGATAACAGGCCGCGGCCTTTATTGAGCGGGCAGCGGTTTCGATTGTCCACTGGACGGGCGCCGTGCGGCATCCGCGGCATTGATTTCGGCGCAGGTCGCTTGCTATGCAGGGGCGGGGGCGTCAGGTGAGGAACATGATGGCCACGGGTCGTCCCCTTCAACGGTCATGACCAGGATGATTGTCAGCTTGCAACGGCGGGCGCTTTGCATTGGTTTGCTGGCCGCTGGGCTGGCCGGCGTGGCCGCGATCGCCGCACCTGCACCCAAGCCAGGCGAGCCGTTCCAGACCGCCGCCCCGAACGCCATCCTGCTGGAGGCGGACGGCGGCAGCGTGCTGTTCGAGAAGAACGCCGATGTGCTCGTTCCTCCCGCCAGCCTGTCCAAGATGATGACGGCGGAGGTGGTCTTCAACGAGATCAAGGAGGGTCGGCGCAAGCCGACCGATGAATTCATCGTCAGCACGAACGCCTGGCGCACGGGTGGCGCCCCCTCGCGCACGTCGAGCATGTTCATCCCGATCCACAGCCGGGTCTCGATCGACGATCTCCTGCATGGCCTGATCATCCAGTCGGCCAATGATGCCGCCATTGCGCTGGCGGAGGGTCTCGCCGGAAGCGAGGACAAGTTCGCCGAGCTGATGACCCAGCGGGCGCGCCAGATCGGACTGGACAAGGCCACATTCGGCAACTCGAACGGGCTGCCCCACCCCAGGCAGCTCATGACGGTGCGAGAGCTGGCCAAGCTCGCGCAGCACATCGTGCAGACCTATCCCGACTACTACCGCTACTATTCGGAGCGCGAATACACCTTCAACAAGATCCGCCAGTTCAACCGCAATCCGTTGCTCGCGATGAATATCGGCGCCGACGGCTTGAAGACCGGCTTCACCAGGGAGGCCGGCTATGGCCTGGTCGGCTCGGCGGTGCAGAACGGGCTGCGCCTGATCGTGGTTGTCAACGGTCTCAAAAGCGAGAAGGAACGCGCGGACGAAGCCAAGAAGCTGCTCGAATGGGGCTTCCACAACTTCCAGCTCAGTCCCCTTTTCGAGGAAGGCCAGGTCATTGCCGATGCCAAGACCTTCGGCGGCGACCGGCGCAATGTGCCGCTGGTGGCGCAGCGGCCGGTGCGGCTGATGATGGCGCGCGGCGTGCGCGAGAAGATTACGGCGCGCGTGGTCTATTCCGGCCCCGTGCAGGCGCCGGTGCAGAAGGGCCGCAAGATCGGAACCCTGAAGATCTGGCGCGGCGATTCGATGGTGCTCGAAGTGCCGCTTGAAGCGGCGGAGGACGTCGGTACCGGTACGATTCCGGGGCGCGCCTGGGACGCCGCCAGCGAGCTCCTGTACGGGCTGTTCCGCGCCGGCGTGCAGAGGCTATAGTACGCCTTCCACATCCCCCGTCTGCGATGCCGCACGCATGGCAGATCAGGATTCCTGTGATCGCCAGAACTGCAACGCTATGCGCGGACGATTCATCACGTTTGAGGGGGGCGAGGGGACCGGCAAGTCGGTCCAGGCCTCGCTGCTGGCGCAGCGGCTGCGCGCGCTCGGCGTTGGCGTGGTGCTCACGCGGGAACCGGGCGGCTCGCCGGGAGCCGAGATCATCCGCCACGTCATCCTGTCGGGCGCGGCCAAGCCGTTCGGTCCGCATGCCGAAGCGATCCTGTTCGCGGCCGCGCGCGACGACCACATCCGCCATACCATCCTGCCCGCGCTTGAGCGCGGTCGCTGGGTGATCAGCGACCGCTTCTCCGACTCCACTCGCGTCTATCAAGGCGCGCTCGGCAATGTGGACCCGAAATTGATCCAGGGGCTCGAGCGCATTGCCGTCGGCGACCTCAAGCCCGACATCACTTTCATTCTCGACGTCGCGACCGAGATCGGACTTGAGCGCGCGCGCGCGCGGCGCGGCGACGAGGCCGCTGACCGGTTCGAACAGGAGTCGGTCGAGTTCCACGAAAAGCTCCGTGACGCGTTCCGCCTGCTGGCGCTCAGCGAGCCGAACCGCTGCGTGTTGATCGATGCCAGCGCGCCCAGCGCCACCGTCGCTGACCGGATCTGGAAGGTGGTCAGCGATCGCCTCGACCCCGCGACCGCACCGATCGTCATCGGGGATGTGGCCTCGTGAGCGCTGGCGATGCGGACGCCAGGAATGATGCCGAGCCGCCGCACCCGCGCGAGACCACTGCGCTGTTCGGCCATGCCGACGCCGAGCAGACGCTGCTCGAGGCCTATCGCAGCGGCCGCATTCCTCACGCCTGGCTGATCGGCGGCCCGAGCGGCATCGGCAAAGCCACGCTGGCTTATCGCATGGCGCGCTTTGTGCTCGCCAACCCGGATCCGGCGGCGCCCGCATTGCGCAAAGCGAAGACCCTTGCGCTGCCGGACGATGATCGCACGGTGCGGCGCATCGCCGCCCAAGGCCATCCCGATCTCCTGGTGCTGGAACGGGTCGTCAACGAGAAGACCGGCAAGCTCTACACCGTGATCCGGGTCGACGACGTGCGCCGCACGGTGCCGTTCTTCGGATCGACGGCGGGCGAGGGGGGCTGGCGGGTCTGCATTGTCGACACCGCCGACGAGCTGCAATACCCGCAGGCCGCCAATGCCCTCTTGAAGATTCTGGAGGAGCCTCCTCCCAACGCCCTGCTGCTGCTGATCAGCCACGCACCGGCCCGCCTGCTGCCGACGATCCGCTCGCGCTGCCGCCGCCTGGCGCTGAGGCCATTGTCGCAAGCCGATGTTGCGAGCGGCGCCGCCTTGGCGCTTGGCCGCGACGCCAGCGACCCTGAGCTGCGCGAGGCTGCGTCACTCGCCGAAGGCAGCATCGGGCGCGCCCTGACCTTGCTCGAGGGCCCGGCCCTGGCGCTGCGCAAGCGCGTGGTCGATCTGCTCGATCGGCTCCCGGCGGTCGATCCGCAGGCCTTGCATGCCCTGGGCGACGCGCTCGGCGGCTTCGAGCCGCAGCGGCTCGCGAGCTTCATCGACGCCGTCAACGAATGGCTCGCCAATCGCCTCGCCGCGGCCGATCGCGGCCGGATGCTGCGCATTGCGGAAGCCTGGGACAAGGTCAATCAGGC
>DAIUEP010000194.1:0-9563 GCA_036845065.1 Xanthobacteraceae bacterium | reverse complement strand
CCCTGGAACAGGCCGAACAGCGCCGAGATCACATAGAGCGACACGAGGCCGTCGAACCACAGATAGAGAAACAGCGCGACGCCCTGCAGCATGGAGCCGGCGAGCAGCGTCTGCAGGCTGCCGATGCGGTCGGCGATGAAGCCGGACGCGATGCGGCTGACGATGCCGAAGCCCATCATGGCGGCCAGCATCTCGGCACCGCGGGCGGGCCCATAACCGAGGTCGCCGCAATAAGCGACGATGTGCACCTGCGGCATCGCCATGGCGACGCAGCAGCCCACGCCCGCGATGCACAACAGCACCATCAGAGTGTTCGGCGAGACGCCGAGCGAATCGCCAGGGCCAGCCGCGGCGGCGACCCCATGCGTGGATGAGCGTGGCGTCGGGCGGCGCATCACCAGAACAAGCGGCAGCATGGTGGCCATGCACAAGAGACCGATCGCGATCTGGGTCGCGCGCCAGCCTTCGCTCGCGATGAAAGACTGCACCAGAGGCGGCCACAGCGTGCCGGCGAGATAGTTGCCGCAGGAGGCGAGCGCGACCGCGATGCCGCGCCGGCGCGCGAACCAGTGCGAGATGTCGCTCATCAGCGGGCCGAACGTCGCCGAGCTGCCGAGCCCGATCAGCCCTTGC
The DNA here is from genome assembly GCA_036845065.1 of Xanthobacteraceae bacterium. Lineage (GTDB taxonomy): Bacteria > Pseudomonadota > Alphaproteobacteria > Rhizobiales > Xanthobacteraceae > VAZQ01. The sequence goes on along the minus strand of DAIUEP010000194.1, from coordinate 8,930 downwards.
GCCAGCGCGAACTGGGTGATGTTGCCCGCGACCCCAGACAGCACATAGCCGCAGCCGAGCATGAGCGCGCCGCAGACCACCGGCCACACGATCCCGCAGCGGTCGGCGAAACGGCCCATCGCCACGCCGCCGAGCCCGAAGCCGATCATGGTCAGGGTGAAGGCGAGCGACGCGTCGCCGCGCCCGACGCCGAAACCCGCCTGCACCGCCGGCAGCGCCACCACGAACGACCACATGCCGATGCTGCCGATCGTGCCAAGCGCCAGCGCGGTGGCGAGCCGCAGCCACGCATAAGGCGACTCGATCTGGGACGATTCGATCTGCGCGCCCGGGCCTTCGCCCTTGGCGCTCACAGGCGCGTTCATTGGACTTGTTCCCGGCAAGGCCCGGAGGGTCGTAGCACTTTGCTGCGCATTGCGGCCAGAGCGCCAAGCGCAAGCCAGCGATGCGCTGGGGCGGTTAAGCCAGTCTCATTAGGCCAAGCTCGCCAGCGCCGACGTCACCTATTTGGTGGATGGGGTGAAATATCGCAGATCCGGCGGCGCCTGACCCCTCTTGGTGGGCATCAGCAGCCCGTCGGCGCTCAGGAAATAGGGCTGCCCGCCGATCTCGACGTGGTTGTTGCCCTCGGCGCAAATCCACTCGCGCCACACCGGGCGCGCCCCGGCGACGCGCAGAAAGTTCTTCATCACCGTCCACGGCCGCGTCAGCGCATTGTCGATGGTGGTGATCTCGTCGTGCAGCAGGTTGGGATTGGCCTTGTCGAGATAGATCCGCTCCTTGATGACGGAGGCATTGTCGGCGTGCAGCGGCAGCCCGCTGGCATCGTAGACCCGCGGGCCCTTGAAGCCGCGGGTCTCGACCGCGAGCACGTCGTACTTGCCGTCGCCGTCCTCGTCGATCCATTGGCCGATCGAGGTGCCGATGAAGCTCGGCTCGATGGTCGCGGGCCAGGCGCGGCCGTCCGTATAGATGCGGCGCGTGTGCTCGATATGGTCGATCAGGATGTAGGTGACGTCCGCCGTGATGATGATCTCGAGCGGCTCATAGGCCGACATCGCTCGCGGCATGCCGTTCGGCAGGCAGACGCGGGTGACATCATTGCCGCGCCCGCCCTCCGACTGATCCTTGAGGTTCGCCTCGAAGATCGCCTGATATTCGGCCGTCAGCGGCGCCTCCTGGCCGCGGCCGAACGGCTTGCTCGGATCGTGCGGCGGCTGCCCGACCGCGCCCGGCACGGGGGCCCGCCGCCATTGGCCCTTCAGGTCCGGGTACTTCCCAAGATCGAGCACCTGCGCCCCGGTGGGCACTATCCAGGCCGCCAGAGCCAGGACGATCGCTTGAGACAGGCTTCGCAGCAGCATCGCGGGCCTCCGTCGTTCAGCACGCCGCATGCCGGACATGCCGACCGAAGACATATCGACCGAAATATCTCCGTTGAAAATGTCGAATGTGGTGCAGGCCGCTCAAAAAAGCAGCGTGTCGGCCGGCGGCCATGCAGTGCACAGCCAGCCGCCGGCTCGTCGCGAACGATGTCTCCGCCGCTACAGTCCGAACACGTACAGCATGTGGGTCATGGCCACGCCTTTGAGCTCGGGCGTCTCCAGGAGGACGGCGTCGCGCTGGCGCGAGCCCACCAGCACGGCGACATATTGCTTGCCGTTGACCGAGTAGGTGATCGCCGGCGCATTGATGCCGGAGCCGACGTTGTAGCTCCACAGCTCCTGCAGCGTCTTGGCGTCGTAGGCCGCGAAGGTGCCGTCGAGGTGGCCGGTGAACACGATATTGCCGGCGGTCGCCAGTACCCCCGAATACGGCAGGAAGGGGAACTTGATCGCCGCCTTGATCTCACCGGTGGTCGGATCGATCGCCTTCATGCTGCCGTGGCGCTTTTCGATGCTCCGCACCCGGCCGCCGTCGAAGCGGGTCCGCGGCACCAGCGGGCCGCCCTGGTCCACAAAGCTCTTTTGCTCGTTGGTCTCGATCTCGTTGCAGCCTTCGACCGAGGTGATGAACAGGAGATTGAGCTCGGGATTGTAGGCGCCGGGCGGCCAGTTCTTGCCGCCGGTGTTGGACGGGCAGGTCTTGCCCTGCGGATTGGCGCGCGAACCGTGGCTGCCCACGCTGTAGGTCTGCACATCCTTGGTCGGATCGTAGTTGAGCGGCTTGCCGGTCTTCGGATCGAGGCCGGTTGTCCAGGTCAACTGATCGGTGTACTGCTTGCCAAGCACAAATGAGCCATTGGTGCGATCGAGGGCGTAGTAGAAGCCATTGCGCGCCACGTGCACGACGAGCTTGCGATCCTCACCGTTGACCTTGGTGTTGATGATCGGGTGCTCGGAGATTTCGTCGAAGTCATAAGGATCGTTGGGCGTGTATTGGAAGCCCCACTTGATCTTGCCGTCGGCCGGGTTGATCGCGAGCACGCTCGCCGCCCACTTGTTGTCGCCGGGCCGATATTCCGGATCATAGTCAGGGCCGGCGTTGCCGATGCCCTGGTAGAACGTGTCGGTCTCCGGATCGTAGGTGGCCGTCTCCCAGACCGACGCGCCGCCGTGCTTCCAGCGCTCCTGGCCGTCCTTCCAGGTCTCGTTGCCGGGCTCGCCGGCGCCCGGAATGGTGTAGGTGCGCCACAGCCGCTCGCCGGTCTTGAGATCGGTGCCCTCGATGAAGCCGCGGATGCCGTACTCGCCCCCCGCAGTGCCGACGATCGCGACGTCACGCACGACCAGCGGCGCATGCGTGAGCGTCTCGCCGAGCGCCGGATCGGCGACCTTGCGCTCCCAGACCTTCTGGCCGGTCGCCTTGTCGATCGCAAACAGCCTTCCGTCGAGCGAGATCGAGATGACCTTGTCCTTCCACAGCGCCACGCCGCGGTTGTTGACGCCGCAGCAGGCCACGTCGGCCGCCCATGCGCGATTGGTCTCCGGATCGAACTTCCAGCGCAGCGTGGCCTTCTTGCCGCTGGAGACGTCGTAGGCGTAGACGACGCCCCAGCCGTTGGGGACGTACATGATGCCGTCCTCGACGATCGGCGTCGCCTCGAGATTGCCGGTCTTGTTGCGCGTGCCGGCGCCCTCGATCCCCTCGAGCGCGACACTGAAGACCGGCTTCAGGTTTTTCACCGTGTCGAGATTGATCTGTTTGAGCTGCGAGAACCGATGCCCCTCGTAGTTGTTGTAGTGGAGCAGCCAGTTGTGCGGTTCCTTGGCGGCGCTGAGCGCACGCTCGTGGGTCATGTCGGCGGCGCCCACCGGCGTCAGCACGGTTGCGGCCAGCAATGCAGCGAGAGCGGTACCGGCGATAGACGAGACTTTCATGATCTTCCTCCCTGTGGCCGTTTGTATGATGCGGCCTTTCATTGGCTTGGTTGCAATCCAGTCCAAGATAGACCGAAGGGTAGTCGGTCGGGCGATGAGCGGCAATACGGTGGCAAAGATTGGCGACAAAGATTCTTGCCCGCGGGACGCCTTGGTGTTTACTGGATGCTGGCCATCGACCTGGGCGGGCGGCACACGCCGAAAGGTCCTCGGGAGGATAAGCCCATGACCCAAGGTTGCGCGGCACCGTGTCGGCCCGTCGTCGCCCTGCTGCTTGCCCTCTGCGCGCTTCCCGCCCTCCCCGCCGCCGCCCAAGGGCCGCTCACCCCGCTCCGGGTCGGCATGTCGGATGCGGTCAACACCGTGCTGCCGCTCTGGGTGGCGCAGGCGGGCGGCTTCTTCGCCGCCAATGGGCTTGCCGTCGAGCTCGTCAACATGGGCGGCGGCAGCCGCGGCGCGCAGGAGCTGCAGGCCGGAAAACTCGACCTCATGCGGGTCGGGCTCTCCTCGGTGGTGCACGCCAATCGCGCGGGCGGCGATCTGCGGCTGGTCGCCTCGATGAGCAACGTGATCCGCTTCACGTTCTTCTCGGCGGCCGGCGTGCGCACCGCCGCCGACCTCAAGGGCGGCGTCGTCGGAGTGAGCACATTCGGCTCCGAGAGCGACTCCACCGTCACGCTCGCGCTCGAACGGCTGAAGCTCACGCGTGCCGACATCACGCTCAAGGAATATGGCGGCGCGACGCGACGGCTCGCGGCGCTCAAGTCAGGCGAGATCAAAGCCTCCGCCATCAACGAGCCGGTTGCGAGCCTGGCGCGCGAGGACGGTGTCCACGTGCTGGTCGATCTCGTCGCCGAGCAGATCCCGTGGCTGTTCAGCGGCGTCGTGATCAAGCGCAGCGACCTTAGGGAACGCGCCGCGCTCGTCAGCCGCTTCCTCAAGGCCGCAATCGAGGGCAATCACCTCGCGCTCACCAACGAGAGGCTCGCCAAGGAGGTGCTGGCGAAGGAGCTCAAGCTCACCGACAGCAAGATCGTCGACATCAGCTACACCGATTTCAAGCTGCAGACGCCGCATAACATGGAACCCTCCATTAAGGGCGCCGAGAACGTGATCGCGCAAATCGGCGGCGCCGGCAGCACCAGGCTTGCGGACTACATGGACCTGGCGCTGATCGACGGCCTGCGACAGGAAGGCTTCTTTGCCGCAATGGCACGCAAGTACGGGACGCGATAGAAACTACAGGACGCGTTAGCAATAGAGTGACTGTCGCCCCCGCGAAGGCGGGGGCCCATAACCACCGGCTCTGGAATATGGGTCCCCGCATTCGCGGGGACGACGCCAAGGTTGTGGAGACTCTGATGACAATTCTTCCCCGAATAACAAGTTCACTCGCCTGCGCCGCGGTGGCGACGCTTCTGCAATCGCCCGCGTCCGCGCAATCGGTCGAGGACTTCTACAAGGGCCGGCAGATCAACCTCCTGATCGGCGGCGGCGCGGGCGGCGGCTATGACGCCTATTATCGCGCTCTCGCCCGTCACATCGGCAAGCACATCCCGGGTCAGCCCTCGATCATTCCGCGCAATCAGCCGGCGGCGTCGGGGCTCGCGGCCGCGGCCGCGCTCTACACCACCGTCGACAAGGACGGCTTGACCATCGGGGCATTCCCCAACAACGTGCCGATGGATCCGCTGTTCGGCCATCCGGGCGCGCGCTACGACGCGCTCAGGCTCAACTGGTTGGGCTCGATCGGCAAGTTGCAGAACGTGTGCGCGACCTGGCACACCAGCCCGATCAAGACCATCCAACAGGCGCAACAACGCGAGGTGATCGTGGCGGCGGCCGCGGCGCCGACCAACACCGCGATCATGCCGCGCGTGCTCAACGCACTGATCGGCACCAAGTTCAAGCCGATCATCGGCTACGATCCCGGCGCCGGCCTCACCATGTCGATCGAGCGCGGCGAGGCGGAGGGCATCTGCGGGCTGTCGTGGTCGACCATGAAGGCGTCGCGCCCGCACTGGATCAAGGACAAGCTCCTCAACGTGATCGTGCAGATGGGGCTCGACAAGCTTCCCGATCTGCCGAGCGTGCCGGCGGCGCTCGATCTCGTCAGCGATCCGGTGAAGAAGCAGGTGCTCACCCTGATCCTGATCCGGCAGGAGCCGGGCCGGCCGGTGGCGGCGCCGCCCGGCGTGCCGGCGGATCGTCTCGCCGCATTGCGGCGCGCCTTCGATCTCACCATGAAGGATCCCGACTTCATCGCCGAAGCCGAGAAGCTGCAGCTCGAGCTGGAGCCGCTCAATGCCGCCGAGGTCGAGAAGCTCCTCGCCGCCGCCTATGCGACGCCAAAACCGATCGTGCAGCAGGCGGCGGAGCTGTTGGAGCCGGCGAAGTAACGGCAACTTATAGCGCCGTCGAAGTATTAACGGCGCTGCGCCATTCATCGGTGCAACTCCCTTTGCAGCGCTCGCAAAGACTTCAGTCCCGTGACCAAGGACCTCTGCCGCGCCCTGCGCGCACTGGCCGAAACCCTTGTTTGACCGGCTTTTCTGCACAAACGCACGTTTTTTGCCGCCAAAGGTAGCGGTACGGCTGGCTGATTTACCCCACGCATTCGATCGCACTAGATACGAGCGCACACCAGCAAGGTGTGAGCGACCCCTCGATAGGAGACGACCATGTTCACGAAGACCGCCATTGCTCTCGTTCTGATCGCCGGCACCGCTTCGGGCGCGCTGGCACAGAAGAGCACCAACCCTCGGCACGATGTGTACGACATCACCGGCAAGTACGTTGGCTCCGATCCGGATCCGACGGTCCGTTTCATGCTCCAGCGCGACCGCGGGGACTGAGCCCATGCATCCCCCGGGTGGCGGCCGGTCTCCGGGCCGGCCGTCTCCCGAGCGGACGACCGCAATCACCAGGAACTTAACTAGCGCAATCGTCGCACAAGCAGGGAGACGGCCATGTTCACGAACATCCTGAACCGTGCGCTGTGCGTTGCAGCGCTGTCTTTGCTGACGTCGGCCCCATCGCGGGCCCAGACCGTCGAGGTCGAAACCGGTGTCTTCTGCGACACGCAGAAGCAGATGGAGCGGTACGTCGCGCTCTACAACGGAGACACGCAAGCCGCGTTAAACGCCGTCAACAAGGAAGTGAACGACCCAACCGCCTGCGTGTACGGCACCATCGCCTATATCCGCGGCGCCGAGGTCGCGACCGCCAGAAGTAGAAGCGGGACGTATCACGTCGTCGAAGTGATCGTCGTTGGGTTCATGACCCACTCTGGCTTCCGCGCAGCCGCTCCGGCGGCGTCGTTCTCAGCGGAGAAAATCGACGAGCGCGTCGCATAGGTGGACGCCGTTGGAGACGTGTCATGGCCGGGCTGAACAAGACAAGCGTGACGTTCAACGGTGGCCTTGACACGATCAGGTTCGCCGTCGCCTACGCCCACGTCGTCCTTGCATTCAAGGCGCTGTTCGACCCCTACCGGCCCGAACGGCACTATATGCGCGGCCCCGGGCCCAAGTGGCACGCCAAGCACAGCGCTGCGTGCTGACGGCAGTTGCGCGTCAGGCGCATTCTCGAAACCCGTTACGGCACGCCGATCGCGCAGAGCTTGTCATCGCGGCCCATTTTGCGCCGCCCCCTCTTAGCGCGCACCCGTTTGCGCCAACCTGTTGGCTCCGTCCGCGCTCCGTAATACATTCTCCCCGAACCATGACTCTCCTGACGCAATCGATCATCGACACCCGGCGCCACCAGATGTTCTCGGTCGGCGAAGGCGCGCAGGTGGTGGCGGCGCTGCGCGCCTATCTGGCGGCGCAATAGCCGCAGGTAGGCACACCAACAAAACGAGGCATGCCCATGACACCTCCCCGCCGCAAATTCCTGCATCTGGCCACGTGCGCGGCCGCCGTGCCGTTCGCTCCGCACGTCGCGCACGCCCAATCCTATCCGGCGCGGCCGGTGCGCCTCGTCGTCGGGTTCACGCCAGGCGGCGCCGTCGACATCATCGCACGCCTGATCGGACAGGCGTTGTCGGAGCGTCTCGGCAAGCCATTTGTCATCGAAAATCGGGCGGGAGCCGCCACCAATCTTGCCACCGAGGCCGTCGTGCGTGCGCCGGCGGATGGCTACACGCTTCTCATGGCGAACACAGCGGCTGCCATCAATGCAACACTGTATGAAAAACTCAGTTTCAACTTTATCCGCGACGTCGCTCCCGTGGCTAGCGTCATGCGCGGCGGCTACGTCGTGGAAGTCCACCCGTCGTTTCCCGCCAGAACGCTTGCTGAATTCATCGCCTATGCCAAAGCCAATCCGGGAGCCATCAATATGGGATCCTCGGGCAGCGGGGCTTCCGACCACATGGCGGGCGAGCTGTTCAAGATGATGGCTGGTGTCAATCTGGTGCACGTGCCTTATCGGGGCGCGGCACCGGCGCTGACCGACCTGCTCGGTGGGCAGGTGCAGGTCATGTTCGGCAGCTTGCCTGCGTCCATCGAGCACATCAGGGCCGGACGGCTGCGCGGGCTCGCGGTGACCACCGGGGCGCGTTCGGAGGCCTTGCCGGATCTGCCGACGGTTGGCGACGTCGTGCCAGGCTATGAGGCAAGTGGGTGGTATGGCGTTTGCGCCCCCAAGCAAACCCCCGTCGAGATCATCGACAAGCTCAACGCGGAAATCAACGCGGCCCTTGCCGATCCCAAGCTGAAGGCGCGGCTTGCCGAGCTTGGCGGGGCTGCGCTCCCGGGCTCCCCCGGGGACTTTGCCAAGCTTATTGCCGAGGAGACCGAGAAGTGGGGCCAGGTGGTGCGGGCGGCGAACATCAAGCCAGAGTAAGCCTCGGCGTGGCGAGCAGGCCTCGCCCTCACCTGCTATTGGCACAGATACTTGCAGACGAAATTCTTGACCATGCTGAGCGGATTGTCAGAGCCCCCGGAGCTCTCGCGGCGCTCCACTGTTCTCTTTTGTACCGCAACCTTGGGCTCTTTCCCCTTCGGCTGTGCCGCAACTCTGAGCTCTTTTTCCTTCGGCGACTTTTCCGCGATCACCATCGCCCAGAAGATCTTGTAACGAGTCTGATCATTGCGGGCGACGGCGACTCCGACGATATCGGCCCGCGCTTGCAGCAGGTTGGCATTGTGGCCCGGCGAGTTCTGCCACATACGGAACGTCTCCGCCCAGGTCTTCGTGCCGGCCGCGATGTTTTCAGCAGCTCTGTTCGCATTCACCCCGGAGACCCGGGAGGAGAACGAGCCGGCCACGCTGTGATCCATGATGCCGGAGGCGGCCATCGCCTTGGCCTGCCGTTCGGCAATCGCCGTGAGCTGTGGGTCGGTCTTGACGGTGGATAGGCCATGCTCGCGTCGGTACCGTGAGATCATCTCTGCCATATCGTCCGCATGCGCCAACGTGGCCGTGATGGCCATGATGGCCATGATGACGCCCAGCGAAATTGCCTTCCCCCGCTTTCCCTGCAAGAAACCCACCGTTCCCCGTCATGAACAATAAATTCATCGGCGCCGCTTGAGGCAAATATGAGGCATCCTGTGACGCTTGTGTGGATGGATGCCACCCGCGATTATTCACCATAAGCGAAAT
>DAIUEP010000193.1:0-9625 GCA_036845065.1 Xanthobacteraceae bacterium | reverse complement strand
AGCAGCTTGTCGGGATTGGGCGAGACCTCGACCGGCGCGGTGTCGGCGCCGAGCATCATGGGATCCTTCGCGATCAGCCACTCGGCGGCCTTCACGCCGAGGCCGGGGTTGCCGCTGCGATAGCGGTTGTTGTCCTTGCCCCAGAGCTTGCCCCAGCCGGTGTTGATGATGACGGCATCGCCCGCCTGCAGCGTGACGTTCTGCTTCTTCATCGCACCTTCCAGATCGGCGACGCTGACCTCGTAGGTGATGTCGAGCATCTCGACGCCCTTGTAGCCCGCGATGTCGATCAGCACGCCGCGCGTCATCAGCATGCCGACATTGTGGATGCCGAGCTTGGTGAAGCCGTTGCGGGTCTCGATGTCGGCGGTCTTGAAGCAGTTGTAGTGCACGTTGTCGTGGCTCTGGTGCGCGAAGCCGTCGAACTGGGTGCCGACCTGGCCCATCTCCGCGGTGATGATCTCCTCGTTGCCGGCGCGCCGGTTGGTTCCCGAGGGAGCCGCCGTCCGCTTCACCTGCATGTTGAAGATGCGGCCGGGTGACAGCGGCATCTGGGCGTTGAGCACATGGCCGAGCTCGAACACCTCGCCGGTCTTGATCAGCTTCACGGCGTTGAGCACGCTCTGCGGCTTCATGTGGTTGCCGGCGCCGCGCTCGTCACCGGCACCCCATTTCGAAGGGCAGCGAACGTTGTCGGGCGGCGGCGTCCAGGATGGAGTCTGAGCCTGCGCGGTGGCGGTGGCCAACAGCGTAGCGAGCAAGGCTATGGGCAGTGCATGCGACTTCATGACGATCCTCCCTTCACGAGACGCAACAAATGTGAAGCGCGCTGCCCTTTGCGTCGGCGCGCTGCCTTGATCTATTCCTGGCACGGCCATTTCTGCCGCATGGCCGCGAGCGCGACCAGGCGGAAATCCTGCACGCTCGCGTCCGGATTCGATTCGACGAAGCTTGCGATGACTTGCAGCATCAGTTCAGGCGTCGTCGCGCTCGGATGGCAGAATTTGAGATTGTCCGGCAGGACTCGGCTGACGAACGAGAGCGTCGCCATGATCCCGGCGCAGCGGCCGCCCGCGGTATCCTGCGCGTTGGGCACAAGGCCCGCCGCGCAGTGCGGCAGCATGTCTTTGACGCTTCGGTTTTCGACGTTTCGGCTTTCCTGGGCTACGGCGGCCGACGACAGCAATGCCGGCACCAGCAGCGCAGCCCACGTCAAGAGACGCATGTGCGGCCTCCCTCATGATTGTTGCGGTGGTTATGGCACCTTCCTGATGGTCAGTCATCCAGACATTGGGCCGGTATGGACCGATGGGTGCCAGGGCTTCCCCTCCGGCATACCGGCAGCCGCATTGATCCTGATCAAAGCCTCCCCGGGCGGCCCGCTCCTCTAATCAGCCCAACGAGACGGGCAGGGCAGGAGACGATGGCCGACGTTGCAGGCAGGAGCGATCCGATCGTGCGCCGCATCACGGCGGCCGATGTGGCTGAATCGCTGGGGCAGGGATTGCGCGATTTTCAGGCGATGCCGTTCTACGGCCTCGTCTTCGGCGCGCTCTATGCGGCAGGCGGCATACTCATTGTGCTCAGCGTCACCGCGCTCGGCATGATCTACCTGGCCTATCCGCTGGCGGCGGGCTTCGCGCTGATCGGCCCGTTCGTCGCGATCGGCCTCTACGAGGTGAGCCGTCGGCGCGAGCTAGGCGAGGCGGTGTCGCTGCCGGCGATCTGGCACACGATGAAGAGCCGCAGCGAGATCGCCTGGATGGCGTTCGTCACCTTGTTCATCTTCATCATGTGGATGTATCAGGCGCGGCTCCTGGTGGCGTTGTTCCTCGGGCTCAACGCCTCGTTCCCGAGCCTGCATGAGTTCATCACCGTGGTGCTGACCACCAGCGAGGGCCTGTTGTTCCTGATGGTCGGCAACATGGTCGGTGCCGCGCTGTCGCTGATCCTGTTCTCGCTGACGGTGGTGTCGTTTCCGCTGCTGCTCGAGCGCGATGTCGATTTCGTCACCGCCATGATCACCAGCGTGCGCGCGGTGGTCACGAGCCCGGTGCCGATGATCGGCTGGGCGGCGGTCATCGTGATGCTCCTGATCCTCTCGGCGCTGCCGTTCTTCCTTGGGCTCCTGGTAACGCTGCCGGTGCTCGGCCACGCGACCTGGCATCTCTACCGGCGGATCGTGGCGCCGGTCGGCTCGTAGACCGCCCATCCCCATGCTATGGTGTAAGGCAACTGCCCCTGCCTAGTGCCGCCGATTTGAAGGTCCTGCACCACGCGCGGCAAACTCGGTCAGGAACTTCAAATCGAAAAGCGGCACTAGAATCATAGAGTTGCTAGTGCCCCTTTGTTTCCGAAGTTCGTGTCAGAGCTTGCCGCGACGTATCACGAACTTCGGAAACGGGGCACTAGAGCACGGCGCAGACACAATGCGCGCGGCGGACAACGAGCCGCGAGATCGGGGAGGATCATGTGAAGACATTCGTCACCGGGCCCGCGCTCGCCGTTGCGGCGCTGGCCGCCACGGGGCTTGCGCTCGCGCAGAATGCGCCCCGCACCCTCGACATCACCTGGATCGACGTCGAAGGCGGCGCCGCTACCTTGCTGGTGTCGCCGTCGGGAGAATCGATGCTGGTCGATACCGGCTACGCGGTCGGCGACCGCGACGCCAAGCGCATCTACGCCGCCACCCAGAAGGCCGGCCTGCGCAGGATCGATCACCTGGTGATCAGCCACTTCCACGGCGACCACACCGGCGGGCTCGCGGCGCTGTCAAAGATGATTCCGATCGAGCGCTTCTATGATCACGGCGGCGCGGTCGACGCGGTCGATCAGGGACGGCTTGACGAATACAAGGCGATCGCCGGCGGGAAGCGCACCATCGTCAAGCCGGGCGACGAGATCGCGATGCAGGGCGTGAAGACGCTGGTGGTGTCCGCGAACAGGCAGTTCCTGACCAATCCGGTGCCGGGCGGCGGTCCCAATCCGCTCTGCAACGACGCCGCCCTGATGAGCCCCGCCGGCGGTGAGAACCAGCGCATGGTCGGCGTGCTGCACAGCTACGGCAATTTCAGGTTCCTTAACCTGATCGACCTCGATTGGCAGATGGAGATGGAGCTCGCCTGTCCGATCAACAAGCTCGGGCCCGTGACGCTCTATCAGACCAGCCGCCACGGCTCTCTCGACGGCGCCGGCGCGCCGGCCTTTCTTGGCGCGATCAGGCCCCAGGTCGTGGTCGTGAACAACGGCCCGCGCAAGGGCCTCGGCCAGTCCGACAGCCGCGTGCAGCCGGTCACGATTCCGGGCAAGCCGCCGGTGCCTTATGAGAAGAACTCCTATCTGCGGCTCGCCAAGCTGCCGGGGATCGAGGGCATCTGGCAGGGCCACCTGTCGCTTCTCGACCGCAACCCGGCGCACAACACGGCACCCGACATGATCGCCAATGTCGAGGAGACCGCCGACTGCCAGGGGCATGAGATCACCGCCAAGGTTGCCGCCGACGGCAAGTTCACCGTCACCAACGGCCGCAACGGTTTTGGCAAGAGCTACGTCGCGCGCGGCCTCTGAGCGGCGGCGCGTTCGCGGGCTCATAGGCATTAACCGTCGCAAGAGCTTCAAGCGCCCAGGAGATTCATCGTGCACCGTCGTCTCGTTATCCAATCCGTTATTTGTCTTGCTGCTCTGTGTCTTGCCGCCATCTCGTCCGCGCAGGCGCAGACCATAACGCTGCGCTACGGCCAGATCGCCAATTCGGCGCGCAGCTATTCCTCGCTCGGGCTCTACGTCGCGCAGCGCAAGGGCTTCCTGGCGCGCGAGGGTATCGCGCTCAACGTGCTGCGGCTCCCTGGCCTGCACACCATGGTGGAGGCGCTCGACAAGGGCGACGCGGAGCTCGCCCACACCGCTACGCCGTTCCTCATCCAAGCCGCGCTGAAGGGCTCGGATGCGGTGGCGGTCGTCGGTGCGCCCGGCAACGCCATTCACAGTCTCATTGCAAGGCAAGAGATCAAGTCGTTCGCCGATCTCAAGGGCAAGGTCATCGGGCTCTCCACCCCGCAGGACACGCTCTCGATCGGCGCGCGGCTCTTGCTCGCCAAGCACGGCCTCAAGCCGGGCGACTACGACGTGCGCGAGATGCAGGGCAGCACGATGCGGCTTGAGTGCATGACCAAGGGGCCTTGCGTGGCGGCGCCGCTCACCCAGCCGGAGGACATCGTCTCGGTGGAGAAGGGTTTCACCAGGCTCGGCGATTCGCTTGAAGTGCTCCCGGTGCTGCAGTTCAGCGTCATTGCGGCGAAGCGGAGCTGGGCTGCGGCGAACAAGGATACGGTCGTGCGGTTCGCGCGCGCCTTCGCGGATGCCTACCGGTTCATTCATGACCGCGCGCGGCGCGAGGAGGTCATCGCGCTCACAGCCGAGACCATGGAGATCCCCGCGCCGGTCGCGCGCGCCATGCTCGCGCTCTATCTCGATCCCGACCGGGGCGTGCTGCCGAAGGAAGCCGAGATCAGCTCGGCCGGCGTCGCCAAGGTGATCGAGCTGATCGGCGGCGTGGGCGAGCTCAAGCCGCCGTTGCCCGAGGCGGAGCGCTTTATTGACCGGCAATATCTGCGGGCGGCCGGGGTGCCGTAAGAGGTCAGCATATTCGCTGGCGCGATCGATCGGCACTACTTCAAACAGGCGCAAACGTCGCGCCGCAACAGGCGCGTGTAGATTGACGCGCGCAAGCGCCGCGTTCCCGCCATCAAGCTGTCGCCTTCATGCAATTCCATGCGCAGCCGGCCGTTTCGTGCGGCGGTATCAGAATGAACTGTAGAGATCGAGTAGTTAGAGCTCGACCAGCACAGTTCGAGTAGAGTGTGTGAGTAGAGAGTTCGTCCCATGCGCGCGCATGCCATCGAGAGATCCGCCATCAGCAGACCGTACATCCTCGACAAGAACAGGCCGCACATCTTCGATAAGGCCAAGTACCACGAGGGTGCCGTCAGGGAGCTCCGATTGCCGCGCCGGCAGGCTTACGTGCACACGGCGCACTACGTCGGCTGGCTCGCCGAGCGCAACAAGTTCTCCAGGGACTATGCGGCGCCGCTCATGTTCCGGCTGTTGCGCCTGCGCCTGGTCACGCCGATCAAGGTCTATGCCCATATCGGCGGCTGCTTGACCGACAACATGCTGACGATGGAGGCGAGGGCCTTCTCGATGAGCTATTTCGATTTCGAGCACGGTTACTATCTCAAGGACTATTGCGCGCTCAGCAAGACCCCGCTCGACAACATGCTCCGAACGCGCTTCACGTGGCAGCTCTATAGCGCCATGCTGCTGCGGATCGATGAGCGCTTCCGGCGCTGGGGAGGGAGCATCAGGGTCCGACGCGCGGCCTGATGCCTCGGCGCTCGCGAACGGGATCAGCATGGCGCCGCGCGGCCGATAGCGCCGGCCTTTGTCGTCATATCCGGTCTTTGTCGGCATATGCTGCGATGAAGTCGGGCGTTTTCCAGCCTGATGCATTCCAGCCTGATGCATGATGCTTTCAGGTGCGGTCGACCCGCGCTTGATATATCCTTGACCTACCACCGGGTTCAAAAAGGGTAAGGAGGGGAGACATGTCCAGGACAGCAATGCTCGTCTGCTCGATCGCGCTGGCGGCCATCGCGCTGCCGGCAGCCGCGGCCGACGTGACTCAGGAGCGGTTGCGCAACGCGCCGAACGATCCGCAGAACTGGCTGATGGTGCATCGCGACTACAACAACAGTCGCCACTCGCCGCTCAAGGAGATCAACCGCGACACGGTCAAGGATCTCAAGCTCAAGTTCCTGGTCTCGATCGGGGGCACCAGCACCGGCGGGGTCATGCGCGGCAAGGAGGAAGGCACGCCGCTCGTCGACGACGGCTTCATGTATGTGGTCGATACCTGGAACCGGGTGATGAAGTTCGACGTGCGCAGCGGAACCCAGGCGGTGCCGCTCTGGCGCTACGACCCCAAGATCACGCGCTCGCGCACCAGCCGCGGGATCGCGATGTACGGCAACAAGGTCTACGTCGCCACCTATGATGCGCGCCTGATTGCGCTCAACCGCGACTCCGGCGAGGTGGTCTGGGAGGTCAACGCCGCCGCGCCCACCGATCCCGCGACCGGCACGCCCTCCAAGGTGCAGGGCTTCTCGGGCGCGCCGCTGACGGTGAAGACGCGCAGCGGCAAGGAATTGGTGCTGGTCGGCGAAAGCACCGGCGGCTCGATGGGCACGCGCAGCTGGGTCGGCGCCTTCGACGCCAACACCGGCGCGCTGGTGTGGCGCACGTTTACGATCCCGGCTCCGGGCGAGCCCGGCTCCGAGACCTGGAAGGACAAGCACAACGCCTGGCGCATTGGCGGCGCCAGCGTGTGGCAGACCGCCTCCTTCGATCCCGACACCAACCTGGTCTATTACGGCACCGGCGACGCTTTCCCGACCTACGATCCGGAATTCCGCCCGGGCGACAATCTCTATACCGCGAGCACGCTGGCGTTCGATGTCGATACCGGCCGGATCGCGTGGTACTTCCAGGAGACTCCGAACGAGCACTGGGACTTCGATACCCCGAGCCCGAAGATGCTCTACGAGGTCACGCTCAACGGCGAAAGCCGCAAGGTGGTGGCGAACTTCTCGCGCAACGGCTTCTACTACACGCTCGATCGCGCCAGCGGGCAGTTCGTGCGGGCCGACCAGTATCAGGAGAAGGTAACCTGGACCAAGGGCATCGATCCCAAGACCGGCAAGCCCGTGGACTATGATCCGACGAAGGACGTGCAGGTCTATGCCGGCATCGGCGTGCGGCGCGGCAAGGTCGGCCAGGAGCTGTGCCCGTGGTGGAGCGGGGCGCCGACATTCTTCCCGCCGACCTATGACGCCAAGCGCATGGTGGCCTATGTGTCGGGCGCCGAGGGCTGTTCCGCCGGCACCTCGATCAAGACCCCGATGGACGAGAATCGCGACTGGGTCGGGCAGCGCATGTGCTGTTTCGAGCAGGGCCGCACCAACGCCCATGGCGCGCTCTGGGCGCTCGATGTGCGCACCGGCAAGGTCATCGCCAAGGAAAAGTTCCCGCTTCCGACCGAGGCGGGCATGCTCAGCACCGGCGGCGACCTGCTGTTCACCGGTCATCACACCGGGACTATCGCCGCCTATGATTCCGATACGCTCAAGGAGGCGTGGAGCTTTAACGTCGGCACGCCGATCACGGCGCCGCCGATGAGCTATAGCGTCAACGGCAAGCAGTACATCGCGGTGGTCGCCGGTGGTGCGGGCGACCTGCGGGGCGCGCGGCTCTATCAGCCCACTGCGGTCATTGCGGTGTTCGGATTGTAGCCGAGCACCGAAGCGCGAACGGCAAAGCGATGCGGACAGGGCTTCAAACCCCCTTCCGCATCATCGCCGGATCGCGGTAGCCTCAATCATAGAGCTGCCATGCTGGGATGTGCCGAGGTTCCCCTGTCGATGAGCGGCAGCGCCATGCCGTCGGCAGGCACTTAGGCTTCACCAGCTTCACGGCCGCTTTTCTGGGCTTGGACTGCGTTGACCTCTGCTTCGCTCGCCGGAACGCATAGGGAGGAACAGCCATGCATTGCCGAAGCGTGTCCCGCACAATTGTGCAGGCCGCCGCCTTGCTGATGACGATCGGCGGCGCGCAGGCGTTCGATGACTCGAAATATCCGAACCTGAAAGGCCAGTGGGACCGCTTTGTCGTCCGTGGGCTTCCTGGCCAGCCCTCCTTCGACCAGACCAAGGGCTGGGGCCACTTTCAACAAGCGCCGCTGACGCCCGAATATCAGGCCATCTTCGAGGCGAACCTCAAGGAGCAGGAGGCGGGTGGGCTCGGCCTGGGCGCCGACCACGCGCGCTGCGTCGCCGCCGGCATGCCGTTCATGATGGTGGCGTTCCGGCCACTGGAGTTCATCGTCACGCCGGAGACGACTTACATCATCATCGCGGACTACGATCCGCTGCGCCGCATCTTCACCGACGGGCGCGACTGGCCCAAGACCATCGAGCCGACATTCCAGGGCTATTCGATCGGCAGATGGATCGATAGCGACGGCGACGGCAAGTACGACGTGCTCGAGGTCGAGACCCGCGGCTTCAAGGGGCCGCGCATCTACGACATCAGCGGCCTGCCGCTGCACCGCGATAATCAGTCCGTATTCAAGGAGCGCATCTATCTCGACAAGAACGACCCCAACTTGCTGCATGACGAGATCACGGTGATCGACAATGCGTTGACGCGGCCCTGGACGGTCGACAAGCGCTATGTCCGCAACACCGATCTGCGCGCCGAGTGGCCGGAATCCATCTGTCCCGAATACAACGCGAACCTCGTCATCGGTGGCGAAAACTATTTCCTGAGCGCGGACGGCTTTCTGATGCCTGCCAGGAAAGGGCAGCAGCCGCCGGACCTGAAGCATTTCCAGGAGAGCAGGAAATGACGGTGGTGTGAGAGAGGCCGTTCGGCCGGTGGTGCGGCGAATGGAGCTCGGCGGTCGCACCAGGCACGGGCCGCAAGATCAACACGAAGATCAACATCAGGGAGGAAACGATGATCGATCGGATTGTCATGGGCGCGGCAGCGCTTGCGACCGCATGTCTGCTTGCTCTGAGTGGCGCGCAGGCATTCGACGATTCGGAATATCCGAACTTCAAGGGCCAGTGGCGCCGGATTCCGGTGCCGGGCGTGCGTGGGCAGATCTCGTTCGACCAGTACAGGGATTGGGGCAAGGGGCAAGGGGCCCCGCTCACGCCCGAATATCAGGCGATCTATGAGGCCAACCTGAAGAGCCAGGCCAAGGGCGACAGCGGCGAGTGGCTGGCGATCTCATGCCTCGGCTTCGGCATGCCGATCATGATGTATGGCGGCGAGCCGCTCGAGATCGTCATCACGCCGCAGACGACCTACATCCTGCTCAACTGGATCGAGCACGGCCGCCGCATCTACACCGACGGACGCGACTGGCCCAAGGAGATCGAGCCGACGCTGCAGGGTTATTCCATCGGCAAGTGGGTCGACACCGATGGCGACGGCAAATATGACGTGCTCGAGGTCGAGACCCGCGGCTTCAAGGGGCCGCGCCACTACGACGCGTCCCAGCTGCCGCTCCACCACGACAACCAGTCGGTGTTCAAGGAGCGCTTCTATCTCAACAAGGACAATCCCAACATCCTGCATGACGAGATTACGGTGATCGACAACGCGCTGACGCGGCCGTGGACGGTGCGCCGGGAATATCATCGCAATCCGGATGCGCGGCCGGCGTGGCGCGAGTTCATCTGCGCGGAAGGCAACGGGCATGCGCGAATCGGCAACGAGAACTACTATCTGAGCGCGGACGGCCTGCTGATGCCGGTGCGCAAGGATCAGCCGCCGCCGGACCTGCGCTATTTCCCATGGGCGCAGAAGTGAGCGTGCAAGAGTAACGGCGAGCGAAATCGGGCCGATCACCGTCATCCGGATGCTCCCCTGGCGTCGAGCCGGGGGGCCTCGAAGGACGATCGACCCGATCAGGCTTCACGTCGTGTGATCTTGTTATTCACCATAAGCGAAATAGTTCGTGACTTCACTTGCAGCGTAATTATGTTTCAGCCCATCCCGATCC
>DAIUEP010000192.1:0-9652 GCA_036845065.1 Xanthobacteraceae bacterium | reverse complement strand
TCGGTGCGCCGCCCGCTCGCGGACGGGCTCTATGTCGAGGCCGAGCAGATCATGCGGGCGTCAGGCGGCTCCGCGCGCGCGATCGCGCGCCTTGGCCAGAACGGCTCGCTGCGCGGCGCGCACAATGCGCAGAATGCCGCCTGCG
The DNA here is from genome assembly GCA_036845065.1 of Xanthobacteraceae bacterium. GTDB lineage: Bacteria > Pseudomonadota > Alphaproteobacteria > Rhizobiales > Xanthobacteraceae > VAZQ01. Next base: position 9,507 of record DAIUEP010000192.1, on the reverse strand, counting down.
CGAGCGGCGTAGCGCTTGCGCTCGGCGTGTCGCCGGACGTGATCCAGCAGGGCCTGCGCACGTTTCCGGGGCTCGCGCACCGCATGGAGGAGATCGGCCGCAAGGGCCGGGTGCTGTTCGTCAACGATTCCAAAGCCACGAATGCGGATTCGGCCGCGCAGGCGCTCGCCTGCTTCAGCGATATCTTCTGGATCGCCGGCGGCAAGCCCAAGACCGGTGGGCTCGCGTCGCTCGCGGGCTTCTTCCCGCGCATGCGCAAGGCCTATCTGATCGGCGAAGCGGCGGCCGGCTTCGCGGCCGAGCTTGAAGGCCATGTGCCGCATGTGATCGCGGGCACGCTCGATCGGGCGGTCGAGCTTGCCGCCCGCGATGCCGAAGCCGCCGACCTCGCCGAGCCGGTCGTGCTGCTCTCGCCCGCCTGCGCGTCGTTCGACCAGTTCCGCAATTTCGAGGCGCGCGGCGACGCCTTCCGAGAGCTGGTGCTGGCGCTGCCGGGGGTGGTGGCGAAGCGGTGAGGCGCGGCGCCTGTGGGGCGTATCGACTGGCAAATATTGATATTTATTGCCATTCGTTAAGTAATTTGTTGGCGTCAGAGCAGTGGAGCCCGACACCATGGCCAGCACCCTGAATATTCAGCTGACCGACGAATTGCGCCGCCATGTGGACATGCGGGCAAGCGACAATGATGTGTATGCGACGCCGAGCGAGTACATCCGTGACCTTGTGCGGCGTGACATGGAGGATTGGGCGATCGTCTCAATCGTTGTGCAAGGATTGAAGGAAGTCAGCGACGGCGAGTTTGTGAAAGAAACCATTCTTGACGTTCTGCGTGAAGATTAGACCGCTTCATGTCCGGGCGTCCTAATACCAATGCGCTCAATGTTTGACTCGTCATGCCCGCGCATAGCCCGTCGCGGGCATCCACGTCTTGAAGGCTCGAGTCGTATCAAAGACGTGGATGGCCGGGACAGGCCCGGCCATGACGTGGAGAGTGCGTTCGTCATTACGCACGTTGGTATTACTTCTCACGCCCACGCCGCCGCATCGCCACCAAGCTGCGGTGTCGGGCGATCCCAGCGCGGCGGCGTCTCCGACAGCTGCACGGCCGGGCCCAGATGGCGCAGCGGTCCGCTCTTCGGATGGCTTTCGATGCGCATGCGATCGAGCTCCTCTGGCGAGAGGTCGAGATCGGCCGCAACGTCATCCAGCTTGCCCTGGCGATAGATCATCATGCCGGAGCGGCAGAGCGAGACGCGCACATGGTAGCTGCCGCCCTCGCGCGCGCGGGCGGCGAGCGCGAGCAGCGTGCCGTAGGCCGCGAGATAGCCGGTGGTGTAGTCGCAGGCGGCACCCGGCAGCAAGGCGGGGCGGTCCGGCTTGCCTTCGTGCAGGATGCCGGTGACGGTCTGCGCCACCTGCTCCCAGCCGGCGCGGTGGCTGAACGGGCCATCGGCGCCGAAGCAGCTGATGGAGACGTAGATGAGGCCCGGCCGCAGCGCCGCAAGCTCCTCCGGCCCGAAGCCGAGCTTCGCCAGCGCGCCCGGACGATAACCCTGCGAGAACACGTCAGCATCCTTGATCAGCGCCTTCAGGCGGGCAGCGTCGTCGGCGCGCGTCAGATCGAGAAAGGTGCTGCGCTTGCCGTGATTGGTGTCGATGACATGCTCGGGGATCTGCGGCAGGCGCTCCGCCGTGACCATCAGCACGTCGGCGCCATGCTCGGCGAGCGTGCGCGCGGCCATCGGTCCGGCCAGGATGCGCGTCAGATCGAGCACGCGGATGCCGCTCAGCGGGCGAGGGCCGTTAGGAAGCGGCTTTGGATCACTGTCGCCGAGCTTGATGATCTCGACCACCGGCTTCTTCAACAGCACCTGGCCGTGCGGATGCGCCAGCCATTCGGTGTTGGTGCGCACCATGGCGCCACAGGCGCGCGCTTCGTCGATCGCGGCTTCGAGGTCGAGCGCATCCCAGCCGGAGACCGCCTTGGCGACCGCTGGCGGGTTGGGCTCGCAGCGCAGCACGTTCAAGACTCTGGCCTTGAGATTGGGCAACCCGAAATGCGGCAGGAACCAGCGCCCATCGCGGGTCGGCCACGGCTGGGTGATCCGGCGCATCGCCTCGTGCTCTTCATTGACGACGTTCCTGAACACCCCGTCCGGCCCCGGCCGCTGGATATAGGCGGAGCTGCGCAGGCTGGCCGCGGCATGGCGCGCATCGACCGACACCTTCTGGCGCCGACCGGTCTTCAGCTCCCAGAGATCGGACACCGCGACGCCGACAGCGCCGAGCGCCGCCGCGCAGGTCTCCGCGATCTTGAAGCGGGTCGCGAGCACGGGATCGGCGCCGACAAAGGTGACCTCGCCCTGCTCCGGCATGCCCCGGCCGCGCACCGCCATGATCTCTTCAAATGCAGTCGGCATTGCTCGCTCTCCGAACGGCTTTCTCTTCATGCGAAACAAAAAATCCCCTCCGCGCCGGAGCGAGGAGGGGACAAGCGAAGCAACGCCGCTCAGTTGGTGACGGTGCCCCAGCTCGAGGCCAGCTGCTCGGCACCGCGCAGCGAGAGCGCCAGGATCGTGTAGGTCGGGTTCGAGGCGCCTTCGGTCGGGAAGATGCCGGGTCCCGCGACCCAAAGATTTGGGATCTCGTGGGTCTGGCCGTAGCTGTTGACCACCGAGTTCGACGCACCGGTGCCCATGATGGTTCCGCCGAGGAGGTGGGTGGTTGGCATGACATTGCCGACCCAGGCTTCCTTGGCGCCGGCCGCTTTCACGGCGCGCTGGCCCTCCTCGAGATTGGCCCGCCACAGCGCCACCGCGTCGTCATCGAAGCTGTGCACCAGGCGGGCGAGCGGCATGCCGTGGGCATCCTTGTCGCTGATAAGCTCGATGCGATTTTCGAGGCTCGGCAATTCCTCGCCGAACAGCGTGACGCGGGTGAAGCCGCGCGCCGCCTGCTGCATGAACTCGTGCAGCTTGGCACCGATCAAGTCGGGGCGGGAGTTGGCGAAGTCGTGCGTCTTCTGCGCGGCTCCGGCCACGATATAGGTGCTGCCGAAGCCCGACTTGTAGCTCGTCTTCGGATAGCGGTCGTACGACATGTACTGGGCGCCGATCGTGCCCAGGTGGTTCTCCATGTCCTCGTCGAACATCGCATTCACGCCGCCGACGGAGTGCGCCATCATGTATTTGCCGACGAGGCCGCTGGTATTGGCCAGTCCCTTGGCGTGCTTGTCGGTCGCCGAATTGAGCATGATCCGCGGGTTCTGCCCGGCCCATGCGGCGAGCACGACGACGTTGGCTTCCTGCACCTGCTTCTGCTTCTTGTCGTCGAAATACTCGACGCCGGTGACGCGGGTGCCCTGCTGGTTGGTCAAAACGCGCGTGACCGTGCAGAGCGCGCGCACTTCCGCGTTCGCCTTGCGGGCGTCGCTCAGATAGGTGACGGTTGGATTGGCGAGCGCGCCGGTCGGGCAGCCGACATGGCACCAGCCGTCATAGATGCAGGCCGGGCGACCCTTGAACTCGGTCGAGTTCATCGCCACCGGCGCCGGCGCCATGCGGATGCCGATCGCCTCGAAGCCCTTTTTCAGGATCTCGCCCTGGCGGAAGGTCTTCATTGGCGGCATCGGATAAGGGTCGCCCACCGGCCGCCACTTCTCCTCGGCCTTGGCGTCGCCCGCCATGCCGACCTCGCGCGCGACCTTGTCGTAATAGGGCGCGACGTCCTTGTAGGAGATCGGCCAGTCGAGCCCGCGGTTGTGCTCGCTCTTCATCCGGTAATCGGTCTCGAGCAGGCGCGGGTGATTGGCAAAGTAGTGCAGTGCCGCGCCGCCCACGCCCCAGCCGGCCTGGCTGGCATAGCCGAACGGATTCTTGCCTTCGAGCCGGAACGGAGCGCCCGCGGGACGAATCCGCCGGCCCCACATTTCCGAGCTGACAAGGTCGGAGAGCTCCCAGTCGGGGCCTGCCTCGAGCAGCACGACCTTCTTGCCGGCCTTCGCCAGCACGGAAGCAAACACCGAGCCCGACGCGCCGGCGCCGACGATGACGACGTCTACTTTTTCGTTCGCCATGTCACCACCTCTTCGTTGGTGCGATGTGGGCCTGATAGGGGATGCCGAGTGCCTCGTAGCCCTCCATCGTGCCATACACGACGTCGACGGCGTCGCTGCGCAGCACGGTATAGACGAACGGCGCGGGCGGGCCCTGCCAGCCGTCGATCTTGTTCTGGCGCATGTTCTGGACGAGCTCGATCTTCTGCGCAGCCGTGAGCTCGATGAACTTGTGGCCGGTGACGCGCTGGCTGGCGCTGTCGACGGCGCCGATGGCGGCGCGGTAGAAATTCGCAAACGGCGGCCGCACGTTCATGATGCGCGCCTGCAGCAACGCCTCCTCGGCCGGGACCGAGATCTGGTGATCGATGAAATGCGCGACACCGGCTGCGCGCGCGCCTTGGACGAGCGTTTCGCCGATCGACTCGATCAACTCGGCCTCGGCCTCCTTGAGCAGACGGAACGGAATGTTGCGCGCGCGCGCCTCGCCCGCCGTCAGCATGACCGTCGAGCCACCCACCGTGAAGGCGAGCGCACCCAACGTCGCGCCTTTCATGAAGGCGCGCCTTTCGATGGTTGCCATGACGTTCCTCCCCTTGGCGGCGTTTCGTATGCGCCGCGTTAAGCGATCCATCGGCCAGGGCCTTTGAACCGAGCTCCCCGGAGCGCGGGGAACTGCAGCGACGATAGCAGAGGGCGGGTAGTGCCGGAAGTCGCTGTGCGGCGCTTCCGGCGTTGCCGTCGTCGTCAACGATGTTTGATCCGCCAGGGTGGCTAGTGCCTGAGCGCGAGCCCGAGAACGCTGCTTGAACGTGATCGAGGCGTCCCGCTAAAGCAGCTTCAGAAACTCATCCCTGGATATTCTTGCCTGCTTGAGAATGTCCTGTACATTTCTTGCCGGCAGATCACCAGAGTGCATGGCAACGGTCGTGCGCCGTGTCGGGTCGCTGGTGTGCACCAAATAGTGATGGCTGCCCTTAACGCGCCTGGTTATGAAGCCCGCCCGTTGCAGGGCGGCCAGCATTTGTCGCGCCGTGACCTGCGGCAGCCGGCTCATGCACGAACGAGCTTCACCGGGACGACTTCCTTCACGGTCTTTTGCGGATCGGCGTCAGAGGCGGGGATTGATCTCCCTTCGTCCTGATAGACCTCAAGACATAGCTCAAGGGCCTCCCGCGCCATTGCCCGCGCTTCTTCGAGTGTACGACCATGCGTGATCAGTTCGGGAAATGCCGCACAGCGGACGCTGTAGCCACCCTCCGGCTCCGGCCGGAAGGTGCAAACGTATTGAGCGCTGATCGTGCTGATCGTTTCTTTTCGCTTCGTCATAGCTGCGAACATACTACAAATTGGTCATGGGACCAAAGGCCGGATGCGAGACCATCTGGTGACGGTGGGACTTGAACCCGCACGGAGTTGCCCGCAAGGAATTGCCCTCGCGTCTGACGGCCCTCGTTGAGGGCCTGGAACCAGCGCGAGTTTTCACACGCCGAAGTCGCAATCGGGCTCTGTATCAAGCTCGAAAATCGCACACCTCGTGCTCGAAAGCGCGGCCGTTAACACTCCGTCAACGATCGCGAGGCAGGACTCATACCGAGGGTGGCCAGGAATGACTCATTGCGACCGTCATCCTGAGGTGCGAGGTCGCGAAGCGAGCGAACCTCGAAGGACGACGGCCAATGCCGTGCCGCAAGTCGGGGGCCGATTCATCCTTCGAGGGCCTTGCCATAGCGCGTCGAAGACGCGCGTGGACGCGCTTAAGGCTCGGCCACCTCAGGATGACGGCGATAGGTCGATGATTGTTGCCACTAGTACTGCTTCTTGTGGATCGGGGGAGTGCCATGGTCTCGCGCGTTGAACGCACGCCGTTCGCCAACTGGTGGTGGACGGTTGATCGGCTGATGCTGGCGGCGCTGCTTGCCCTCATGCTGGGCGGTATCGTGCTGTCGCTGGCCGCCAGCCCGCCGGTGGCGGCGCGGCTCGGGCTCGAGCCCTTCTATTTTGTCAATCGCCAAGTGCTCTATCTCATCCCGACCATTGGCGTGCTGTTGGTGACGTCGTTTCTGTCGGTGCACCACATTCGGCGCATCGCGCTGGTCGTGTTCATCGTGAGCCTTGTGCTGGTGGCGCTCACGCTCGTCTATGGTGTGGAGGTCAAGGGCGCGCGGCGCTGGCTGGTGATCCTGGGCGTGAACATTCAGCCCTCGGAGTTCCTCAAGCCGGCGTTCGTGATTCTGGTGGCCTGGCTGTTCGGCGAGTCGGCGCGGCGGCCGGAGATGCCCGCCAATACCATTGCGCTCGGTCTGCTTCTGGTCTCCGTGGTGGCGCTCGTGCTGCAGCCGGACTTCGGGCAAACGATGCTGATCGGGCTCGTGTGGGGTATTCTGTTCTTCCTGGCCGGCATGCGGATGATCTGGGTCGCGGGACTTGGCGGCGCGGCGTTCGTTGGCCTTGGCGTCGCCTACCTGACGATCCCGCACGTGGCGCGGCGCATCAAGCGCTTCCTCGATCCGTCGTCCGGCGATACCTTCAACGTCGACCAGGCGCTCGAGGCGTTCCTGCGGGGTGGATGGTTCGGCCGCGGCCCGGGCGAAGGGACGGTGAAGCGCGCGATCCCGGAAAGCCACGCCGATTTCGTGTTCCCGGTGGCGGCCGAGGAGTTCGGCATCGTGCTCTGCCTGGTGCTGGTGGCCTTGTTCGCATTCATCGTGTTGCGCGCGCTCCTGCATGCGATGCGCAACGAGGATCCGTTCCGGCGCTTTGCGGCGGCCGGGATCGCGATCCTGTTCGGCCTGCAATCCGCCATCAACATGGCGGTAAACTTGCATCTGATCCCGGCCAAGGGCATGACGCTGCCATTCATCTCGTACGGGGGGTCCTCGATGATCTCGCTGGCCTGGGCGATGGGCATGCTGCTCGCGTTGACGCGCGAGCGTCCGCAGGCTGACATTCTCTCGCATCATGCGAGGCTGGCTCCGGCCGGGAGCGCCACCTGATGGCGGACGCTGCCCGTCCGGTGGTGCTGCTGGCCGCCGGGGGAACCGGCGGACATCTGTTTCCGGCGGAGGCGCTCGCGGCCGCGCTGGCACGCCGCGGCATCGCCGTCGACCTTGCGACCGACGCGCGCGGCGGCCGCTACGGCGGCAAGTTCCCGGCCCGGCAGATCCATGTCATTCCAAGCGAGACGGTGCGCGGCCGCAATCCGGTCGCGCTCGCGCGCACGGCGGGCCTGCTTGGTCTCGGGCTGATCAAGGCGCTGCGTGTGTTGGGACGGGTGCGGCCGGCCGTTGTGGTCGGCTTCGGCGGCTATCCGACACTGCCGCCGCTCTTCGCCGCCTCGCTGCGGAATGTCCCGACCATCATCCATGAGCAGAACGCGGTGATGGGGCGCGCCAACAAATTCCTGGCCGCGCGCGTGAGCGCGATCGCGACCAGCTTTGCTGGCGTGCTCGATGCGGAACCGGCGCTTGCCGCGAAAGTGACGCGTGTCGGCAATCCGATGCGGCCGGCGGTGATCGCGGCGGCGGCGTCCGCGTTTGCGCCGCCCGAACCCGATGGGCTGCTGCGCCTCCTGGTGTTCGGCGGCAGCCAGGGCGCCCGGATCATGTCCGACGTGGTGCCGCTCGCGATCGAGCGGCTCGACATGGCGCTGCGCATGCGGCTCCTCCTCGCCCAGCAGGCGCGCGAGGAGGATCTGGCGCGAGTGCGCGCAACCTATGAGCGGCTCGCGGTCGCGGCCGAAGTCGCGCCGTTCTTCGCCGATCTGCCGGCGCGGATCGCGGCGGCGCATCTGGTGGTATCGCGCTCGGGTGCGGGCACCGTGGCCGAGCTTGCGGCGATCGGCCGGCCGTCGATCCTGGTGCCGTTGCCGGGCGCGCTCGACCAGGACCAGTTCGCCAATGCGGGCGTGCTTGAAACCGTCGGCGGAGCGCTGCGCCTGCCGCAGGACGCGTTCACGCCCGAGCGGCTTGCGGCTGAGATCGCACGGCTTGCCAGCGCGCCGGAAAAGCTCGTAGCAATGGCGCTGGCCGCGCGCTCGCAGGGGGTCCTCGACGCGGCCGAACGGCTGGCCGATCTGGTGGTTCAGATCATGAGGAAACCGGCATGAAGCTTCCGCGCGACATTGGTCCGATCCATTTTGTCGGCATCGGCGGCATCGGCATGAGCGGGATTGCCGAGGTGCTGATGAATCTCGGCTATGCGGTTCAGGGCTCGGACGCGACCGAGAACGCCAATGTCAAGCGGCTGCGCGAAAAGGGCGCCACCATCTCGATCGGCCATGCGGCGACCAATCTCGGCGATGCCGAGGTGCTGGTAGTGTCGACGGCGATCAAGCGCGACAACCCGGAGCTCGTCGCGGCGCGCGCCAAGCGCGTGCCGGTGGTGCGGCGCGCCGAGATGCTCGCCGAATTGATGCGGCTGAAAAGCTGCGTCGCCATTGCGGGCACGCACGGCAAGACCACGACCACCTCGCTGGTGGCGACGCTGCTGGAGGCTTTCGATCCGACCGTGATCAACGGCGGCATCATCGAGGCCTATGGCACCAACGCCCGGCTGGGCGGCGGCGACTGGATGGTGGTCGAGGCCGACGAGTCCGACGGCACCTTCCTCAAGCTGCCGGCCGACATCGCCATCGTCACCAACGTCGACCCCGAGCATCTCGATCACTTCAAGACCTTCGAAGCGGTGCAGGAGGCGTTCCGCAGCTTCGTCGAGAACCTGCCCTTCTACGGCTTCGCGGTGATGTGCACCGACCATCCGGTCGTGCATCAGCTTGTCGGCCGGCTGGAGGATCGCCGCGTCATTACGTACGGGGAGAACCCGCAGGCGGACGTGCGGCTCGTCGATCTCGACCACGCCAACGGTGCCTCGCGTTTCTCGGTCGTGTTCCGTGACCGCGCCGGCGACGACGTGCACGAGATCAAGGCGCTCACGCTGCCGATGCCGGGGCGGCACAACGCGCTCAATGCCACCGCCGCGATTGCGGTCGCGCACGAGCTCGGTATCGGCGACGAAGCGATCCGAGCCGCGCTCGCGCGCTTCGGCGGCGTGCGCCGCCGCTTCACCAAGACCGGCGAATGGAACGGCGTTGCGATCATCGACGACTACGGCCATCATCCGGTCGAGATCGCCGCCGTGCTGCGCGCCGCGCGCGAATCCACCAAGGGCCAGGTGATCGCGGTGATGCAGCCGCATCGCTATACGCGCCTGCACTCCCTGTTCGAGCAGTTCTCGACCTGCTTCAACGACGCCGACACCGTGATCGTCGCGCCGGTCTATGCGGCCGGCGAGGCGCCGATCGCCGGCGCCGACCGCGACGCGCTGGTGCAAGGGCTGCGCGCGCGCGGCCATCGCCAGGTGATCGCGCTCGAGGGCCCGCAGGAGCTTGCCCGCATCGTCGGGCGGCTGGCGTTCCCCGGCGACATCGTTGTGTGCCTCGGCGCCGGCAACAT
>DAIUEP010000191.1:5169-9766 GCA_036845065.1 Xanthobacteraceae bacterium | reverse complement strand
CTAAGTCTGCCTCACCACGATTGGCCGAGGGCGGTGAGGCCGCGATCCAAGCCGCTGTCTCGTTCTCAGTGTGCTTCGATCAAGGACCGGTCGAGCTTCGACGCGTAGATGGCAGTCTCCATCAGGATGGTCAGCGCGATGTCGGGGGCGAGGACGTCCTTCACGTCGATGATCGGGCGCGCCGAGGCGAAAGCGGCGATCGCGCCCCACCATTTTTTGGGTACCGGCCCGAAGCGGCGGTGAAACTCATCAAAATCGGCGGCGAAGAATTGGCGCGCTATTGGCCAGACGATCTTCAGAAGATCGCGCCCGGGCAGGTGCGGATGGTGCTCCGCGGGAACGGAGGGAAAGCCGTCGGGATCACTGCCAATGGTGGACGCGACGTGAGCGAACATCCTGTCCAACTCAGGCACGCGCGCGCTGGCAAGGCCGGCCGCGATGGCGCCGCCGGCCGCCATCGACCACACCCGTCCTTTGGCTTCGGATTCGTTGTGCGCCAAGAGGGCATCGTTGAGCGGATCGCCGAACAGATACCTGGTCCCGGATTCTGTCGTCACAGTTTGCAATTTGGCCAACGTTGCGGCATCGGCCGTCGCGAGCAGAGAGCATTGCGCTGCGAAGCCCGCAATGGCGCCAGCGGCGGCGACATAGGTCTCGGCGTGGATGCGCCCTTGGACGGTTAGCCTGCTCGCGAGGTTGTTGGCCAGATTGCCGGCCGCGAGGTTGCAGGCTACGCGCGCACGATCATCCGGATCATTGGACCAGGGAAACTCCGGAGTTGATTCTTGACCGCCGCCGCCCGAGCCGGCTGTCGGGCTGTTGTCGGTGGGTTGGTCCGGAGGTCTGTTGCGCTTTCCGAACATGGGATGAGCTCGAATATCGCAGCCGAGCCTAGCTGAAATGAATTCACATTCGATTAATCGCTGTCGGGAGAGTTGGCCGCGCCTCTGATCCGATCGACCAGCGCTGCCGGGTCAGCCGGCAGCGCATCGGCGCGCCACGCCACGTGGCCGTCCGGTCGCACCAGCACGAGCCGGCGCTCGTAGAGCGCGCCGATCGCCGGATCGGTCACGGTCTCGACCGACAGTGGGACGCCGCGGCTTGCGAAGGCGCGTTCGATCGCGGACACGTCGGGCGTGGCGTTGCCGAAACGCAGGAGCGTGAAGCCGCGGCCATAGAGATCGATGATCGAGCGGCGGTCGGGAAGCCAGGCGTGCGGCGCGCGGCTCCCTGTCACCGCGTTGGGGTGATAGTCCTCGACCGAGGCATGCGGCGCGGCGCCCGCCTCGTTGCAACAGATCGGGGACGGATCGTAGCGGTAGCCGAGCGCAAGGCCGTCGGTGATAAATTTCCGCGTCATGCTGGACACGATGGCGTCGCCCATGGCGCGGCGCGCGCGTTCGCCCGCGGGCGTGTCCTGGAAGATCTCCGGCGGCGGCTCGCGCTCGCGGTCGCCCTGGTGGCTGACGTCGGCGTGGCCGATGTTGCGGCGGCCGACCGGCTGGCGCTCGGTTTCGTAGCTGCCAAGGAGGCTCGCGCCGCCCCAGCCGGACAGCGTGGCGGCGAGCTTCCAGCCGAGGTCGACGGCATCGCCGAGCCCGGTGTTGAGGCCAAGCCCCGAGGACGGGTGATTGAGATGGGCGGCGTCGCCCGCGAAGTACACACGCCCGTTCCGATAGGCGTCGGACACCACGTTGCGCGCGACCCAGCGGCGGACCGAGAGGAGCTCGTGCGGCACGTCCTTTCCGACCACCTCTCTGAACATGCGCTCGACATCGACCTGCTCGGGCGCGTCGTAGAATTCCTTGCCGCGCACGCCAAAGCGATAGAGCTCACGGCCATCGAGGATGACGAGATTGCGCCACAGCCCTGCGGGCTCGACGAAGTTGATCAGCGCCGCCTTGCCCATGCCGTGGTGCGTCCAGAGCTCCGGCGCCTTCACGAAGATGCTGAGAAAGTAGCCCGTATAGGGCGAGCCGCTCATCGTCATGCCGAGCTGGCGGCGGATCACGCTGTGGCCGCCGCTGCAGTCGATCACATGCTGGGCGACGATCCGGCGACGCTGGTCGCGCGCGAGGTCGTGCACGGTCGCGACCACGTGGTCGTTCGTCTGGGTCAGCTCCTCGAGGCGCCAGCGGTAGCGCAGATCGACGCTCTTAAAGCTTGTCGCCAGATCGCGCAGGATCGGATCGAGCCAGATCTGGTTGCAGCGCTGCGCCCGCTCCGGACTTGTGGTCGTGGGCCCGCGGCCGCCGTGGTGCGGCCGATCTATCCTGGCGATCTCGAAGCCGGTGAGCGTCGTGCAATAGAGCGCGGTGTGCGGAAAGTCCTCGGGCGCCGATGCCTTGCGCACCGCCTCCGCCACGCCCCAGCGGCGCATGAACTCCATCGAGCGGGCGTTGATGGCGGTGGCGCGGGGGTGGTCGGCCGGGCCTTCGCCCTGCTCGACCACCAGGCAGGGCGCTCCGCGCCAGCCGAGGTCGGCCGCGAGCGCAAGCCCGACCGGCCCGCCGCCGACGATCAGCACCGGGGTTTCAATTGTTGGGGTATTGTCTTGAGTCATTCTGCAGTCACTCACGCGGCGCGGCGGCGATCCTGAGGTGCGCGGGGCGTCTGCATTGCAGATTTCGCGCGGGCGAGCAATTCCACGGCTTGGCGGGCTATCGTCCGGGCTGCGGCTCGATCGCGGCCTTGGCCTTGGCCACGATCTCGGCCGGCGCGTTGATGGTCGCAAACACGATCTGGGTCACGACATCGGCCGGCATCGGCTGCATGTCGAGGCCGAGCTGCTTGGCCTCGGTCAGGAAGCCTTCGTCCTTCATGGTCGCGTCGAACGCGCTGCGCAGCGCGGCGACGCGCGCCGGCGGCACATCCTGCGTGGTGAAGAACGGGCGGCCGAGCGAGGGCGGCGAGGAGATGAGCGCCAGCACCTGGCGCTGCTCGTCGGTCTTGCCGAGCTCATGCATCAGCGGCACGTCGGGGTAATCTTTGTCGCGCTCGCTGCCGATCTGGACCAGCGGAATGATCTTGCCGTCGCGGAACCACTCGGCGTGCTCCTGCAGCATGCCGGTGAGGCTCGCGCCGCCACGGGCCTGCACCTCGCCGCGCTCCATCGCGAGATCGAGCTCGGCCGTGCTGGAATAGCCCATGACGATGCGATGCTTGGCGCCGAGGATCATGTTCATGGCGTTGGGATAGATGAACGTGCCGGAGCCCACGCCGGTTGCGCCGGTGATCAGCTCGCGACGCAGCACGTCGTTCATGGTCTTGAAGCCGGCGGTGTGCCAGACCCAGGTGAACAGATTGCTGCCGCCGGTCGAGCCCAGCCAGTTGAACCGGCGGGCGTCGAAGCGCACGCCGCGGCCGTCGAGCACCTGATGCAGCGGGATGATGTTGTTGACGACGCCGAGCGCGGTGCCGTCCTTCGGCGCCTGCGTGTACATGTAGTTGGTGGCGAGCACGTTGCCGCCGCCCGGCATGTTGCGCACGATCATGGTCGGCCGGCCGGGAATGTATTTCGGCATATGCTTGGCGAGCGCGCGTGCCGTCAGATCGAACGGACCGCCGACGCCGGTCGAGGTCACGATGGTGACGGTCCGGCCCTTGTAGAAATCCTCGATCGGATCGGCCTGCGCGCAGGTCGCGCCGAGGAGGGCGGCGAGCGCTGGAACAAATCCAAAGCGGACAAATCCGTATCGGACACATGGCGGCGTCGCGTGGGGCATGCGTTGGCCTCGATTCCTTTTGCCTAAGCGTGCTGCGAACGACGCAGGCGCGTCCTTTCATATCACAAAATGCCCCGCAACGTGACCACGATCCGGCGATCTACCGCGGCCGTTGTTCGCAGCCGAACGTCAGCCCCGCGCCGTCATCTGGTGCTTCCACAGCGACCAGGCGCGCGGCACGTTGCGGCCCCGGCTGGACTTCGCCGCCTCTTCGTCCGACAGGAACTCGACCTCGCCTCCGATGGCGAGCGCATGCGCCTGCATCTGGACGACGGCGTTGTCCATCGCATAGACCGCGCGGAACACCGCTTCTTGAATTGATTCACCCACCATGGTGGCGCCATGGCCGCGCATCAGCACGACCGTCTTGTCGCCGAGCGTCTCGGCCAGCGCCTTGCCGAGCGGGGCGGTGCGCACCAGCATGTCGGTCATGCCGCCGGCGTCGCGGATCTCGTAGATCGGAACGCCGCAGCCGAGAAAGCCGCACATGTGGGTCATGGGGCGTAGCTTTGCGCCCTTGGCGGTGCCGAACGGAATGAGCGGGCGGGCGTGGCAGTGCACGACCGAGATCACGTCGGGACGCAGCTTGTAGATCTCGCCATGGATGAAGCGCTCGCTCATCTGCGCCTTGTCGGTGTGGGTGAGCGGGTTTGAGTCCATGTCGAAGGTGACGATGTCCTTGGCGGTGACCATGCCGGGCGGCAGGTGGCGTGCCATCAGGTAGCGGTTCTTGGGGTCGCGGTCGTCGCGCACGCTGATGTGCCCGAACGCATCGACGACGTTGAAGCGGAACAGGATCTTGTTGGCGAGCACGAGGTCGTCGAGCTGGATTTTGGACGGGCGGGTGGGGGTCTTTGAGCGCACGGTCTTGG
>DAIUEP010000191.1:0-5069 GCA_036845065.1 Xanthobacteraceae bacterium | reverse complement strand
TTGGCAGCCACTTTTATCGATCCTTCTTCAGAGGGGAGGGGCAGGAAGCGAAACGAATCTCTCAGCGCTGCGGACGCAGGCGCTGGATCTGCATCTGGGCGAGGAATGGCACCAGCGGATGGGCGCCCATGCGCACGATCGCCGGCAGGTCGAGCTTGATCAGCGCCTCGCGCTGGTCGGCGGGAAGCTTGAAAGCGTCGGCGAAGGCTGGCGCGTCGGCGACATACTGGGCGCGCTTGTCGGCATCGTGCGCGAGCGCGTGCAGCGCCGAGGTCAGCTCGACCAGCTCGGGCCTGATGGATGGATAATGTGCGCTGTGATCAGGCGGCCGCTGCTCGATGAAGCCCAGCGACGCGTAGTTGTGATGCCAGCTCGGGTCCATCGACACGATGTCGGGCTTGCGGTCGCCGAGCGCGCCGGCGGCGCAGGCCCAGCAGCGCAGCTCGATGTTGCCGGTGTCGTCGAGCTCGGCCTCGTCAAACCCGATCAGTGATTTGAGCTTGCCGGCGGCGAGCTGATCGAGCACGCGCTGATCCCAGGCCAGCTCCGGGTTGGAATAGCGGTCGGTGCCGGGGAAATGCGACATGCCGCCGCTTGCGAGGATCACGGTCTTGAGCCCCATCGCGGTCACGGTGCGCGCCACCGCCTGGCCGAAAGCGTAGCAGCGCTCCATCGTCGGCTGCGGTGGCAGATAGGCGTTGACGTAGATCGGCAGCACCGGCCCGGTGTGGCCGATGTGCGTGAGCGGGATGCCGATCGCGTAGTCGATCTTGGCGGTCGAGGTGAAGGCCGGGTCGAAGCTCTGGCGATAGAGCTGGCGCACGAGCTCGAAGCCGATCTCGCTCGGCACCTGCCAACGGAATTTGCGGCCGGCGAACTCGCCGGTCGCCTCGCCGCCGACATGCACGGTGAACGGCGGCGCCGCGTTGTGGAAGAACTGCTCGGCGTGGTCGTTGGAGAAGATGATCCAGAGGTCGGGCTTGAGCGCCCGCAGCCGCTCCCCGATCTCGGCCGCGACCGCCCGCACGTGCGCGACATTCGCCCTGTCCTCGGTCTCGGGCATGGTGAAGAACTGCGGGGCATGCGGCAGCATCGCGCCGCCGATCACGGTCGAGATCATGGCCAGGCTCCTTGTCGGCCGGACCGTATCGCCCAATCTGGCGGGCAACAAGCGCGCCCCGAGGGGGGCCGCGCAGCCTTCACAGGTCCCGGATGAGGCGCTACGCTTTGATGGCGAGCATCTGCCCCGCCTCGCTCGCCACCAGCCCCAAAAGGAGGTCCAAATGGTCGAGGTGCCCATCACGATCGCATGCGGCAACTACGACCGCACGGCGGCGATCCGGGACGGCCGCGTCAAGGTGGACGGCTGCGCGGTCACCTATCTGCCGCTCTATCCGGAGGAGATCTTCCACCGCGCCTTCAAGTTCGAGGAGTTCGACGTCTCCGAGCTCTCGTTCTCGAGCTATCTGCGCACGGCCGCGGCCGGCACCTCTCCCTATATCGGCATTCCCGCTTTCGTGTCGCGCATCTTTCGGCACTCCGGCATCTACATCCGCACCGACGCCGGCATCCGCACGCCGCAAGACCTGCGTGGCAAGCGCATCGGTCTGCCGGAATATCAGATCACGGCGGTGGTCTGGATGCGCGGCATGATGCAGCACGAATATGGTGTGCGGCCTGACGAGATCCATTGGCGCAACGGCGGCCAGGAGCAGCCCGGGCGCGGCGAGCGCACGCCGCTCAAGCCCATCCCTGGCCTCGACCTCAAGCCGCTCGAGGGCGGCCAGACGCTGGTCGACATGCTGCGCAACGGCGAGCTCGACGCTTTGTTCACGGCGCGCGCGCCGTCGTCATTCCTCAATGGCGAGCCGCACATCGCCCGCCTGTTTCCTGACACGCGTGCGGCCGAGCAGGCCTATTACAAGAAGACCGGCCTGTTTCCGATCATGCATCTTGTCGGCATCAAGAAGACGCTGGTCGAGCGCTACCCCTGGCTCGCCACCAGCGTCTACAAGGCGTTCGTTGAAGCCAAGGGGCTGGCGATGATCGACCTGTGCGACGTCAACGCCCTGATGGTGACCTTGCCCTGGCTCGAGGCCGAGACCAAGGAAACCATGGCGGTGATGGGCCCCGATTTCTGGAAGTACGGCGTGCACGACAACATGCCGGAGATCGATGCGCTCACCCAATATGCCTACGAGCAGGGGCTGATCGAGAGGAAGCCCGCGGTCGAGGAGCTGTTCGCGCGCCCGACATTCGAGATGTCGAAGGTGTGAATCGCGTGCATAGGTTGACCAAGGTGGGCAGCGTCCCAGTGCCGCCGATTGGAAGTTCAACATCCCCCTGTCGCAGGGCTTTTTGGTCGCCATCCGCCCGAAAATGGACTCGTTATGCTCACTGGAGCTTTGTCGGTCCTGACCCAGCGCTGACATTTGTTGAATCGCCCGCCGCGGCAGACATTACTGCTATTCGTTCGCCGCATTGGGAGCGATGGCATTGGCGGCACTGCGACGAGCCGGTCGGGTGGCCTGCCTAAACCGCTGGGGATGCAGCGGTTTCGATGCAGCACCGCCACGCTGCTCGTGGTGAATGGAAAATTAACCAAGTTCAGACATTAACGAGGCTTGAAGATGCTCAGCCGCCAGCCAAATGACCACGCGTACCGACTTTCAATGGCTCCGGGCCGCGTGGCGGTCCGCAACGGTGTTTGGCTTGGTGATAATCGCCGTCTTCTGGGCCGGCCTTGCCCATCTGCTATCCGTCGAGCGCACAAAGACGGTTGAAAGTGCAGTCCAGCGCGGGAGCAATCTGGCGCGACTCTTCGAAGAGAATCTGATCCGGTTGTTCAAGGACGTCGATCGGATACTCCTGCTTCTGCGTCTGGCCTACGAGGACAACCCGGACCATTTCGACGTTCGCCATTGGGCCGAGCGAACGGCCCTGGTGGACGACCTAACAATCCTGATCGCCTTGGCTGGTTCGGACGGTTTCATGAAGACTGGAACGGCCAGCTATGCCGCGCCGCTCTATATCGGCGATCGTGAACACTTCAAGGCCCTGGCTGATGCGACGACCGACGAACTCTACATCAGCAAGCCGGTGGCAGGGCCCGAATTATCGGGGAAATCGTCGCTCCATCTGGCCCGCCGGCTTCACCAACCTGACGGCAGCTTTGGCGGTGTCATCGTCGCTGCCATCGATCCGGCATTTGCCAGAAAGTTCAGCCACTCGATCGGCCTTGGCCCAAAGGACGGGATCACCCTGCGCGGACTTGATGGCGTGATCCGTGCTTCGCACGGTGCCTCCTCGGCCCCGAATTTCAATCCGAATGCAATCCCCAAGCCGCTGGTGGAGGCTCTTGCTCGCGCACCAGCCGGATATTTTTGGGGCGGCGAAGCTGTCGACGGCGTCAACCGGCTGGTTTCCTATCGGGCGGTCGCCGGCTATCCTCTGGTGATCACCATTGGCCAGGTCGGGAACGATATCTTCGCGGATTACGAACGCCGTCGAACGATCTACCTGTTGGTCGTGGTCGTTCTGACGCTGTTGGCGCTGATTGCCATCGCCGTCAACATCTGCCGCCAGCAGTCACTCGAACAGACCAATCTGCGGTTGGACGCCGCGCTCGAAAACATGACGCACGGTCTGTGCATGTTCGATGCGAACAAACGTCTCGTCATCTGCAACAAGCGTTATGGGAACTTGTATCGTCTGCCGCCCGAATTGCTGAAGCCCGGGACACCGCATAGATTGATCATCGCTCATCGCATCGAAAACGGCATCCTTGCGGGCGAGACGAACGCTGGCGCCGTGGACAAGAAGCTTGATGCATTGGATCGGCGGTCATCTGACCAGACTCCAACCCGGATCGACGAGCTTGCCGACGGGCGTCTGATCTGCGTCATCCGGCAACCGATGCAGGGGGGCGGCTGGGTCGCGACGCACGAAGACATTACAGAGCGGCATCGCCTCGAGAAACAGCACGAAAACATGGTGGCACAGGAAGGCCGCAGAATTTCGACCGAGAGCGCCATCTCGTCGTTCCGCGAGCGGGTGGACGAGGTGCTTGCCAACGTCAGCCAGAACGCCGACGCGATGAAGGCAACTGCTACTGTGCTGTTCGGCTCGTCGGATCAGACCACACAGCATGCGGAAGAAGCGCTGCGCAAATCGAACGAGGCCTCGGCAAACGTCAATTTGGTTGCGGGCTCTGCCGAGGAACTATCGATCTCGATCACGGCCATCAATCAGCAACTGGCGCAGACCAAGGACATCGTCGGCAACGCGGTCATCAAGGCCGCGGCAACGAGCGAGGAGAATGCCAAGATGGCCGAGGCGGCATGGAAGATCGGCGATGTCGTTGAGCTGATCCGCAATATCGCCAGGCAGACAAATCTCCTCGCCCTCAACGCAACCATCGAGGCGGCGAGGGCTGGCGAAGCGGGGCGAGGCTTCGCCGTCGTTGCGTCCGAAGTCAAGACGCTCGCCGTGCAGACCGGCAAGGCGACCGAAGAGATCGTCGGTCACGTCCTTTCGGTGCAGGAATCGACAAGCAGCGCGGTTGAGGCGGTCCGTGGCATTGAGCGCAGCATGCAGGAGGTCAGCGCCAGGGCCTCAAGCGCCGCAGCCTCCATCTTGCAGCAAAGTTCGGCGACTTCCGAAATTACCCGCAACGCGACAAACGCCGCGCTGGAGACGAGCAAGGCTGTCTCAATCCTCGGCAAGGTTACCGATGCTGCGATAGGTACGCGCGCCGCGGCTGATACGGTGCTGACCGCATCGAACTCGGTCGATGCATCGGTCGCAAACTTGCGCGCCGAAATCGAAAGTTTCCTTCGCACAGTCGCGGTTTGACGACAGATACGAACTACAGAGCTGAAGATAAGTAAAGCGCGATCCGCAAACATAATCCACGGTCTTCATCCGGCAGCGGGTTATCGTTTCCAATCCAGCTTACCCAATGTCGTCCATGGCCCTCTTTCCCCGTCAGCGGCCCCCGGCAGCCACCGAAGCTGTCTGGGGGCGTAGCTGACGATCCGCTGCCGAGCCGTCCAGATCTTCCGCTCACT
>DAIUEP010000190.1:0-9776 GCA_036845065.1 Xanthobacteraceae bacterium | reverse complement strand
GAATAGCGAATAGCGAATAGCGAATAGCGAATAGCGAATAGCGAATAGCGAATGAAGCCTCGCCAGTCTCGTTGCTATCCCTATTCGCTACTCGCCATTTGCTATTCGCCTTCCTTTTCCGTTCGACGACCACAACGCGCCGTAGCGGGTCGAGATGAACATCGTTGAGCCGATCCTGTTTCATTGCAGGACGCAGGTGGCGGTTGCCGCCATGTGCGCACCTGGTCATGCGCTGCCGCTGGTCAGCTATGGGCGGCTTGAGCAGTTCATCTACGCCATCGCGGCGAAGGCGCGGGCGCAGGGGCTCGGCCCCGGCAACGTGGTCGCGCTGATGATCGAAGAGCCGATCCTGCATGCGGCGTTCATTCTAGGGCTCGCCTATCTGGGCGCCGAAACCGTCTCGGTGCGCGACACCAACCTGCCGGCCGAGCTGAAGATCGATGCGGTTATCGCCGACAAGTCTCTCATCTTCGGGAATGCGCGCCGGGTCATCCTGGCCGACATGAACTGGCTTGCGGGCGACGGGCGGGCGCCAGATCCCGGCACGCCGCCCGCAACAGGCGCCTGCCGCATCATTCTCACTTCCGGCACGACCGGCCATCCGAAGGGCGTGGCCTTCAGCCACGACATGCTGATCGAGAGAATCGCTCGTCACACCTGGACGTTCGGCCGCACCGTGGCCACGTGTTCGCGCATCTTCATCGATCCGGGGCTGGGGACTGCGATCGGCTTCCTGTTCTGGCTCTACACCTTGGCCAAGGGCGGCACCGCCATCGTGCGCGGCCCGGACGCGGTCGAGACCATGCAGGCGTTCACACTCTATAATGTGCAGGCCATGGTGGCGTCGCCGGCGGCGCTGGCAGAATTCGTCGGCTACTATGACAGCGCGCCGGCGCTGACCGCGGCGTTCGAGGTCGTGCTGTCGGTCGGCGGTCTCATGCCGCGGGCGCTGTCGGAGCGTGTGCGTGCGCGCCTGTGTTCGAGCCTGATCGCCTGCTACGGATCGACCGAAGCCAACATCGTGGCGACCGCGCCCGCCCATGCGATCGTCGATACGCTGGGCGCAGTCGGCTTCGTCACGCCTGGCGTGACCGTCGGCATCGCGGATCGATCCGGCAACGCGCTGCCCGCGGGCCAGGAGGGGCTCGTTCGAATCAGGGGCCCCTTCACGGTCGAGGGCTATCGGGGCGATGCCCAGGGCGGCGCCTTCCGGGATGGCTGGTTCTATCCGGGCGACATTGGGCGGCTGACCCCCGAGCGCCTCTTGGTTCTGTCCGGGCGAGAGCAGGCGGTCCTCAATCTCGGTGGCGACAAGGTCAGTCCGGAGCGGATCGAGCAGGCGCTGGCGTCATGTCCGGGCGTCCAGCAGGTGGCGGCTTTCGCGGTGTCGAATGCCGCGGGGATCGAGGAGCTGGCGGTGGCGGTCGTGGCGGCAAGCTTCGATGCAGAGGCGCTTCGTCGGCATTGCGCACGCGAGCTGCCACCTGCTTTTGTGCCCGGCCGGTTCATCCGGATAGCCGACATCCCCCGAAATGATATGGGAAAAATCGACCGGCGACGGCTCGCCGAAGAGCTCGCAAAGGGCTGAGCACCCAAAACATGGTCTTATTGAAGATAAGATTTCGAAGAAGAGGAGATGTGTAAAAACCCTCGCGTGTGTCCAAAAGATTACAGCAACTGAGAGGGGTGAATGGTATTTTTCTTAGGAACGATTCCTGTTCGGGGGTGCCTCTAATGGCGTTCACAACGAAGCTCCAACTGCTGGCGACGGTTTCCTGCCTGGCTTTGACGGGCGTCGCTTCGGCGGCCGACATGCCGATCAAGGCGCCACCCGCGCCGGTCATCGCCCAGACCTGGGCGGGGCCCTATCTCGGCTTGAACGGCGGGGTCGTTTGGCACCGGCTGGCCACCGATACGACGTTGAACGGTTTCGGTGCATACGACTCGGCAAAAACGAAAGACACCGGGGCGACGTTCGGCGGTCAAGTGGGATATAATTGGCAATCGCAGAATTTCGTCTATGGCCTGGAAGCCGACCTGAACTGGGTCGATGCCGAGGGCTCGCAGCAAAAAAATGGCAATAATGGCCTCGGGTTTCCAATCATTCACTCAACCAAGCTATCGTGGCTTGCCACCGTTCGAGCGCGCGCTGGCGTGACGTTCGGGCCCACTCTCCTGTTCGTCACGGGCGGCCTCGCGGTGGGTGGGGTCGACAATTCGTGGGCTTTCCCGCCGCCCTTCGTGTGTCCAGGCAACCCAGGCTGCGTGGTGTCTGACAATGACACAAGAGTGGGCTGGACGGCCGGCGGCGGCATCGAGCGTTTCATCAGTTCGAACCTGACCGTCAAGGCGGAGGTGCTCTATGTCGACCTCGGCCGGCAAACCGTTACAGATCGTACGGGCGGCTACACCTCCCGTTTCAGGAATACCGACATTGTCGGACGCCTGGGTCTGAACCTGAAGTGGTGACGGCGCCCTCTCATCGATAGTCGCTCTCAGGATTGCGGGCCCGCAATTGTATTTTCGGGCCTGCATCGTTATGGCCTTTGATCGAAGACGTCGGGCGCCGACATTGATCAGCCATTGAATGGACCCTGTTCAGATCGCCTTCCTGCTGCTCGCCGGCGTCGCGGGCGGTGTGATCTCGACGCTCGCGGGCGGCGCTGCGGTCATCACCTTTCCGGCGCTGCTGGCGACCGGGATATCGCCCGTGCTCGCGACCGCCACCAACATGGCGGCGCTCGTCCCCGGCAATATCCTCGCCGTGCTCTACGACCGCGCGCACCTGCCGCCGCTCGGACGCTCGTTCGTCGGACTGATCGCCGCGTCGGTGATCGGAGCCGTTATGGGCGCGCTACTGCTCCTGCTCACGCCCGAGCGGGTGTTCGCGGCGCTCGTGCCGCTACTGCTCGGCTTCGCCACCGTGCTGTTCGCCTTTGCGGGGCGCATCAGCACATGGCTGCGGGAGCGGGCGGCGGCGCGCGGCGACCACGGCCACGACTGGACCCGGATGATTGCCTGGCTGCTGCCGGTGTCAGTCTATGGCGGCTACTTCGGTGCCGGCCTGGGCGTGCTCGTGCTCGGTGTGGTGTCGGTCACGACCGGCGGCGACTATCGCTCCGCCAATGTCACCAAGAACCTGGTCGTCTCCATCAACAGCGCGGTGGTGTCGGCATTCTTCGCTACGCAAGCGCTGGTCGTCTGGCCGCAGGCCTTGGTGATGATGGCGGGGGTGCCGATTGGTGCGCTGCTTGGCGTGCGGATCGCCCGCATCCTGCCGAACGCGGTCGCGCGCTCGCTCGTGGTCGTCGTGGGGGCGGTGCTGACCGTCGCCTTTGCGTGGCGCTATTGGCTATAGTGCGCGGGAGGGAGGCCCCGAGGAACCATGCGCTGGCTGTGGCTGAGCCTGATCGTGTTGGCGTGGCCGGGCGTCGCCCGGGCGGACGGAATTGAGGATTTCTATCGCGGCAAGACGCTGAACCTGATGATCGGCTCCGGTGTCGGCGGCGGCGTCGACCAGGTCTCGCGCGCGGTCGCCCGCCATCTCGGCAAGCACTTGCCGGGCAATCCGACCGTGGTGCCGCGCAACATGGCCGGCGCCGGCGGCCTGCAGGTGCTCAATCATATCCAGTCGGTCGCGCCCAAGGACGGCGCCACCATCGGGATCGTGCTGCCGTCGCTGGTGTTCGATCCGCTGTTCACCGGCAAAACCGAAGGCTATGACCCGCTGCGGCTCAAATGGCTTGGCGGGCCGGCGCGCTACGCCAGCGTGGCAATCGCGTGGAACGCGGCGACGCCGGTGCGCAAGGCGCAAGACCTGCTCACGCAGGAACTCGTGGTCGGTGCGGCGTCGGTCGCCTCCAACAGCGCCAGCGACGCCTATGTCATGCGCCATATCCTTGGCTTCAAGTATCGCGTGATCACCGGCTATCAAAGCGGCGCCGACATCGACCTTGCCATGCAGCGCGGCGAGACCCAGGGGCGCGCCAATATCGCGTGGTACGGCATCAAGACCCGCAACGCCGAATGGCTGCGCGACGGCAAGATCAGCCTGCTTTACCAGATGGGCCTCAAGCGACACCCGGACATTCCGGCCGAGGTTCCGCTCAGCCTCGATCTCACCCGCACGCCGGCCGAGCGCCGGATGCTGGAGCTCAAGTTCTCGGCCTATGACGTGGGCTACGCCTTCATGGCGCCGCCCGAGACGCCGCCCGAGCGCGTCGCGGCGCTGCGCGCCGCCATGACGGCCGCGGTCAATGATCCGGCGTTCCGGGCCGACGCGGTGCGCGAGCAGATCGAGGTCGATCCGGTCGCGGGCGCCGGGGTCGAGGCGATCATCCGCAACGCCTACGCGGCCCCGCCCGATATTCTCGCGCGCCTCAACGAGGCGATGAAGCCGCCGCGGTAGAACGCCGGATCAAACCGGGTTAAGACAGCCGCATGAAGGTCGACGGAAAGCCCATGCGCACGATCTGGCTCGAGGCCGACGGATCGACCGTCGGCATCATCGACCAGACCCAGTTGCCGCACCGCTTCGTCACGCTGCGGCTGACGACGCTTGAGCAGGCCGTGCATGCGATCGCCACGATGCAGGTGAGAGGGGCGCCGCTGATCGGGGCGGCGGCCGCCTATGGGGTGGCGCTTGCGCTTGCCGCCGACGCCTCGGACGAAGCGCTCGAGTGCGCCTATGCGGCGCTGATCGCGACGCGGCCGACTGCGATCAATCTCAAATGGGCGCTCGACGAGATGATGGCGGCGGTACGCAACCGGCCGCGCGCGGAGCGCGCCGCGGCGGCCTATCGCCGCGCCGCCGAGATCGCGGATGAAGACGTCGCCATCAACCGGGCGATCGGCCGCCATGGCGTGACGCTGATCGAGGCAATCGCGGCGAACAAGAAGCCGGGCGAACGCGTCAACGTGCTCACCCATTGCAACGCCGGCTGGCTTGCGACCGTCGACGTTGGCACCGCGACCGCGGCGATCTACGCGGCGCATGACCAGGGTCTGCCGAT
Source organism: Xanthobacteraceae bacterium (assembly GCA_036845065.1). Taxonomy (GTDB): domain Bacteria; phylum Pseudomonadota; class Alphaproteobacteria; order Rhizobiales; family Xanthobacteraceae; genus VAZQ01. The sequence goes on along the minus strand of DAIUEP010000190.1, from coordinate 4,764 downwards.
CCATGTCTGGGTCGACGAGACCCGGCCGCGCAACCAGGGTGCCGCGCTGACCGCCTGGGAGCTTGGCCAGCATGGCGTGCCGCACACCGTGATCCCGGACAACACCGGCGGCCACCTGATGCAGCACGCGCTCGTCGATCTGGTGATTGTGGGCACCGACCGCGTAACCGCGAACGGCGACGTCTGCAACAAGATCGGCACCTACCTGAAGGCGCTCGCCGCCAAGGACAACGGCGTGCCGTTCTACGTGGCGCTGCCGTCGCCGACCATTGACTTTTCAGTCGCCGACGGCGTGCGCGAGATCCCGATCGAGGAGCGGGCGCCCGAGGAGGTCACGAGCATCTCGGGCCTCACGGCTGACGGCCGGATCGAGACCGTGCGGCTCGTGCCGGCGGGGGCGCGCGTCGCCAATTATGGCTTCGACGTGACGCCGGCGCGGCTGGTGACCGGGCTCATCACCGAGCGCGGGATACTGGCCGCGACGCGCGAATCACTTACAGTCGCTTTTGCCGAGCGGGCGGCTGCGGCAGAATGAGTTTTAGTAACCGTGTGTTTGCGTGCGGGGGTGTGGCGTGCGTATCGTTCACCGGAGCATTGCGGTTCCGTTGCCTGGGATTCTCCATTCGATGAGCGCGAGCTCGCTGGCCGCATCGCTGCCCGTCGACGGCCGCCAATCGGAGACCGCGCTCGCGGTCGCGCGCGGCACCACGCGGCTCCTGCATGCGCATGGCTATTCGGTGGTGAGCGAGCTGCCGCTGCCGTCCGGCCGGCGCGCCGATCTCGTGGCGCTCGGCGCTGACGGCACGCTCTGGATCGTCGAGATCAAGTCCTCGATCGCCGATTTCCGCGCCGACCAGAAATGGATGGACTACCGGCTGCATTGCGACCGGCTGTTCTTCGCCACCACGACCGAGGTGCCGTGCGACATCTTCCCGCCGGACACGGGGTTGATCGTCGCCGATGGCTTCGGGGCCGAGCTTGTCTGCGCCGCGCCCGAGCATCGCCTGCATGCATCAACTCGCAAGAACATGCTGCTTGCCTTCGCGCGCGCCGCGGCGCTGCGGCTTTCGGCGCTCGCCGATCCGCAAGGGCCTTACGAGGCGGCGGACTGACGCACGTCGCGATGTGTCACGGTATGTGCATGCCTTAGCACTTGCGTGGGGACGACACGAAGAGGCGATTGAGTTCGCTCACTTGTTCCTGGCCAGGATCGCCTGCACGCGCTTCTTCTGCTCCGGCGTCACGTTCGACACGATGGTCTGCACGTTCTTGAGCGTGCTGTCGGGGTCGAGATACTCGATGATGCGCTCGGTGCGCTCGCCTTCGGCGATGAGCTGCGGATTGTGCAGCGTTTCCTTGATCGCCGCTTGCAGGAAGGCGAGCCGCGCCTTCGGCATGTTGGGCGGCACCATCATGACGCGGCCCATCTCTTCGACGCCGGTGAAGAAATCGAACAGCCAGTGGGCGTCGGCACTGAGCTCGACCGCCTCGAAGATGGTCGGGTGGTCGAGGAACCAGCGCGACTTCTTGCGCCCGACGGTGGCGAGCGCGAGATTCTGCTTCGCCTTCACGAAGTTATTGGCCGAGGATTCCGGCACGTAGACCGCGTCCATCTCGCCGCGCGTCACCGCGAGCCCGGCTTGCGCGCTGCCGCCGTAGCCCGGCACGATCTGGCAGTCGAGCTTGAGCGCCTCGCAGGTGAAGGCGGCGCCGTTGCCGAGCCCGTCGGCCGGTCCGCTCGCGGCCCAGCGCCATTTCATCTTGGCGTCGATCGCCTGCTTGACGGTCTTGATCGGCGAGTTGGGGCCAACGAGCCATAGCCCAGGGGGCGCCCCGACGGTGGCGAGATAGCCGAACTTGGCGAGGTCGAAGCGGGCGCCCTGCTGGTCGGTGAGCTGCGCGAACGCCGCCGACGTGCCGTTGGCGAGCGTGAGGGCGAGCCCGTCCGGCTCGGTCACGTAGAGGCGGTTGAGGGAGATGAGCCCGCCCGCGCCCGGCTGGTTCTCCACGATCACGGTCGCGCCGAGCACCCTGGCGAGATAGGGCGCGATCAGCCGCGAATAGATGTCGTAGCCGCCGCCGGTCGCGGAGCCGACCACGATGCGCACGGTCTTGCCGGCAAAGAAGGCTTTCTCATCCTGCGCGGAGGCAGGCGCTGTCGCCAAGCCGATCGCAAGGCACACCAGGGCAGCTTTGACCTGACGGGTCGTGGCCATGAGGTTCTCCATCGTTCAGGCATCGATATGGGTTGCATGATAGGCAAAGCGGCCGCGCGTTAACAGCACGGAGGGCTATTGCGGCTTGATGCCGGCCGCCTTCGCCAGCTCCTTGTTCATGGCGACCGCCTCGCCGATCAGGACGTCGAATTCGACCGGCGTCATGTCCATCGGCTCGCCGCCCAGCGTCTTGAACTTCGCCTGCACCTCCGGCGCCTCCTTGGCTTTGCGGATCTCCTGGTAGAGCTTCTCGACGAGATCGCGCGGGGTCTTGGCTGGCAGGAAGAACCCGATCCAGAAATCGTAGGCCGAGTTCGGATAGCCGGCCTCGACCGTGGTCGGCACCTCGGGCAGCGCGGAGGCGCGCTGCGAGCTCGAGACTGCGAGCGCAAGCAATTGCCCTGATTGCACCAGTGGCAACGCGGCGAGCACCGGGCTGAAAAAGAAATCGACCCGGCCGGCCAGCACCTCGGTCTGCGCCTCGGGCGCGCCGCGGAACGGAATCTGCTGGGCTTCGAAGCCCGCGGAGAGCCGCAGCCGCTCCGCGGTCATGTGGGCGGCGGCGCCGGCGCCGACGGTCGCGTAGTTGATCGAGCCAGGTTTTGCCTTCGCGGCTGCCACCAGCTCCTTGAGCGACGTGTGCTTCGCCGGCGAGACCACGAGCACCAGCGGCACGTTGACGACCGGCGTCACGCCCGCGAAATCGCGCGCGGTGTCGAACGGCAGGTTGGCGAAGGTGGCAGGAAAAATCGTGTGCGCGGTGGAGTGCACCAGGATGGTGTAGCCGTCCGGATCGGCCTTGGCGACCGACGCTGCGCCGATCGTGCCGCCCGCGCCGGTGCGGTTCTCGACCACGAACGGCTGGCCGAGCCGGGCGGAAAGCTGGTCGGAGATCGTGCGCGCCACGATGTCGATGGCGCTGCCGGCCGTCACCGGCACGATCACGCGCACCGGCTTCCCGGGCCAGCCCTGTGCCGAGGCGCTGCCTTGCGCGCCGAGCAGCAGCGCGGCGATGGCGATGAGCCGCCACATGGTTTCCTCCCGATCTATTGCCCTTAATCTAGCGCCAATCGGCAGGCATGGGCTACCCGACCCGATAGCGCTCGATTGCCTCAAGGTCGACCTCGATGCCGAGTCCCGGGCCGTCGGGCACGCGCAGGTAGCCGTCATGCGCCTCGGTGAAGTCGCCAAGCGGCTTGGCGGCCAGCGCGCCGTAGCGGTGCTCGCACAGCATGTCGTCCTTCTGCGCCGCGATCACGTGCACGGCCGCGATCAGCGCCGGCCCGCTGTAGGGCGCATGCAGCACCACGCGGGTGCCGCGTCGCTCGGCGTCCGCGATCGCCTTCACGACCTCGCTGATGCCGCCCATCTTGGCGAGGCTCGGTTGCACGACATCGACCGCCTTGGCGTCGGCGATGCGGCGCACGTCCATGACATTGCCGAGGTTCTCGCCGGCGGCGATCGGCACGCCCGCCCCGCGCCGCAGCCGCGCCAGGCCTTCGAAGTCGTCGGGCGGATAGAGCGGCTCCTCGAGCCAGGCAAGCTCATAAGGCTGCATCGCCCGCGCCGCCGCGCGCGCCGCCTCGACCGTCGGCCAGAAGCAATTGGTGTCGAGCATCAGCGGCACGGCCGGCCCGGCCGCCGTGCGCGCGGCCGCAACCGCCTCGACCGAATGCTCGTGCAGCTTGATGTGACGATAGCCGTGCGCCGCCGCCTCGGCCGCGACCTTGCCGACATGGGCGGGGCCAAGCCGCATCAGGCTCGCATAGGCTTGAACGCGCGGCCGGCCAGCGCCGCCCAGGAGCTTCCAGATCGGCGCTCCCGCCACCTTGCCCTTGATATCCCAGAGCGCGATGTCGAGGCCCGAGAGCGCGAACGCCACCGGCCCGTTGCGCGACATGCCCTTGGTGCGGAACCACAGGTCGCCCATCAGGGCGGCGATGTCGGTAGCGTCGCGCCCGACCGCGAGCGGCGCCACGATGCGCGTGAGCGCCGCCGTCGTCACCGGCCCGGCCGCATAGCCGAACGCCTCGCCCCAGCCGGTAATGCCGGCGTCGGTCTCGACGCGCACGAACAGGATGTCGAAGCGGCCGCCGGCCCCGAGCCCTTCGGTCGGGCGCGGTGCTCCGTGCTCGAACGGGATGGAGACGTGGATCGGCTCGATGCGGGTGATCTTCATGACGGCCCGCGTGCGACCCGGTGTCTGTTATTTCGGCGCGCGCTTGGCCAGGATCCGCTGCAGGGTGCGCCGGTGCATGTTGAGCCGGCGTGCGGTCTCGGAGACGTTGCGGCCGCACAGCTCGTAGATGCGCTGGATGTGCTCCCAGCGCACGCGGTCGGCCGACATCGGGTTCTCGGGCGGCTCGGCGTGCTTGCCCTCGAACGCCAGCAGCGCATGCACGACGTCGTCGGCGTCGACCGGCTTGGCCAGGTAGTCGACCGCGCCGACCTTCACGGCATTCACGGCGGTCGCGATGTTGCCGTAGCCGGTGAGAATGATGGCGCGTGCGTCCGGACGCCGGCGCTTGAGCGCGGAGATCACGTCGAG
>DAIUEP010000189.1:5088-9785 GCA_036845065.1 Xanthobacteraceae bacterium | reverse complement strand
TCACTCAAATCCATGCAGCCGCGCCGGGTTGTCGACCAGCACCGCGCGGCGCGCCTTCTCGTCCGGCAGGAAGCGATAAAGCAGGTCGATCAGCGCGTCCTCCTCCGGCCCGCCGCCCTCTTTCTGGCTGTGGGTGTGCGGCCAATCGGTGCCGAAGATGCAGCGGTCGGGCGCCGTCTCGTAAAGCTCGCGCCCGAACGGCACCATGTCGTCCCAGCCCTGCAGCTTGCCCGACATGCGGTGGGCGTTGCTCAAAAGCATCCAGACGTTCTCGCGCTTGAGCATATCGATGACGAGCCTGCGCGCCGAATGATCGGGCAACGTGCGGCCCATGTGGTCGATCAGGATCGGCGAGGTGATGGCGCGGAACGCCTCGACATGGTCGGCGAATTCCTCAGCGCCGATGAACAGCTTGGCGTACCAGCCGTACGGGCGGATGCGCTCGAGCGTGCGCCGAAGGCTCTCCGGGCTCGGCGCCATGTTGAAGGTCCGCACGAAGTTGAACCGCGCGCCGCGCATGCCGGCCTCGTGCAGGCGCAAGAGCTCGGCGTCGCTGACGCGCTCGTCGATCACCCCGGTCGCGCGGTAGCTCCCCCGCGGCACCCGCGCCAGCGCTTCCTTGAGATAGGTGTGATCGGTGACGTAGTTGGCCGGCTGCACGAACACGCCGCGGCCGAAGCCCACCGCCCGGTGCATCGCCAGCGCGGCCTCCCAGGTGGCTTCCAGCGACTTGTGGACGGGATTGGGATGGCTGTCGGGGTAGCGCGCCGGGTCGCCGAAGACGTGCAGGTGGCAGTCGCAGCTCATCGTCGGCAGCGGTTCCTTGGGGGCGCGTGGCGTTCGAGCTGCGCCTGCATATTGTTGTGACATGGTTCCTCCCGTTGTCGGCCGCGACTATACCTGAATTCGGCGCGAAGCCAGCGCGGTGGGGTGGAGCGTGGGGTTGCAGCGGGTAAAAAGGCAGACAAGGCAAAAAAGGCAGAAGAGGCGAATGAGCGAGATTTCCCGCCGCGATTTCCTCAACGGCATGGCGCTGGCGATCGCGGCTGGGCTCACGCCCGCGATGCAGCTCGCGGCGCAACCTCGCCGCTACCCGCCGGCGCTGACCGGGCTGCGCGGGCAGCATGCCGGCAGCTTCGAGGCCGCGCATGCGCTCGCGCGTACGCCCGCCCATGCGGTGGTCGGTCGGCTCGAGCCCGAGGAACGCTACGACCTGGTGGTGGTCGGCGGCGGCATCAGCGGGCTCGCGGCGGCTTACCTCTATCGCCGGGCCAGGCCGCAGGCGCGCATTCTCGTGCTCGACAACCACGACGATTTCGGCGGCCACGCCAAGCGCAACGAGTTCACGGTCGACGGCCGCTTCCTCATTGGCTACGGCGGCAGCCAGTCAATCGACTCGCCGCAGACGCAGTGGAGCGCCGTCGCCAAGGGTCTTTTGCGCGATCTTGGCGTCGATGTCACGCGCTTCGAGAGCGCGTTCGAGCAGACGCTCTATGCTTCGCTCGGCCTCTCGCGCGGCCTGTTCCTGCCGCGGGAGTCCTTCGGCCGTGATGCGCTGGTTGCGGGCGATGCGCTGACGGTGTCCGGCAACGCGCAGACCCGTACGCGCTCCAATGCGCGGCCATTGCCTGAGTTCATCGCCGACCTGCCGATCGCGGAGCCGAGCCGGCGCCAGCTCATGGCGCTTTACGACGCGACGCGCGATCCGCTCGCGGGTCGCAGCACCGAGGAGAAGCTACGCATCCTCAAGCGCACGAGCTATCGCGACTACCTGATCAAGATCTGCGGCTGCAGCGAGGAGGTCGCCAACTGCTTCCAGGGCCGCACCCACGGCTTCTTCGGCCTCGGCTGCGACTCGGTGCCGGCGGCCGACCTGCGCGACATGGGCTATCCGGGCTTCGGCGGCCTGGGCCTGCCGTCATCCAGCGGCCGCGGCGAGCCCTACATTTATCATTTCCCCGACGGCAATGCCTCGCTCGCGCGGCTCCTGGTGCGGGCGCTTCTTCCCGGCAGCGCCCCCGGGGGCACGATGGAGGACATCGTGCTGGCGCCGTTCAACTACGATGCGCTCGATCAGGCTGCCAACGCCGTCCGCATCCGCCTCGATTCGACCTGCATCGATGTGCGCAACGCGCCCGGCAAGGTGCTGGTCGGCTATTTGCGGGGAGGCGCGATGCATCGTGTCGAGGCGCGCCATGCCGTGCTCGCCTGCTTCCACATGGTGATCCCGCATCTGATGCCGGAGCTGCCGGAGGTTCAGCGCGCGGCGCTCGCGCAGAACGTCAAGACGCCGATCGTCTACACCAACGTGGTGGTGCGCAACTGGCGGCCGTGGGCGGCGCTGAAGCTTGCCAGCATTGCGGCGCCGATGTCGTTCCACTCGAGCGTGGCGCTCGACTTTCCGGTCAGCCTCGGCGGCTATCGCCATCCGCGCGATCCGGCCGAGCCGATCTGTCTGCATCTCGTGCACGTCGCGGGCGCGCCCAACCAGGGGCTGACCGCGCGTGAGCAGTTCCGGATCGGACAGCGCTCGCTTTTGGATATGACATTCGCCGATTTCGAGGCGCGGATCCGCGACGAGCTCGAGCGCATGCTGGGCGCGGGCGGCTTTTCGAGCGCGCGCGACATCGCGGCGATCACGGTCAATCGCTGGCCGCACGGCTATGGCTATGTCGAAAACTCGTTGTTCGACGGCGCCGACTATGGAAAGGTGATCGAGCGCGCGCGTGCGACGGTCGGCCGCGTAGCGATCGCCAATTCGGATGCCGGCGGCGACGCCTATGCGCATCTGGCGATCGACCAGGCGGCCCGGGCAGTGCGCGAGCTGATCGGATGAAAGACCCGCCACGATGACCGACATCACCCGCCGCGATTTCCTCAATGGTGCGGCCTTGACGATCGCCGCAGGCCTCACGCCGGCGGATCAGCTTGCCGCCCAGACTTTGCGCTATCCGCCGGCGCTTACCGGCATGCGCGGGCATCACGTGGGCTCGTTCGAGATCGCGCACGATCTACGCGCCGGCAAGGCATTCGCGCCCGGCCGGCTGCCGATCGAGGAGCGCTACGACCTGGTGGTCGTGGGCGGCGGCATCAGCGGGCTCGCAGCCGCCTGGTTCTATCGGCGCAACTTCGGCCGCCGCGCGCGCATCCTGGTGCTCGACAATCACGATGACTTCGGCGGCCATGCCAAGCGTAACGAGTTCCGGCTCGGCGGGCGCCTCATCATCGGCTACGGCGGCAGCGAAACCATGCAGTCGCCGAAGACGTTCTACAGCGCGGTGGCGAAACTTCTGATCAAGGAGCTCGGCATCGACGTCGATCGCTTCGAGACGGCGTTCGAGCGCGGGCTTTATCCCTCGCTCAATCTGTCGCGCGGCGTATTCTTCGCGCGCGAGGCATTCGGCCGCGATGCGCTGGCGACCGGCGATCCCCAGGCGATGCTGAGCGACGACATTGCACCCGAGCATCGCAACGGCAAGCCGGTGGCTGCGTTCGTGGCCCAGTTCCCGATTTCCGAGGAGAGCAAGGCGAAGCTCGTCGCGCTCTACGAGGGCAGGAGCGATCCGCTCTCCGGCAAGAGCGTCGAGGACAAGCTCGCTTTCCTCAAGAAGACCAGCTACCGCGACTACCTGACCAAGACCTGCGGTTGCGCCGAGGAGGTCGCCAATTGCTATCAGGGCCGCACGCTCGATTTCTATGCGCTCGGCGCCGACGCGGTCTCGGCCGCCGACGCGCGCGAGGCCGGCTATCCGGGCTTCGATGGGCTTGGTCTGCCCGACACCGCCAATCCGGAGCTTAACGAGCCCTATATCCATCACTTTCCCGACGGCAACGCCTCGATCGCGCGGCTCCTGGTGCGCTCGCTCGTTCCCGGCGTGGCGCGCGGCCGCAGCATGGACGACATCGTGCTGGCACGGTTCGACTATGCCAAGCTGGACGTGCGCAACGCGCCGGTGCGCATCCGGCTCGACAGTACCTGCGTGAACGTGCGCAACGTGCGCAATGGTGTCGAGCTGGCCTATGTGCGCGCCGGAAAGCTCCATCGCGTGGCCGCCAAGCATGCCGTGCTGGCGTGTTTCAACAGCGCCATTCCGCACATCATGCCGGAGCTCTCCGCGGCACAGAAGGCGGCGCTGGCGCAGTGCGTGCGGTCGCCGCTCGTCTACAACAAGGTCCTGGTGCGCAACTGGCATTCCTGGGTGCGACTCGGCGTGCATGAGATCTCGGCGCCGATGTCGTTTCATTCGCGCATCAAGCTCGACTACCCGGTAAGCCTCGGTGGCTATCGTCATGCCCGCAGGCCCGACGAGCCGATGTGCCTGCATCTGGTGCATGTGCCGAGCGCGCCCGGCCAGGGTGACGCCCGCACACAGTTCCGGATCGGCCGCTCCAATTTGCTGACGATGGAGTTCGCGGCGTTCGAAGCGCGCATCCGCGACGAGCTCGATCGCATGCTGGGTCCGGGCGGCTTCTCGGCCGCGCGTGATATCGCGGCGATCACGGTCAATCGCTGGTCGCACGGCTATGCCTACAGCGCGAACTCGTTGTATGAGGACAAGGAGGACGAGAGCGTCCTGATGGCGGCGCGTCAGCCGATCGGACGGGTGACGATCGCGAATTCGGATTCGCAATGGGAAGCCTACGCGCACAGCGCCATCGATCAGGCGGCACGGGCGGTGCGCGAGCTTCCAAGCTGA
>DAIUEP010000189.1:0-4988 GCA_036845065.1 Xanthobacteraceae bacterium | reverse complement strand
CCGAGTTTCCGTTCGAGCACGAATTGCTGCTCGAGGCGAAACCGCTGCCGGGCTCCAAGCGCGTGCCAATGCTCGAGATCACGCGCGACGGCCGTGCGATCATCGACCTGTGGTGCCGCAGCGGCGAGGGCCGCGTGATGATCGAGGACGACGTGATCGAGTTCACGCTCGGGACGCTGCGCGAGAATGGTTGTACGCCAGAACGCTCGCAGCGCGACGAGGCGATGGCGACGGCGTTGGCAAAGGTGACGAACTGGCGGATGGAGGACAATGTGCTGGTGCTGGTCGGCCCGACCGAGCTGCGCTTTCACCTCTCGGCGCATTGAGAATGACTACTTCGGCAGGGTCACACCATGTGCGACGGCATCGAACTCGCCGCGACGGGTGTCGAAGGAGGTCTTCTCCGCGACGCAGGCGACGCTGGTCCGCCCCTTCGGCGTCTCCAACAGAGCGAGCCACGAGCGAATCTCGCCGGCGCGCGGCGGGGCGTTTGGCGGCAGCTTGAAGTCGCCGATGACGACCGCGCCGCGCACGCCGGCATGCTCGAACGGGTCAAGGCTGATGATCTCGTAGAGCCGGGACAGCGTGGTGCGGACGAGGTCGGGCCATTCCGCGTTCGCGGTGAACGTGTTGATGTCGTCCTGCGTCAGGCTTGCGTTTTGCGGGACCGGCTGGAAGGCGACCCGGCAGCCGGTATCCTTGTCGTCCGGCTTCTTGACGTCGAAGGCAACCGTATTGGTGCCGGTCGCGGCCGTGGTCCGCGCCACGTAGCCGGGTGGCGGCGTGATGGTGAGCCCGGTTGCCGGATCGCTCAGCGGCTGTGCGGTGGCCGAAACAGCAGCGACCAGAACAGGGAGTGCGCCGGTAACCCAGGCCGCGACGTGGCGCCATTGAATGTGGCGCCGTTGAATGGAGACGTTCGACGCCAGCCGCATGGTGTGCTCCTAATCGGTTCAAGGGCGCGCACCCCATCGTGCTATTACGGCAATAGCAAGAAGGGGCCGTTTGCGCCGCGGCGTCTGCAGCATGGCAAGCAGATGACCTTGAACCGGATTGAAATCGGATGACAATGTGGTCAGTTAGGGTCGTTGATGTGGCCTGCAACTTGCAAGCAGCGACGGGCCGGCGATGAGGGAGACTGACATGCTGCATCGTAAATTTGTGGGACGGGCCCTGGCGGGTGTGGCTGGCTTGGCGCTGCTCATGGCAGCGGGCGCTCCCGCGCAAGACCTGAACCCCGGACCCGCCGATCCGGCATTGCGCGTGGTCGCGCTGCCCAACGGCAAGAAGATGCATCTTCTGCCGGCGACGCTCGAGACCACGCAATGGGGCTGGTTCGACAACGCCCAGCCGCCGGTGCTGCGCATCAATTCCGGCGACGTGGTGGTGCTGGAAACGATGATGCACAGCCACAATCAGGTCGTGCCGGGAACGACCATCGAACAGATCAAGAAGTTGCGCACTGACCATCCCGGCCGCGGACCGCACACCATGACAGGGCCGATCCATGTCGAAGGCGCACAGCCGGGTGACGTGCTGAAGGTGACGATCAACAAGATCGTGCCGCGCGCCTACGCGACCAACTTCAACGTGCCGGGGATGTTCGGACAGTTCCCGAACACCTACACCGATGGTCAGGTCAAATATCTCTATCTCGATCTTGAAAAGAAGGTCACCGAGTTCCTTCCCGGCGTCTACATCCCGCTCAAACCATTCCCGGGCACGACCGCGGTCGGGCGCAAGGAGCCCGGCCGTTACACGACGGTCATTCCCGGCGAGTTTGCCGGCAACATGGACATCCGCGACTTTACCGAGGGTGCTTCGCTCTACGTGCCGGTGCACGTGCCTGGCGCACTGTTATGGACCGGAGACTCGCACGCTGCGCAGGGCAACGGCGAGGTCAACCTCACCGCGGTGGAAACCGCCTACCGGGAGATGAACATCACGGTCGAGGTCATCAAGGGCAAGCCGCTGTCCTGGCCGCGCATCGAGACGCGCACGTCCTGGATCACCATGGGATTCGACCAGGACCTCAACAAGGCCTGGGACCAGGCGAAGTCGGAGACGACCAAGTTCCTCGCCGAGCAACGCAGCGTTTCGGGCGAGCAGGCCGGCAAGCTGCTGAGCACGGTGTCCGACTGTCGCGTCTCACAGGTCGTGAACGTCAAGAAGGGCATCCATTGCCTCAGCCCGAAGAACGTGCGCGGCAAAGAGGATCTGGAGCGCCCGACGCGGGAGACGTCGAAGTACTACGTCACCCATGTCAAGGATGCGGACTTCAACAAGGCCATGAACGACGCCTCGATGGCCATGATCAAGTTCCTGGAAACCGAGAAAAAAATTGCCCGTCTCGATGCCTATGGCTTGGCGAGCGTGGCGATGGATTGTCGCGTCGGCGCAGTCTCCGATACGGAGAAGAACGTCCACTGCCTGGTTCCGAAGAGCATCTGGCAAAAGCCGAGATGAGGGAGAACGGAGGACGAGGCGACGATGCGCACGGCGGCGCGATCCGGCGAGCCGCCCTTTCCGTTCTCCTGGCTGCGTTGACGTTCGCTCAGGGAACCGCGCGCGCGCAGGAGCGGCTCTCGCTCGTGACCACGACCGCCGATCTGCGCAGCCTCGCCGAGGCCGTCGGCGGCGAGCGGGTCGCCGCCACCGCGCTCGTCGCGCCGGGCTTCGATCCCGAAGAGTATCAGCCGAGGCCCCAGGACTTGGCGCGCGTGGGGCGAGCGCAAGTCGTGGTGCGGATCGGTCTTGACTTCGATCTCTGGCTCGATCGGCTGCTCGTCCAGGCCGGCGGAAGCGTCCGACGGGGTGCGGCTGGCTATGTGGATGCCTCCTCCGGGATCGCGGTCTTGGACATGCGCGGGCGCGCTGTCGGCCCCGATGACGGGCATGCCCATGGCAGTGGGAATCCCCACTATTGGCTCGATCCCAGAAACGCTGAGATCATCACCGCCAATATCGTGGAGACTCTGGCTCGCGTCGATCCGGCGCATGCGGCGGTCTACCAAGCCAACCGGCTCGCGTTTCTGGCGCGCATCGAACGCAAGCTCGTGAGCTGGGAGGACCAGCTGGCGGCGGTGAGAGGCGCGCCGCTCGTCGCCTATCACAACAGCTGGCCCTACCTGGCGCGGCGCTTCCGGCTTGATTTCATCGGTACGGTTGAGCCCAAGCCGGGCGTGCCGCCAACACCCTCTCACCTGACGGCGCTGATTCGAACCATGAATGAGCGCATGGCGCGCATCATCGTGCGCCAGCCGCATGAGCCGGAGAAGGACGTTGCCTTTGTGGCCAAGCGCACCGGAGCCGTGGTCGCGGTGTTGGCCTCATCGGTCGGCGCGCTGCCGGGCGCGGACGACTATCCATCGCTCTTCGACGTCAACGTGGCGGCGCTGCGAGCGGCGGCAGGTGTGCGATGACAGATGGTCTGGCGTTGCTCTGGCCAGCGTTCGTGGTGGCGTTCTGCCTGGTTGGCATCCACACCTATTTCGGCATCCAGGTGCTCCGCCGCAAAGTCATTTTCGTCGATCTGGCGCTCGCGCAGATCGCGGCGCTAGGCGCGACGGTCGCGTTCATGCTCGGGCATCCGGTCCAGAGCGCGGCCGCCTACGGCTATTCGCTGGGCTTTACGCTCCTGGCGGCGCTGCTGCTGGCCTTCACGCGGTCCTGGTCGGCCCGCATTCCGCAGGAGGCCTGGATCGGGGTCATCTACGTGGTGTCGGCGGCGGCCGCCCTCCTGCTGATCGACCGCGCGCCGCAGGGCGCGGAGCATCTCAAGCAGATTCTCACCGGCAATATTGTCACCTCCAGCGCCGACGAGCTTCTGCTCATCGCTCCGCTCTATCTCGCTATCGCAGCCGTCCACTTTATGCTGCGCCACTGGCTTACGCAGGCAGCATCCCCCGCTTGGGAGTTTGTGTTCTATGCAACCTTCGGGGTCGTGGTCACGAGCTCGGTGGCGCTCGCCGGCGTGCTGCTGGTGTTCTCGTTCCTGATCATCCCGGCGGCGATTGGCGTGCTCTACGCCAGCACGCTCGCGCGCCAGCTCACGATCGGCTGGCTTGCCGGTGCGTTGACGAGCGCCGCCGGGCTCGCGGCCTCGTTCGCATTCGACCTGCCCACGGGTGCCGCGATGGTCTGCGCCTTCGGTGCCGCGCTTGCGGTCGCGGGCTTGCTCTATCCGTTTCTGGGCGGCGACGCGCGACGGGCGGCGCAACGGGCCGGGATGGCGTTGCGCTGGTGCGCCGCGATCATGCTCGCCGGCTCCGCATTGCTCCTAGTCGTAGCGCCGCGCGCCGACCAGCCGCTGCTTGATGCCTCCGAATATACGCTTCCAGCGCTGCGAGGGGCCTATCTGAGCCGCGCCGAGTTGGCGACCTACGAGGACGCGCGCGACTATGCCGAGCGCCATCGCGTTGCGGCGGAGCGGCTGAACGAGATCGAAACGCGCAGCCGCTCGCGGGGTGACGCGCTCGACGACGATGCGGTGCAGCGGATTTCCTCGTTCCTCAAATCCTACGGCGAGATGCGCCGCGGCGAGGAGTTTGTCATGCGCGAGGTCCGTTCGCGCGCCCGCGAGCGGGTGCGGTGGATGGTGGGCGCAGGGTTGCTTGTGGTTGCGCTATTGGCGGCGCCTGGCGGCTTCGGGCTGTTGCGAGGCGGAGTCGCCAGAGTGCGGCTGCGAGCCGGAGCAAGCCGGTGGCAGGCGCGCCAGGGTTCGCAATAAGGGTTCGCAATGAAAAAGGCGCGGCTTGCGCCGCGCCCTTCGATGTACATTCCGCGCTGAACGCGATCAGAAATCCATCCCGCCCATGCCGCCGCCGCCCGGCATCGGGGGCATCGGGGCCTGCTTCTTCGGCAATTCGGCGACCATCGCCTCGGTGGTCACCAGGAGGCCCGCCACGGAGGCTGCATCCTGCAGCGCCGCGCGCACGACCTTGGCCGGGTCGATGATGCCCTTGTCGACCATGTCGACATACTCTTCG
>DAIUEP010000188.1:0-9813 GCA_036845065.1 Xanthobacteraceae bacterium | reverse complement strand
TGGTGGAGCCAAGGGGAGTCGAACCCCTGACCTCTTGAATGCCATTCAAGCGCTCTCCCAACTGAGCTATGGCCCCATCGCTCGACACGGAGGTCGGGAACGTCCGCGTCGCAGTCATCACACCGGCAGGCTAAACGCCCAGCGGTCCGGTCTCAAGGCTCTTCCTCGTTTTCACGGTCACCGATGATATCGGTGACATCCTCGTCGGTCTCTTCCTGTTCCTCGATGAGGGCGGCATCGTCGAGGGTCTCATCGATCTCGATATCGTCTTCCGCCCCCTCGACCACGTCGGCGCCCTTCTTGCCCTGCGCCTCGGCGTCGGCGTCCTCGAGTGAGACGAATTCGGCGTCTTGCGTTTCCGGCACCACGGCCTCTTCCTGCCGTGCCACAACCGGGCGCGCAGCCGCCGCCGGCTCCTGGCGCGATCGGGACGTCAGCACGACCGGCACAAAGACGGTGTGGCATTTCGGGCAGACGATCGGGTCTTTGCTGAGGTCGTAGAACTTCACACCGCAGCTGCCGCAGAGGCGCTTAGTGCCGAGCTCGGGTTTCGCCACGGTCCGGTTTCCTTGGTCGGGGCCTGAAATGAGGTGCTTCACTTGGCGAGTCGCGCTGGCCCTGTCAATAGCGGTAAGCGCCGGGGCCGGGACCGCGCCGGCGGCCGGGCGCCGGGATCTGGTCCTGGTGACCGGCCGGTTGCGGGCCGGATGACGCTCCCTGCCGCCCATGCTAGTGGACCCCAAGTTAATGGACTCCGCGTCCGCAGGATGGATTGCCCGCCGTGTCTAACATAAATCCAGCTCCGCTCACCGCCCGCCGCTCGAGCGCGCTCAAGGGGCGCGTACGGGTGCCTGGCGACAAGTCGATCTCGCACCGCGCCCTGATCTTCGGGGGGCTGGCGGTGGGTGAAACGCGGATTTCCGGCCTGCTGGAGGGCGAGGACGTGCTCAACACCGGCAAGGCCATGGCCGCGCTGGGGGCGACCGTCGAGCGCCTCGGCGCTGGTGAATGGCGGGTGTTCGGGGTAGGGGTGGGCGGTTTTCGTGAGCCTGCGGGCGTCATCGATTTCGGTAATTCCGCCACCGGCTGCCGTCTGGTGATGGGGGCGGTGGCGGGCTGCCCGATCACCGCCACCTTCGATGGCGACGCCTCGCTCCGCAAGCGGCCGATGCGGCGCATCCTCGACCCGGTGGTGCAGATCGGTGCGCGGGTGTTGAGTGAGGCCGAGGGCGGGCGGCTGCCGGTCACCCTGCAGGGCGCCCGCGACCCGGTTCCTATTGTTTACCGGACGCCGGTTCCCTCCGCGCAGATCAAGTCGGCGGTGCTGCTTGCCGGGCTTGCGGCGCCGGGCGCGACCACCGTGATCGAGAGCGAGGCGAGCCGCGACCACACCGAGCGGCTGCTCGTTCACTTCGGCGCCGAGGTCAAGGTCGAGCCGGAGGGCCCGCACGGGCGGCGGATCACGCTCACAGGCCTGCCCGAGCTGGTGCCGGCTCCGGTGGTGGTGCCGGCCGATCCGTCCTCGGCCGCCTTTGCGATGGTGGCGGCGCTGATCGTGCCGGGCTCCGAGGTGACGCTTACTGACGTCATGACCAACCCGCTGCGCACCGGGCTGATCCTGACGCTGCGGGAGATGGGCGCCGACATCGAGGCGGTCAATATCCGGGACGATGTCGGCGAGGAGCTCGCCGATTTTCGCGTGCGGGCGTCCGCGCTCAGGGGCGTCGATGTGCCGGCCGCGCGCGCGCCTTCGATGATCGACGAATATCCGATCCTGGCGGTGGCGGCGGCGTTCGCGGAGGGCACGACGCGCATGCGCGGCCTCAAGGAGCTGCGCGTGAAGGAATCCGATCGGCTCGCCGCGGTCGCGGACGGGTTGCGGGCGAACGGCGTTGCGGTCGAGATCGAGGGCGACGACCTGATCGTGCACGGCACCGGCCGCGCCGCCGGTGGCGGCCAAGTCGCAACCCACATGGATCACCGCATCGCCATGGCGTTCCTGGTGATGGGGCTCGCGAGCGACCAGCCGGTTGGGGTCGACGACACCTCGTTCATCGCCACAAGCTTCCCGAGCTTCGTGCCGATGATGCGGGGCCTGGGCGGCGAGCTCGCGTGAGGCTCAGGAGGCCGGGGATCGATGACCGCCTTCGATCGCGATCAGTTGCTGGCGGCCCTCAACGAGATTGGCGCGGCCGCTGTCACGGCGGGCACGCGATTCGATATCGCCGTGTTCGGCGGCTCGGCGCTCATGCTTGCAAGCAATTTCCGCTTCTCGACCGAGGACGTCGACATTGCCGAGATTGCCCGTCCGTGGCCGGGCTGGCTGTCCGATGTTGTTGATCGCATAGCGAAGCGAAATGGCTGGTCCGAGCACTGGCTGAATGATGCCGTCAGCACGTTCCTCAGTCGGCTCGCGCGCGCCGAAAAGGACCTTGTGTTCCTGGGTACTTTTCCGCGCGCTACCGAGCACGCGGGTCTGAGAGTGTTCGTGCCGACCGCGCGCTACATGCTCGCGCTCAAGCTCAAGGCGCTGCGTGTCTCTAAGTTCGTCAAGGGAACGACGGACTTGGCGGTCGCGAGCTTGCTGGGCGTTCTCGGCATCACCGATGCGGACGAAGCAATCACAGTCCTGACCGAGTTCTTCCCTAACAGCCCCGCCGATTTGGACAAGGCACGATTTGTGCTAAGGCACGTTTTGGCGATGAGGCACATTTTAGCGACCAAAGGTGCTCCCGATGCGCCCCGCTACCCTGGCAGAGACCTATGAGCGGATCATGGCCGGCGAGGCTTGCGACGTGGCGCTGTCGGAATTCCTCGACACCTTCTATCTCACGCCCTCAGCCGAGGGCCGGCTCGACACCTTGCGCCGCGAGCCGGCCTTGACTGGCGATGGCCATCTGGATGCGCTGGCAGGTGCGGTGGCGGAGTATCTGGCCAGACAGTATGAGCTGCCAAAGATTCCACCATGGACCTTTGAGCCCGCACGCTATCTCGACCACCCCTGGCATACATCGTCCATCAATAGTCCTGGAATGCGCGAATACCTGACCTACGCCAGTCCGGCCGAATTTGCCTCCCGCAATATCTTCACTGAAGAACGTCCGCTTCGCCGCGCGCGAAGCGGCCTCAAGCAGCCATGATCATCGCCATCGACGGACCGGCGGCCTCGGGCAAGGGCACGCTCGGCAAGCGGCTCGCCGCCCATTACGGGTTGCGCCATCTCGATACCGGCCTCGTTTACCGGGCTGTCGCCCAGGCGCTGCTCGATGCCGGCGACCGGCTCGATGACGTCGGGCGGGCGGTCGTGGCTGCGCGGGCGCTCGATCCCGGCGGGTTTGACGAGAGGACGCTCAAGAGCCACGCGGTCGGCGAGGCCGCCTCGATCGTCTCCGCCCTTGCGGAGGTCCGGGCCGCGCTACTGGCTTTTCAGCGTGATTTCGGGCGGGCGCCCCCGGGCGCCGTCCTCGACGGCCGCGACATTGGCACGGTGATTTTTCCGGACGCCGACGTGAAGATCTATGTCGATGCCGCGCCCGAGGTGCGGGCCCGCCGGCGGGCGGCCGAGATCGCGGGGGCTGGAGGCGCGGTCAGCGAGGCCGAGGTCCTGGCCGACATCCGCCGCCGCGACGAGCGGGACACCCAGCGGGCGGCCGCCCCCCTGCGGCCCGCCCCCGATGCGCACTTGCTCGATACCTCGCATTTGGATATAGACGCCGCATTCCGGGCCGCCATCGACATTGTCGAAGCCGTCCGAGCAGGCCGAAAGCGCGGCTAACCGCGCTTTCGTCGTGGAGGACCTAGCCTGCTCCGCCCGCTTCCCTGGTGGCGTGCTTCCGGACCTGAATCATCGCTTCGATCGCTTGGTCGCCGCGCAGGGGGTGCCGTGTACGCAGGTTCACATCGCCTGCGTCCAGGCGCCCGTGCGTGGCGAGCAGCAACAACCGCTAACGGGAGTATTCATGGCTGCCATCAGTATCGCTACACCGTCGCGTGAGGACTTTGCCCAGCTGCTTGAGGAGTCGTTCATCCAAGGCAGCCCGCAGGAAGGATCGGTCGTCAAAGGGATTATCGTCGGGATCGAAAAGGATCTCGCGGTCATCGACGTGGGTGCCAAGACCGAGGGCCGCGTCCCGCTGCGGGAGTTTTCCGGTCCGGGCCGCCAGAACGAGCTCAAGGTCGGCGATACGGTCGAGGTCTACCTGGAGCGCGTCGAGAACGCGCTCGGCGAGGCGGTGCTCTCGCGCGACAAGGCACGCCGCGAGGAGAGCTGGGGCAAGCTCGAAAAGGCGTTCAACAGTAACGAGAAGGTGCAGGGCGTCATCTTCAACCAGGTCAAGGGCGGCTTCACCGTCGATCTCGACGGGGCCGTGGCCTTCCTGCCGCGCTCGCAGGTCGACATCCGGCCGATCCGCGATGTGTCGCCGCTGATGAACCAGCCGCAGTCGTTCCAGATCCTGAAGATGGATCGCCGGCGCGGCAACATCGTCGTGTCGCGCCGCACCGTGCTCGAAGAGACCCGCGCCGAGCAGCGCCAGGAGCTGGTGCAGAACCTCGAAGAGGGTCAGGTCATCGACGGCGTGGTCAAGAACATCACCGACTACGGCGCCTTCGTGGATCTGGGCGGCATCGACGGGCTCTTACACGTCACCGACATCGCCTGGCGGCGCGTCAACCATCCGACCGAGGTGCTCAATATCGGGCAGCAGGTGAAGGTCAAGATCATCAAGATCAACCACGAGACCCACCGCATCTCGCTCGGCATGAAGCAGCTGCAGGATGATCCCTGGCAGGGCATCGAGGCGAAATATCCGATCGCGGCGCGCTTCAAGGGTCGCGTCACCAACATCACCGACTACGGTGCGTTCGTCGAGCTCGAGCCCGGCATCGAGGGACTCATTCACGTCTCCGAGATGTCGTGGACAAAAAAGAACGTCCACCCGGGCAAGATCGTGTCGACCTCGCAGGAGGTCGACGTGCAGATCCTCGAGGTCGATCCGGTCAAGCGCCGCATCTCGCTCGGCCTCAAGCAGACCATGCGCAATCCCTGGGAGGTGTTCGTCGAGAAATATCCGGCCGGCTCGACCATCGAAGGCGAGGTCAAGAACAAGACCGAGTTCGGCCTGTTCCTCGGCCTCGACGGCGACGTCGACGGCATGGTCCATCTCTCCGATCTCGACTGGAAGCGTCCGGGCGAGCAGGTGATCGAGGAATACAAGAAGGGCGACAAGGTCCGCGCCAAGGTGCTCGATGTCGATGTCGAGAAGGAGCGCATCTCGCTTGGCGTCAAGCAGCTCGAGGGTGATCCGATGGACACCGCGGGCGACATCAAGAAGGGCTCCGTTATCACCTGCGAGGTCATCGAGGTGAAGGAGGCCGGCATCGACGTGAAGATCATCGGCACCGACCTCACCACCTTCATCAAGCGCGCGGAATTGGCGCGTGACCGCGGCGAGCAGCGGCCGGAACGTTTCGCCGTCGGCGAGAAGGTCGATGCCCGCATCATCCAATTCGACCGCCGCGCCCACAAGGTGCAGGTGTCGATCAAGGCGCTCGAAGTTGCGGAGGAAAAGGAGGCGATCGCCCAGTACGGCTCCTCCGATTCAGGCGCGACGCTCGGCGATATCCTCGGTACGGCGCTGAAGCGGGCGAGCGAGAAGCCGGCCGAGAAGTAGACGAGATCGGGTCGAATGCGGCGCGGCGGACTGCGGCGCCGCATTCGGTATTGTCACAACCGTCTTGCCACAAATGCGGCCGGTTCATCGGTGTCATTGATCGTCGTGGATCGTCTTTGGCGGGCTTCGTCCCGCTCGGTTCCGCGAGGGAGACAAACCATGTCACTCGACGCTGATTTTATTGTCGATCGTCGCCGGATGCGGCGCAAGCTCACGTTCTGGCGGGTCTTCGCGGTGCTGTTCGCGGTCTGCGCCATCGTGGCGGCGGGCGTGGCGGTAGGGGCGCAAGGCTCGGGCGTGCTGGCGGGGGCGACCGGTGCCTCGATCGCGCGCGTCACGATCACCGGCTTGATCCGCACCGATCGCCAGCGCGTCGAGGCGTTCGAGCGGCTGGCAAAGTCGCCCGCGAAGGCCGTGATTGTCCATATCAACAGTCCGGGCGGGACGACGTCGGGGTCCGAGGAGCTGCACGACTCGCTCATGCGGCTCAAGGACGAGAAACCGACCGTGGTCGTGGTCGACGGTCTGGCGGCATCGGGCGGCTACATCGCCGCGCTCGGCGCCGATCACATCGTGGCGGGTGAGACCTCGCTGGTGGGCTCGATCGGCGTCATCTTCCAGTTCCCGAACTTCGGCGAAGCGCTCAAGTCGCTCGGAATCAGGATGGAGGAGATCAAGTCCTCTCCGCTCAAGGCCGCGCCGAACGGCTTCGAGCCGACCAGCCCCGAGGCGCGCGCCGCCATCGAGGCGATTGTGATGGATTCCTATGCCTGGTTCCGCAATCTGGTGAAGACCCGCCGCGGGCTCGATGACGCGATGCTCGAGCGCGTGGCGGACGGGCGCGTGTTCACGGGTCGCCAGGGTGTCGGCCTCAAGCTGGTCGATGAGCTGGGCGACGAACGGGCCGCCATTGCGTGGCTTGCAAAGGAAAAGAACATCGACCCCAAGACGCCGGTGCGCGATTTCCGGCTGCGAGACCGGTTCGGCGATCTGCCGTTCCTGCACACGGCGGCGGTCGTGACGCTGGAGGCGCTGGGGCTCGGCTCGTTTGCGCGGCGTTTCGAGGAGTCGAGTGCGTTGCAGGCAATCGAGCGACTGAACCTTGACGGTCTGCTGGCCCTTTGGCACCCTCAAGCGGCGAATTAGTGTATGTTTCCGGGGGAGTTGAGTCGCTTTGTCCCGACCGTTCGTCTCCGCGCATCCCCGCCTTCGTGGGGACAGGCGCGGGGACCCAGATGTGTCGCTGGATTCCCGCTGGCGCGGGAATGAACGGAGGGTGTGGGTCGGAGCAGAACATCATCTAGCGATGCGGCAAGCCGCAGGGGGATGGCAGCACGATGATCAAATCCGAGCTGGTGCAACGCATCGCTTCGCAGAATCCGCACCTTTACCAGCGTGACGTGGAGAACATCGTCAATGCCATCCTCGGCGAGATCATTGCAGCCATGGCGCGTGGTGACCGGGTTGAGTTGCGCGGTTTTGGTGCCTTTTCGGTGAAGAACCGGCCCGCGCGCCTTGGTCGAAATCCGCGCACCGGCGCCCATGTCTCGGTTGAGAAGAAGTCAGTGCCGTTTTTCAAGACCGGCAAGGAAATGCGCGAACGCTTGAACCGGCCCATCGAAGCGGCGCAACACGGGTAATATCCGGCTGTTCGCACGTCGGAAGCGGGGCACTACCGATGCGGCGCACCGTGATGCAGCATGCCGCAAAGCGATGATCGGCAGAGCCGGGTTCCGATCTCATCCAGGCCCATGGGCTGACGCGCCAGGCGCGGGTGCGATGAGGAGCAAGGAGGCACGGTCATGATCCGCAAGGTTGTCTCGGCGCTGATTCTTGTGCCGCTTGCGATCATGTTTGTGGTCTTTGCGGTCGCGAACCGGCAGACCGTCGTGGTCTCGTTCGACCCCTTCGACCAGGTGCAGCCGATGTTGGCGCTCGGAATGCCCTTGTTTGCGTTGATACTGGTCCTGGCCTTGGGCGGCGTCGTCGTGGGGGGCGTCGCGGCTTGGCTCGGACAGGGCAAGTGGCGGTGGCGAGCCCGCCATTTCGAGGCCGAGCTGCGGACGCTGCGGGGTGAGCTCGATGCGCTCAGGCGGCGTGGCAGTGCGATCGAGCGGCCCTCGGGGATCGACGCGCCACGGCTCTCCATCCCGCCGCCGGCCTGACCTGTGGTTCCGGCCAGGACAAGACAAACCTCGACGGGCGTTGTAGAACCGCGGCGTCGAGACGAGGACCCATGCCGTTATTGATCAAGATTTGCGGCCTGAACACTCCCGAGTCGCTTGAGGCGGCGCTCGAGGCGGGCGCCAATGCCGTCGGCTTCGTGTTCTTCCCGCCGTCGCCCCGCCACCTCGGGTTCGAGGCCGCCCGTGCGCTCGGCGCGCAGGTGCGCGGCCGCGCCCTGAAGGTCGCGCTGGCAGTCGACGCCGCCGACGACTGGCTCGCGGCAGCGATTGAGGCGCTGCGGCCCGACATGCTGCAGCTGCACGGCAAGGAGACCCGCGATCGCGTGGTCATGGTGCGGACCCGGTTCGGGCTGCCGGTGATCAAGGCGCTGCCGATTGCGGAGCGTGCCGATCTCGCGCCGGTCCGCCAGTACGCCAGCGTGGCCGATCAGCTCCTGTTCGACGCCCGCGCGCCGCGCGCCGCCACCAGGCCGGGTGGTCTCGGCCTAAGCTTTGACTGGCGGCTCCTGCAAGGCATCGATCCGGGCATTCCGTTTCTGCTCTCTGGCGGCCTCGATGCCGCTAATGTCGCGGAGGCGTTGCGGATCACGTCCGCGCCTGGGGTCGATGTGTCCTCGGGCGTCGAACGCTCGCCCGGCGAAAAGGACCCCGACAAGATTCGTGCGTTTGTTCGCGCCGCCCGAAACGCTGCCAAGGCGGGTGAGCGCCGTGTCGCGAGCGGCCCATGACCGTGCAAAGCAAGCCTAATTCGTTCCGGACCGGCCCCGACGAGCGCGGGCATTTCGGACACTACGGCGGCCGCTTCGTGGCCGAGACGCTGATGCCGCTCATCCTCGAGCTCGAAGCGGCCTATGCGGCGGCCAAGGGCGACCCGGCCTTTCGCAAGGAGATGGACGGCTACCTCGCCGATTATGTGGGCCGGCCGTCGCCGCTTTATTTCGCCGAGCGGCTGACCGCGCATCTCGGCGGCGCCAAGATCTACCTCAAGCGCGAGGACCTCAATCACACCGGCGCGCACAAGGTGAACAACGTGCTCGGCCAGATCATGCTGGCGCGCCGCATGGGCAAGCCGCGGATCATCGCCGAGACCGGCGCCGGCATGCACGGCGTGGCGACCGCGACCCTGTGCGCGAAGTTCGGGCTCGAATGCATCGTCTACATGGGCTCGGTCGATGTCGCCCGCCAGCAGCCGAACGTCCTGCGCATGAAGGCTCTGGGCGCGACCGTGCGGCCGGTCGAGTCGGGCTCGAAGACGCTCAAGGACGCCATGAACGAGGCGTTGCGCGATTGGGTCAGCAACGTCAGCAACACCTTCTACTGTATCGGTACGGTTGCGGGGCCGCACCCGTATCCCATGATGGTGCGCGACTTCCAGTCGGTGATCGGCGAAGAGGTGCGCGTTCAGATGCAGAAGGCCGAGGGCCGTCTGCCGGACTCGCTTATCGCCTGCATCGGTGGCGGCTCGAACGCCTTGGGACTGTTCTTTCCGTTTCTCGACGATACTCAGATCGAGATCTATGGCGTCGAGGCGGCCGGGCACGGCCTCAAGTCGGGCCAGCACGCGGCCTCGCTCGCGGGCGGCAAGCCCGGCGTGCTGCACGGCAACCGCACCTACCTGCTGATGGACGGCGACGGCCAGATCACGGAGGCGCATTCGATCTCCGCCGGGCTCGACTATCCGGGCATCGGTCCCGAGCACGCCTGGCTGCATGATGTGGGCCGCGTCCAGTATCTGTCGGCGACCGACAAGGAGGCGCTGGCGGCGTTTGTGCTCTGCTCGCGGCTAGAAGGCATCATTCCGGCGCTCGAGCCTGCACATGCGCTCGCGCGCGTCGCCGACCTCGCGCCGAAGAAGCCGAAGGATCATCTCATGGTGGTCAACCTGTCGGGGCGCGGCGACAAGGATCTCGCCAGCGTCGCGGACTATCTGGAGCAGCATGGCGGATGATGGCGCT
>DAIUEP010000187.1:0-9824 GCA_036845065.1 Xanthobacteraceae bacterium | reverse complement strand
ATGGCGGCACTCTCGGACTGGCGGTCCTTCTGGGACGGCGAGCACTCGATCTACGTCAACGCCCGCCACAAGGACGTGCACTATCGCGACATCGCCGACGGCATCGTGGGTTTCGTCCCCAGCCCGCAGGCGCGCGTGCTGGACTTCGGCTGCGGCGAGGCGGTGCACGCCGACCGGGTGGCCGCGGCGGCGGGCGAAGTGCTGCTGTGCGAGGCGGCCGCGAGCGTGCGCGCCACCATGGCGGCGCGCTTTGCCGGCAATCCGCGCATTAAAATATGCGCGCCCGAGGAGCTGGAGTCGCGCCCAAGCGGCAGCCTCGACCTGATCGTGGCGAATTCGGTGGTACAGTATCTTTCCGCGGCCGAGCTCGAGCGATTGCTGGCGCTGTGGCGGCGCCTCCTCGCGCCAGGCGGCACGCTGATCGTCGCCGACATCATCCCGCCCGACGTGGGCGCGCTCAGCGATGTCGTTGCGCTCCTGCGCTACGCCATGCAGCACGGGTTTCTGCTCGCCGCGCTCGCAGGCCTCGCGCGCACCGCGGTCTCGCCCTATCGCAAGCTGCGCAGCCAGCTCGGCATCGCGCAATACACCGAGGCCGATTTCATGCAGCGGCTGCGCGCGGCCGGCTACACCGCCGAACGATTGACGCACAACCTGGAGCACAATCCGGCGCGCATGAGCTTTCGGGCGCGGCCCGCCTGACGGCGCGCGCTACCAGCCGCCGCCGCCTCCCCCGCCGCCGCCGCCGCCCGAGGAGCCGCCGCCACCGCTGCCGCCACTCCCACCATCGCTGGAGCCCGGCGCCGTGGAGGCTGAGGAGATCGTCTGGTTGAGATCGCTGCCGAGATGGCTCGCGAAGCCGACCGGGTCGGTGGTCCAGCTATTGCTGCCCGAATACCACGCACTGGCCACCGCCGCCGTGCCGGCCACCGCCAACACGCCGGCAAAGCGCTGCGCCCAGGCATTCTCGACGTCGAGCGCGATCGCGTAGGGCAGGAAGCGCTCGAACAGCTCCGGCGTCTTGTCCGGCGGGTTGAGCGCATTGAGCCGGTCCTCCTCCGCAACGCCGAGATATTCGCGGAAGCCCTCGATCTGATCCATGATCCTGCGGCCTTCGACCGAGGGCGCCTGCAGCCAGGGAAACGAGATGCCGGCGACCGCGGCCGCACCATAGCTCGCAACGGCCGGAATGAAGTCGATCCAGCCATAGCCGTTCTGCTTGACGAGATAGAGGCCCGCGAGCGCCGCGATGCCGGCGAGCAGTGCGCCGACGATGATACGCCACAGGCTCATCGGATTGCGATGCAATCCCCCATAGATCAGGCCGGCGCCGCCCATGACGAACAGGAGCGGCAGCGCGACGCCCGCCACGAGACCACCGTTCTGGCCTCCCTCATGGCTAAAGACCAGGCTCAGCACCACAAGCACGATGAAGCCTGTCACCGCCACCAGGCCAAGCCCGGACCAGCCGAAATTGTTGGAGAAGTCCTTGCCCAGGTAGGACTTGTTCAAACCGTTGCTCAGCGCCTCGCGCGCGCTGCTGAGCGTCTCGTGATTGACCTGGTCGAGCACCAGCGACGGCTTTTTCGCAAACAGCTTGCCGACCATCGCAGTCTCGGCTGCAGGCACCGGCTTGCCGCCCTTGCGCTGCGCCAGCACGGGCTTGTCGCTGCCGCCGCCCGTGATCTTGAGATGCCCGTTGACGCCGAGATCGACGACGGCCGCCGTGAAACAGCGCTGGTCGAAGCAGAGATTGTGCACATAGCGGGTCGCGGCGGCGGACATCCCGCCGGGCGGACCGAATAGCGGGATGATGGTGCCACGCGGCGGATCGCGGCCGACGCGAAGCCACGCGACATAGTAGAAGCCCAGCACCAGCGCGAGGCCCAAAATCGCGACCGGCACGGCCAGGTTGTCGGCCAGCCACCAGCGCGTCAGCTGCGACGCGCCAGGCGGCGAGACCACGCCCTTCTCCCAGGCCGCCGCGACGGTCAGGCCGTTGCGCGGCGGCAGCGCCCGCGTGGTGCGGAACACGATCTTGCCGGGCCGCTCTTCGACGATGCTCGCCTCCCGGCCGCTTGCACCTTGCGGGCCGGTATAGAACGCGCTCTGCCGAAACGGCACCGCCTGCGGCAACGTGATGCGCGCCTCGGCCCGATCGATGGTGAATACCCAGCCGTTGCCGGTGGCGTTCCAGTAGAGCTCGTCGAAATCCTGGAAGAAGCCGATCTGCCGCGTGGTGACGTAGCGGATCACATAGTCGTGCCGGCCGGTGTTGAGACTCCGGTTGGCGCTGCCGATGCGCACGCGCACGCCGTTGTCCAGGTTTTCAAGCGCGTAGTCCTCGGTGTTGCCGTTGCGGGTGACGGAGAGCACCTTAAAGCCCACGATGACCTGGCTGCCGTCGCGACGGCGATGATAGGTCGTGGGAAAATCGCGGAAGATGCCGCGGCGGATCTCGTTTCCTTCCGCCTGCACGGCGATCGTCTCGGTGACGGTGAGGTCGCCATTGCGCTCGACCGTCACATCGCTGATGAAATCGAGAATTCGTTCGACCGCGCCTGCCGGCGCAAGCGTCGCCAGAACGACGGCGAGCGCACACGCGATCCGCGCGATCATGCTTCGCCTCCCAGCGATACTTGCGGAGCCGCGGCCTGCGAGCGGTCGTCGAGCTCGAAGAATGGCTCTTCCCGAAATCCGAACGGCCGCGCCAACAGGACGCCGGGAAACGACTGGATGCCGATGTTGAGATTGCGCACCGCGCCGTTGTAGTAGCGCCGCGCCATCTGCAGCTGATCCTCGATCTCGGCGAGCTGCTGTTGCAGCTCGAGATAGTTCTTGTTGGCCTTCAACTCGGGATAGGCTTCCGCCACCGCCATCAGACGCCCGAGCGAGCTTTGCAGGGCTTTCTCGGCGGCGGCCTGCCCGCTGACATTGTCGGCCGCGATGCTCTGGGCGCGCTTTTGCGCGATCTCCTCGAACAGGCCACGCTCGTGAGCCGCGTAGCCCTTCACGGTCTCGACCAGGTTGGGCACGAGATCGGTCCGACGCCGCAGCTGCACGTCGATGCCGCTCCAGCCCTCACGCACCACGTTGCGCATGCGGACCAGGCTGTTGAAGATCAGGATGGCGATGATGACGATGGCGGTCGCGGCACCGACGATGACCCATTCCATTCGCATCGCAATCCCCTTTTCGGCCATGGAATCAGAGACCGGCGCGGCAAGTGTGACTGAGTAACCCGGCGATCACAATTGGTTCGTTCGAAGCGCCGTGACACCCCTGATTGTAGAAGCGGGCGCCACCGCGCTTTGTTGAGTGAAGACGTGGTGAAGCGCGTCCGGCATCGGCCGCAAAGGCGTCATGACGGAGGAGAAGGCCCAGCAAATGAACCCTCGCAAACCGCGCTACTGCGGCTGGATATCGAGCTCGCGGGCGAGCGCGCGCCAATGCGCCTGCATCTCGCGGATCAGCTCCGCCGTCGACTCGGGCGTGCCGGCGCCGCTGGTGGCGAGCCCGAACGAGATCAGCCGCTGCTGGATCTCGGGGCTCTTGAGAAACTCGCCGATCTCCCGGTTGATGCGCGCGACGATCTCGCCCGGCGTGCCGGCCGGCGCCACCACTCCGAACCAGCCGTCAACCACCACACCCGGCAAGGTCTCGCTCAGCGTCGGCAGATCGGGCAGGCCCGGAAAGCGCGCCGCCGAGGTCACCGCGAGCGGGCGCACCTTGCCGGCCTGCACCACCGCGTTGGCGGCCGCGATCGAGCTCATCAGCACCGGGTTGACGCCGCTCGCGGCGTCCTGCGCCATCTGGGCGGCCGAGCGATAAGGCACCTCGGTTAAGCCCAGGTCGGCACGCTTGTTGAACAGGCGGGTGGCGACGCCGGCGGCGCCCGCCGTAACATCGAACGCGATCGAGAGCTTGCCGCGATTGGCCCTGGCATAGGCGATCAGCTCCGGGACCGAATGCGCCGGCACGCTCGTGTTCACCGACACCATCTGCGGGCCCTGGCTGCACACGGACGCGACCGGGGTGAAGTCGCGCAGCGGATCGTAGGGCAATTGCTTGAACGAGATCGGATTGAAGATCATGCCCGAGGTGTTGGTGAACAGGAATGTGTAGCCGTCCGGCGCCGCACGCGCGACCGTCTGATGCGCCAGAATGCCGGATGCGCCGGCCTGGTTCTCGACCACGACGGCCTGGCCGAGATGGCGCGAGATGCCGTCGCTGAGAAGGCGCGCCATCACGTCGGTCGCGGCGCCCGGGCCGGTCGGGACCAGGAGCTTGATCGGCCGGCTCGGCCAGCTCTGCGCGTGGGTCTCCACGGCGAGCCCAAGCAGGCCGCAGCAGAGGAGTGCGCAATAGGCAAATGCGCGACAGATAAGTGCGCGACGAAATGGCTGCACGGGCGGCTCCGGCGTTTTCCGATGCAGTGTATGATCCTGCGCGCAGGTCGCATAGCTGGGAGAGAACGAAATGAGCGCGGCATTGCATCTGGTCGGCAGCATCCCGCTCGATACGCCGCAGGAGGTGTTTAAGACCTTCGGCGCTCCGCTCGGCAAATATCTGTTCTCGATGCCCGACGGCGAGGTCGGGCCGCGGCGCCATTGGATCAGCCGCGTGCACTATCAGGTGCTGGCGGCGCATCCGGAGCTCGAGATCGTGCAGCGGCCGGCGCCCGACGAGCATGGCGTCGAGCGGCCATTTCCGCGCAACGCCGCCGATTCCTGGCTGTTCAAGGTGAAGGAGGGCGTGGA
The DNA here is from genome assembly GCA_036845065.1 of Xanthobacteraceae bacterium. Lineage (GTDB taxonomy): Bacteria > Pseudomonadota > Alphaproteobacteria > Rhizobiales > Xanthobacteraceae > VAZQ01. The sequence continues at coordinate 5,064 of DAIUEP010000187.1, read as the reverse complement.
ACGCGTGCGCTTCGGCGACCCCGGCTGGCGGCTCGGCTTCGCGCGCGACGCCATCAACTCCTATTTCGTGTTCAGCGTCATGAAAGAGCGCGGCGTGCTGCCGCCGCACCTGCGCTTCCAGGTCTCGATCCCGATGGTCAACAGCGTGCTGCCGCCGCGCATCTTCCCGGATGTGCGCGACCTCGATCGCATCAGGCCGGGCTATGAGGCGGCAACGCGTGCCGAGATCGCCAAGATTGTCGAGCGGATCCCGGCGCGCGAGCTCGCAATCCAGTGGGACTGCTCCACCGAGATCCAGGATTCCTACGGCGCCATCCCGGGCTTTCCGCTCGACGGCGCCATCGAGCGCAGCCTGACGCAGGTGCGCAATCTCTCGCCGCACATCCCTGCCGACGTGGCGCTCGGCTACCATTTCTGCTTCGGCACGCTCGGCGGCTGGCCGCGGTTCCGGCCCGACGATCTCGGCCAGGCGGTCAAGCTCGCCAACGCGTGCATCGAAGCCTCCGGACGGCAGGTGGACTGGGTGCACATCCCGGTGCTCGACCGCAGCGACGACGCCTTCTTCGCGCCGCTCAAGGAGCTCAAGCCGCAGGGCGCGCGGGTCTATCTCGGCGCGATCCACAGCATGGCAAGCTTCAAGGAGCGGATCGCAACCGCCCGCAAGTACCTGCCCGAGTTCGGGCTCGGCGCCTATTGCGGCTTCGGACGGCTGCCGGCCGCCGAGCTGCCGAAGGTGCTGGCGGATCATCTCACGGCGGTGGAGATGGCTGGGCTATGCTAAGTAGGATGGCGGGCGGGCATTTTGACGGAGTTTATCCAGTTTATGGAGTTTATAAGAATCTTGTAAAATAGGATAAACTCGCTATAAATAGCGGTCATGGACCCGGTCGGAAACCCCTATGCGCCAGGAGCGGGCACTCCGCCGCCTGAATTGGCGGGACGTGATGAACTGCGGGAGACCATACGGATTGCGTTGGAAAGGGTGCGCGCAGGCCGACCTACCAAGAGCATTCTCATGGTTGGGCTGCGCGGGGTGGGCAAGACAGTCTTGCTCGACCGAATGCGTGAGGATGCAGAGGCCTCCGGAATTCACACCATAAGGGTGGAAGCTCCCGAAAACCGGTCTCTCCCCGCGATGCTGGCACCTCAGTTGCGGCACGCCCTTCTGCGGCTATCGCGGATCGCCAAGGCGAAGAAGCTTGCTCAACGCGCCCTGCGTGGACTGGCTGGTTTCGCAAGAGCGCTCAAGGTCAAATACCAAGACATTGAGGTAGGGATCGACTTTGAGCCGGAGCCTGGACTGGCGGACAACGGCGATCTCGAGCACGACTTGCAGGCATTGCTTGAGGTTACGGGTGCAGCGGCGAAGGAAGCCGGCACGGCTCTCGCTATATTTGTCGACGAGATGCAATACGTCGAAGAGGAAGAGCTCGCCGCATTGATCACCGCTCTGCATCGAACCGCGCAACGCAGCTTGCCTGTCGTGCTCGTGGGTGCCGGTCTGCCGCAACTGCCAGGACGAATGGGCCGGGCCAAGTCATATGCTGAGCGGCTGTTCGATTTTCCGCAAGTTGGCCCCCTTCCGCCGGAGGCTGCGCGCATCGCCATTGCCAAGCCGGCGAGCGATCAAGGCGTGACAGTGACTGAGGATGCGTTGAAGCAAATTGTCCGGGAGACTCATGGTTATCCGTACTTCCTGCAGGAGTGGGGGAAACATGCATGGGACGCCGCCCAAGCATCTCCAGTCACCTTGCATGACGTCGAGCGTGCCTCGCAGACGGCCATTGCGGCTCTCGACGAGAGTTTCTTCCGTGTTCGTTTCGATCGGCTAACGCCACTGGAAAAGAAGTATCTCCGCGCCATGGCAGAGCTCGGGCCAGGTCCGCATCGCTCCGGTGACATTGCGGAGCAGTTGAACAGGGAAGTCACGTCCCTCGGCCCGACACGCAGTCAGTTGATCGCAAAGGGCATGATCTGGAGCCCGAGTCACGGCGATACGGCATTTACCGTGCCCTTGTTCGATCAGTTCATGCGCAGAATCATGCCGGGCAGTGATTGGAGGCAGTGAGCGAGCCAAGAAAGCCAAGATCGCTTGGCCGTTGTCGTGGAATTCGGCATTGCCGCTGCCCTCCCGATACGCCGGAAGGGGGCTTCGAACTGACAACTGGACAACACTACGCGGCAGCCTACCGCTCTCTCGACCGCTTAGTAGCTTTCTTTCACCCACGGGACGACTCGCTATGATGAGTACCCACACTCGTGCGGTGGGAGCCTGGGAATGACTGGCAGTTTCAACACTCCGCTACGTGCGAGCTATTCCACTGCAACCGCGCAATCCGTGGGCAGTCTCGTGGCTGCGCGGTATGAGCTGCCGGGGCCAATCGAATGCACCCTTCTGCATCGCGGCTTCAACGATAGCTTCGAGGTGCGGGCTGCGGACGGCCAGCGCTACGTACTGCGGCTGTCGTGTCGGCGAACTCGAGGTGAGGCCGACGTCGCCTCGGAAACCGAGTTTTTGACTTATCTGGACAAGGCCGGAGTGCCAGTTGCTGCTCCGGTTCCGGGACGGGATGGCGTCCTGTTTACCTACGGACTTCTGCCTGAAGGACGGCGTCCGGTGGTTCTGTTCCGCCATGTTGAGGGACGTAGGCCAAAGGCTGGCGCATCCACGGACGCGCGGGCGCAAGGCATAACGCTGGCTCGCATCCACGTGACCGCGAAAAACTATACCGGAGGGAAGAGCGGTCGTTATCACCTGGATTTAGATCATCTCCTGCATCGTCAAGTGGCCGCAGTGTTGGATGTGAGAACTCTGGCGATAGAGACACGGGAACGTCTGAGGGGGTTTGCAACACGCCTTTCAGCTTCGGTTGCCGCCGTAGACGACTTGACCTGGACGTTCTGCCACGGCGACTGCCATGGGAACAACGCACGCATCGCAACGGATGGGCCGCGTGCGGGACAGGCTATTTTCTTCGATTTCGACGACGGTGGCCCTTTGAGCGCCAGAGGTTTGCGACGTGGCACGCCTTCGTCGATGGCTACCGTTCCGTTCGCTCAATCACCCCGAATGACTTCAATGCAGTGCATCTATTCGTGCCGATTCGGCATATTTGGCTGATGGGTGAATATGCTGGCCGCATTGCCGAATGGGGCAGTGAGGCGGTGCCCACTGAATGGCTGGCCAAGCAAGTGGACATCTTGCAGGCCTGGGAGGATGAAAAGCTGTCCTCTGGCCTCCTGTAATCTGCACCCTCGCAGGTTCGTCAAAACGCGCACCCACTTCGACCGCTCAGGCGTTGGCCAGACCGCGCCAGCCTGCTCAGGGCACAAACCCGGCCGCTCCCCTTCCCTGCCGCGCCGGAATGGTCTAAACAGCGCCCGCGCGCCGGGGCGGCCCAAGGCGCGAACCCCAGGGGACGCGCACGAGCGCGCCCTTTTTTTGTGTAGTCAATCGCTGGAGCCACCGCTGCAGGACCTGAGCATGGCAGAGCAGTCCCACGCCGAACGAGACGCAGGGGTTCGTCGAGCGCTGGCGGAGCATGGAGACACTGGCGAGACGCCCCGCCACACGTTGTTCTACCTTTATGGGGGAAATCTCGAAGGCCTTCGAAGGTCTGCGACAGCAGCCGGCTACAGCGCTCGTCCGACGGCCGGGCAGGATGGCGTTGTGCTTGAGATCACGACAGCCGTCGATGAGCAGAGCTTCGCCAAACATGCGCGGCAAATGCAAGCGTGGGCTGATGAACTCGGCTGCGACTACGACGGATGGGAATGCAAAGTGGTGCAGCAATAGTATGCCCAAACGCACGGACATCTCCTCGATCCTGATCATCGGCGCCGGCCCGATCGTCATCGGCCAGGCCTGCGAGTTCGACTATTCCGGCACCCAGGCCTGCAAGGCGCTGAAGGAAGAGGGCTACCGGGTCGTGCTGGTCAACTCGAATCCGGCGACGATCATGACCGATCCCGATCTCGCCGACGCGACCTATATCGAGCCGATCACGCCCGAGATCGTCGCCAAGATCATCGAGAAGGAGCGGCCGGACGCGCTGTTGCCGACCATGGGCGGGCAGACCGCGCTCAACACCGCGCTGTCGCTGCGCCGCATGGGCGTGCTGGAGAAGTTCAACGTCAAGATGATCGGGGCGGACGCCACGGCCATCGACAAAGCCGAGGACCGCGAGCTGTTTCGCGAGGCGATGCGCAAGATCGGGCTCGAAACCCCGAAGTCGTCGCTCGCCAACGCGTCCGATCTCAAGCAGCAGGACCGCGACCGCCATGCCGCCGAGATCGCGGAGATCAAGGCGCGCGGTCTCGCGCCGGAGGCCGAGCAGGAGGTGCTCGACGAGTACCGGGCGCTGTGGAACTCGCGCGAGTACGAGCGCAAGCGCCGCTACATCGAGAAGGGCCTGATCGAGGCGCTCGAAGCGCTCCCCGACATCGGCCTGCCGGCGATCATCAGGCCATCGTTCACGCTCGCCGGCACCGGCGGCGGCATCGCCTACAACAAGGCCGAGTTCATCGAGATCGTCGAGCGCGGCCTCGATGCCTCGCCGACCACCGAGGTGCTGATCGAGGAATCAGTGCTCGGCTGGAAGGAATACGAGATGGAGGTCGTTCGCGACAAGAACGACAACTGCATCATCGTGTGCTCGATCGAGAACCTCGATCCGATGGGCATCCACACCGGCGATTCGATCACCATCGCGCCGGCGCTGACGCTCACCGACAAGGAATACCAGATCATGCGCGACGCCTCGATCGCGGTGTTGCGCGAGATCGGGGTCGAGACCGGCGGCTCGAACGTGCAGTTCGCGGTCAACCCGGCGGACGGCCGCCTGGTGATCATCGAGATGAACCCGCGCGTGTCGCGCTCGTCCGCGCTCGCCTCCAAGGCGACCGGCTTCCCGATCGCCAAGGTCGCGGCCAAGCTCGCGGTCGGCTACACCCTCGACGAGATCGCTAACGACATCACCGGCGGGGCGACGCCGGCGTCGTTCGAGCCGACCATCGACTACGTCGTCACCAAGGTGCCGCGCTTCGCGTTCGAGAAGTTCCCGG
>DAIUEP010000186.1:0-9905 GCA_036845065.1 Xanthobacteraceae bacterium | reverse complement strand
AACTCGAGAGGTTTGGCGTTCATCTGTTCGAGCGCGTCGAGGCGGATCATTTCACGATCCTCGGTCTGCCGCTGTTGCCGGCGCTGGATTTTCTGCGGCGCGCGGGGTGTCTTGAAGAGTGAGGCGCCCGCGATGGGTGCAAGGCGCATGTTCGTCATCGGTTTGACCGGCTCGGTCGGAATGGGAAAGTCGACGACCGCCGGCTTCTTCGTGGAGGCGGGTGTGCCGGTGCACGACGCCGACGCGGCGGTGCATCGCCTCTATGCGGGCGAGGCGGTGCCCTTGATCGAGGCGGCGTTCCCGGGGACGACCCTAGGCGGCACCGTCGACCGCAACCTGCTGGCCAGGCGCGTGCTCGGCGATCCGGCTGCGCTCAAGACCCTCGAAGCCATCGTGCATCCGCTGGTGCACGCGTCCGAGCGGCGATTCCTGGCGGAAGCCGAGGCCCGCGGCGAGATGGTCGTGGTGCTCGACATTCCGCTTCTGTTCGAGACCGGCGGGGAGGAGCGGGTTGACGCCGTGGTGGTCGTTTCGGCGCCGCCGCAGGTGCAGCGGGCGCGGGTGTTGGAGCGGCCCGGCATGACGGCCGAGAAATTCGAAGCGATTCTTGCCAAGCAGATGCCGGACGCGGAGAAGCGCCGCCGCGCCGATTTTGTGGTGGACACCTCGCAAGGTTTCGAGGCGGCGCGCGCGCAGGTGCGTGCGGTGCTTGCTGCGGTCGCTACAATGCCGCGACGGCGAAAGTGATTCGCTGCCTGGACGAACTGGGAAGGCGATGCGCGAGATCGTGTTCGACACCGAGACCACCGGTCTTGATCCTCTGCAGGGCCACCGCTTGGTCGAGATCGGCTGCATCGAGCTGGTGAACAGGTTCCCGAGCGGCCGGATCTTCCATCGCTATTTCAATCCCGAGCGCGACATGCCGGCGGAGGCGTTTGCGGTGCACGGCCTCTCCGTCGAGTTCCTAAAAGACAAGCCCCGTTTCGGGGAGATCGCGGATGAACTCGCCGGCTTCATCGAGGACGCGCCGCTCATTGCGCACAACGCCCTGTTCGATCTCAGCTTCCTCAATGCGGAGCTTGAGCGCTGCGCCAAGCAGATCGTCGCCCGCGATCGCCTGGTCGATACCCTGATGCTGGCGCGCCGCCGGCATCCCGCTGGGCCCAATCGCCTGGACGATCTTTGCGCGCGCTACGGCATCGACAATTCGCGGCGCACCAAACATGGCGCACTGCTTGACGCCGAATTGCTGGCCGAGGTCTACATCGAGCTCATCGGCGGCCGCCAGGCATCGCTGATCCTGGTCGACGTTGGCCGCGCGCAGGCTGCCACCGGCAGGAAGAGGTCGGCGGCACTGCGGCGCCCCACGCCGATCGCCTCGCGCCTCACCGAGGCCGAGCAGCAAGCGCACGCCCAATTCGTCGGGCGCATGGGGGACAAGGCAATCTGGCTCGATTACCGCTAGTGCCCCGTTTCCGAAGTTCGTGAGTCGTTGCAGCACCCTCTGACACGAACTTTGGAAACCAAGGGGCACTAGCAAGTCTAGGAGTCTAGTGCCGCTTTTCGATTTGAAGTTCCTACCGAGTTTGCGGAAAGTGGTATAGGAACTTCAAATCGGCGGCACTAGACGCCTTTAGGTCGGCGACGGGGCTTCAGGCTGCGCGCTCGCCTGGGCGAGGCGCTGCTGATAGAGCGCGACAAAATCGACCGGATCGAGCAGGAGCGGAGCGAAGCCACCGTTGCGTACCGAGGTAGCGATCATCTCGCGCGCGAACGGGAACAGGAGCCGCGGGCATTCGATCAGCAGCAGCGGCTGCAGGTGCTCCGGCGGCACGTTCTGGAGCCGGAACATGCCCGCAAAGGTAAGGTCGAATGCGAACAGCACGGAGCCGGAGTTCTCCGCCTTGCCCTCGAGCTTGAGCGCGACCTCGTATTCGGACTGGCCCAGCTGTTGAACCCCGACATTGATGGCGATGTTGATCGCCGGCTGAGTCTCGCTCGGCGCCAGCGAGCGTGGGGCATTGGGATTTTCGAACGAGAAATCCTTGATGTACTGACCGAGCACATTGAGCGCCGGCGACTGCTGTTGAGGCTGCGGCGCCGCCGGGCCGCCATTGGTCGTGGTCATGATACGCTACCCTCCGTCCCCGGCCGGAATTCCGCACCGCGCGGCGTGGCTAACACAGGGGGCGAAGCCGGACAAGGATCACGAAAGCGTGTTCCTGCGTTTGCGCGGGCGCGGCGGGATGCGCTCCTGATCGTGCGCCTCGATCGACTCGGATATCTGGCGCCACTCGTTGGGCGCAAGATCGATTACCTCGGGATTGCGCGCCGCACGCTGCTTCTTCACCGCGCGGCCGATCGCCGCCCCGATCCAGCGCCGCGCCGGCGGCAGGAGCAGGATCGCGCCCGCGATGTCAGTGATAAAGCCCGGCAGCACAAGGAGAATCCCGCCCATCATAGAGGCAAGGCCGGGTGTATCGAGATTGATGGCGCGGATCCCCTGCGTGCCGAGCGTGTTGCGGAATCGGTCGAAATCGCGCCGGCCCGCGTGTCGGAGTACCAGGACCCCGGCGGCCGAGGTGGCGAAGAAGAGGAGCACCGCCCAGAGCCAGCCGATTGCGAGCGCGACCAGCACAAAGGCCATAAACTCCGCCGCGGGGAGCAGGATAACGCCGATAAAGGCCCATTTCACCAAAGACATCGGGCGTAAATCCTGCGTGACGAAGGTTGGCGTCGGGACCAGGATCGTCTATGGTCCAGGCCGAACGGTGGCTTTGCCGACGTGCGCACTGGATCGGCTTGGCCGCGTGCCTACATAATAACGCGGGAACCGGCTTTCGCTCCGCAGATTTAGCCCCTGCGGTCTATTCGTGGATTCTTCCAGGGTTGCTCATCACGGCTGCTGAGGCGTGCAAGACGTGCCATTCGATATCTACACCATCATCTTTCTGGCGCTGGCGGTATTTATCTTCTTGCGCCTGCGCAGCGTGCTCGGTCAGCGGACCGGGCGCGAGCGGCCGCCCTATGACCCCTATTCGGCGCGCGATACGGTGCGGCCTTCGACCAACGACAACGTGGTGGCGCTGCCCGGTCGTGGCGTTGAGGCGCCGGCAAAAACACCCGAGCCGCCAGAGCCGGTCGAGCGTTGGAAGGGCATCGCCGAGGCTGGTTCCACCGTGGCGGCTGGGCTCGATGCAATCGCGCGCGAGGAGAAGAGCTTCGACGCCAAGCAGTTCGTCGGCGGCGCCCGCGCGGCCTATGAGATGATCGTCACCGCCTTCGCGGAGGGCGACCGGCGGACGCTCAAGAACCTGTTGTCGCGGGAAGTCTATGATGGCTTCGAGGCGGCTATCCGCGAGCGCGAAACCAAGGGCGAAAAGGCCGAAACGCGTTTCGTGTCGATTGATAAGGCCGATATCATCGGGGCGGAGCTGCGCGCGCGTACCGCGCAGGTGACCGTGCGCTTCGTGTCGCAGCTCATCTCGGTGACCCGCGACCGCAACGGAAACGTGATTGACGGCAGCCCTGAAAAAGTCACCGATGTCACCGACGTTTGGACGTTCGCGCGCGACGTGACTTCACGGGATCCCAACTGGAAGCTTGTCGCGACCGAAGCCGGACATTGAATGCGGAGCCGCAGCAGATGCGCCTACGCACGTCGGTTGGGCGGATTATAGCAGGCGTGGTCTGGCTCGCGGCCGGAGTCGCGGCTGCGGCCAGTGGGGCGCACGGTCAGAGCATTGGTTCTCAGACCATCGATCCCCTGAAAATCCCCGATTCCCAACTTGAGCCCGTGAAATGGTCCGAGCTCGATGGCTGGGCGGCCGACGATCATGGCGCTGCCTTCACGGTTTTTCAGACGAGCTGCGAGCCGTTTAACCGGCAACGGCAGTTGCGCGACATGCGACCGGTCGCGACCGCCCTCAAGGACGTGTGCCGGCGGGTGGCGCGGGTGGGCGCGCTGAAGGGTGACAAGGCGCGCGCGTTCTTCGAGGAGAATTTCCGCCCGGTGCGAATTGCCAAGCTTGGCGAAACAAACGGTCTTCTGACCGGCTATTACGAGCCGATCGTCGACGGCTCGCGCATGCCTAACCCGCAGTTCCATGTGCCACTCTACCGCCGACCGCGCGATCTCGTCGTTCAGGGCCAGAAACAGACCAGCGGCGCCTTCCCCAACCGCGCCACCGTGGGACGGCTCAACGACAAGAAGGAGTTCGAGCCGTATCACGACCGGCTCGCCATCGAGGAAGGCGCGCTCGACGGCAAGAAGCTCGAGATCTGCTACGTCGCCGACCCGTTCGAGGCGATGTCGATCCAGATCCAAGGTTCCGCTCGCGTCCGGCTCGAGGACGGCACCTTGCTGCGCCTCAACTACGACGGTCACAACGGCCACAACTACGCGGCCGTCGGCCGTATTTTGATCGAGCGCAATCTGATCCCACGCGAGGAAATGACCATGGACCGCATCCGGCGCTGGATGCTGGCCAATCCGGATCAGGCCAAAGAGGTGCGCGGCACCAACAAGTCGTTCGTGTTCTTCCGGATCACCGGTTTGAACAACGAGGATGAACCGGTGGGTGCCCAGGGCGTGCGGCTGATGCCGGGACGCTCGATCGCGGTCGACAAGACCCACGTCTACGGCACGCCGTTCTTCATCGAGTCCGATCTTCCGATCGAGAGCCCGCGGCCGGCGACCAAGTTTCGTCGCCTGATGGTGGCACAGGACACGGGCTCCGCCATCATCGGTCCGGCGCGCGCCGACCTCTACTGGGGCGCGGGCGACGATGCCGGAAAGGTCGCGGGGCGCATCCGCCACCAGGGCCGTTTCGTGATGTTGATGCCGCGCGCCCTCGATATTGCCGAGGCCGGCCGCAAGATGCCGCTGCCACGCGCGAAGCCCGCGATGCCGACCGAGGTCGCCGCCAAGACTGACAATGGCAAGAACGACAACGGAAAGTCTGGCGACGCCAAGAATGCGAAGGCGCGCCGGCAGGCCGGTAAGTCCAAACCCGGCACATGAGTGGGGACGACAAACCGCGCAGGCTCTCCGACGAGGATCAGGCGCTCTGGCACAGCCTGATGCGCTCGGTCGTGCCGCTGAAGCGCCGGCGGCTGCGCCGCGAGCAGCCCGAAGGCGGTCGTCCATCGGCTAAGTCGCAGTCCAAGTTGCCGTCCAAGCCGCAATCATCGCCGCGCACGCCGGCAGGGCCAGCACGGCCGGCCCCCAAGGCGCCGCCGCCGCTAATGCCGATCGACCGTCGGCTCAAGCAGCGCCTTGCACGCGGCCAGATCGAGATTGACGCGCGTCTTGATCTTCACGGCCGCACGCTGAGCGAAGCGCATGCCGCGCTGCTGCGGTTTCTGCACCGGGCGCAGGGCGAGGGCGCGAGGACCGTGCTGGTGATCACCGGCAAGGGTGGCGATCTATCGGCCGGCCGCGGGGTGTTGCGGCGGCAGGTGCCGCTCTGGCTCGCGCTGCCGGAACTGCGCGCGCACGTGCTTGCGGTCGAGGAGGCGCACGCCGCCCACGGCGGCGGCGGAGCCCTCTACGTACGGCTGCGGCGCGGACGGTGAGAACAACGTCGCTGCGCTCGCCTACAGAATGAACCGGCTCAGATCCGCGTTCTTGGCGAGGTCGCCGATGTGCTTCTCCACATAGGCGGCGTCGACCGTCACGGTCTCGCCCGAGCGGTCGGGCGCGGTGAATGAGATCTCGTCGAGCACGCGCTCCATCACGGTCTGCAGCCGGCGCGCCCCGATGTTCTCAACGCTTGAGTTGACCGCGACCGCCACGTCCGCGATGGCGTCGATCGAGTCGGGCGTGAATTCGAGCGTGACGCCTTCGGTCGCCAGGAGCGCCACGTACTGCTTGATCAGCGAGGCCTCGGTCTCGGTCAGGATGCGGCGGAAATCGTCGCGCGTGAGCGCGGAAAGCTCGACTCGGATCGGCAGCCGGCCTTGCAACTCCGGCAGCAGGTCGGAGGGCTTCGTGAGATGGAACGCGCCCGATGCGATGAACAGGATATGGTCGGTCTTCACCGAGCCGTGTTTGGTCGAGACGGTGGTACCCTCGATCAGCGGCAGGAGATCGCGCTGCACGCCCTCGCGCGACACATCAGCGCCGTGGCGGCCCTCGCGGCCGGCGATCTTGTCGATCTCGTCGAGAAATACGATACCGTTCTGCTCGACTGCCCTGATCGCCTCCTGCACCACCTGCTCGGTGTCGAGCAGCTTGTCGGATTCCTCGGCGATCAGGATGTCATAGGATTCCCCGACGGTGACGCGTCGCGTCTTAGTGCGGCCGCCACCGAGCTTGCCGAAGATGTCACCGATCGAGATCGCACCCATCTGGGCGCCCGGCATGCCGGGAATCTCGAACATCGGCAGGCCGCCGCCGGCAGCCTGCATCTCGATCTCGATCTCCTTGTCGTTGAGCTCGCCTGCGCGCAGCTTCCGGCGGAACACATCCTTGGTGGCGGCGCTTGCGTTCTCGCCGACCAGCGCATTGACGACGCGCTCCTCGGCGTTGTGCTGCGCGCGCGCCTGCACGTCCTTGCGCTTGCGTTCGCGCGTCTGCGTGATCGCGATCTCGACAAGATCGCGTACGATCTGCTCCACGTCGCGGCCGACATATCCGACCTCGGTGAACTTGGTCGCTTCCACCTTGAGGAACGGCGCGCCCGCGAGCTTGGCAAGCCGGCGTGATATTTCGGTCTTGCCGACGCCGGTCGGCCCGATCATCAGGATGTTCTTGGGCTGCACTTCCTCGCGCAGCCGGTCGTCGAGCTTGAGGCGGCGCCAGCGATTGCGCAGCGCGATCGCGACCGCGCGTTTGGCGTTGCCCTGACCAATGATGAAGCGGTCGAGCTCGGAGACGATCTCGCGGGGGGAGAAATCAGTCATGCGTTGCGTACCATGAGAAGAGAGCGGCCGTCCGGCGTGTCCACTTCATGCTGCTTGCGGAAGCCGGCCTTTTCATAAGCCCTTATAGCGCGCGCGTTGGCCGGGTCGGGATCGGTGATGACGCGGGGCGTGCCGGCCGCCAGGAGCGTGTCTGTAAATGCGCGAATGAAGGCGGAGCCATGGCCACGGCCGACCATGTCGCCTTCGCCGATGAACTGATCGATGCCGCGCGTGCCCGGCGGATGACATCCAAGCCCGTTCTCCGGCCACGCCGTTTGATCGTAGCATTGCAGATAGGCGAACGGACGATCGCCGCTGGCGACGATGAGCTGATCCATTGCAGGCTCATTGAGATCGCCGCTGACCAGCTCGAATTGCTCGAGCGTGTCGCCCCACCACTCCCTGACATGCGCGGCTTCCAGCCAGCGCCGGACCAGCGGCAAGTCGTCTGCCGACATCGGCCGGAACCGATAAATGTTCTCCGGCATGGGTCAGGCGCCCTGCAAGGTCTCGATGGTGACGTTGCGGTTGGTGTACACGCAGATATCGGCCGCGATATCGAGGGCGCGGCGCACGATCGCCTCGGCGTCGAGCGGCCCGTCGACGAGCGCGCGCGCGGCGGCAAGCGCGTAGTTGCCGCCCGAGCCGATGCCCATCACGCCGTTCTCCGGCTCGAGGACGTCGCCCGTGCCGGTGAGCACCAGCGACACCTGCGTGTCGGCAACGATCATCATGGCTTCGAGCCGGCGCAGATAGCGGTCCGTGCGCCAGTCCTTGGCGAGTTCAACCGCCGCGCGTGTGAGCTGGCCCGGATATTGCTCGAGCTTGGCTTCCAGGCGCTCGAACAGCGTAAAGGCGTCGGCGGTGGCGCCCGCAAAGCCGCCGATCACGTCGCCCTTTCCCAGGCGGCGCACCTTCTTGGCGTTGGCTTTCACGATGGTCTGACCGATCGACACCTGGCCATCGCCACCGATCGCAACGATTCCCGCCTTGCGGACCGTCAAAATGGTAGTCCCGTGCCAGGACGGGGGTTGCGCGGACTGCATGGCTCTGGAAATCCGATTGTTCCATCAACATGTAAGACCTGGGACAACGGGACGCAATTCCCAGCGGCGCGCTTCCGCGTCCATGATCCCGTTCCAACGACAGATCTGGGAGGATCGCCATGTCGAACTCACTCAAGGGAATGATCGCCGGCTTCGTGGCGACGCTTGTTCTTTCCGGACTGCTGCTGCTCAAGAGCACGATGGACCTGGTGCCTGAGCTCAACATCATCCGGCTGCTGACCAGCCTGGGCAGCATCGGCACGGTTGCGGCCTGGATGGATCATTTCATCGTCGGCGTCGTGGTCTGGGGGCTGCTGTTCGGCGCCTATGACGCCATCGCGAGCCGGCCGGCCTATTGGCTCAAGGGCATCATCTTCGGGGTTTTCGCCTGGGTCGTGATGATGCTGGTGTTCATGCCGCTCGCCAAGGCGGGGATCTTCGGGTCCCGGATCGGCCCGATGGCGGCAGCGGTCACGCTCATCTACCACCTTGTCTACGGTGCCGTGCTGGGCACGACCTACGGCCTCCTGACCCAGTGGGCGCCCGCCAAGGAGCCCGAGGGCTCACGTCCGGCCTGATCCACCGCCAAAAGCGGCTGGTCCCAAACGTTAACCGCGGCCCGCAGACAAATAGGCCGTTCACGGACCTTTTTGCATGCTGTGGTAGCGAAGTCGCCTGCCCCCTGTTACAAGGCCGGCGACTTGAAGGACCCCCGCATGCGCAAAGCAACGGTCAAGCGCACCACCAAGGAAACCGACGTCGAGGTCGCGGTCGATCTCGACGGGAAGGGCGCGTCGTCGATTGCCACCGGCATCGGCTTTCTCGACCACATGCTCGATCTCCTGGCGCGCCATTCCCGGATCGACCTCACCGTCAAGGCCAAGGGCGACCTGCACATCGATCACCACCACACCACTGAGGATGTTGGCATCGCGATCGGCCAAGCGGTGCGGGACGCGCTCGGCGACAAGAAGGGCATCACCCGCTACGCCGACGTGCACCTGCCCATGGACGAGGCGCTCACGCGCGTGGCGATCGATATCTCGGGGCGGCCGTTCCTGGTGTTCAAGGCTGAGTTCGTGCGCGACAAGGTCGGCACCTTTGACACCGAGCTGGTGCAGGAGTGGTTTCAGGCTTTCGCCATGAATGCTGGCGTGACGCTCCATGTCGAAACGCTTTACGGCACCAACGACCATCATATCGCCGAATCCTGCTTCAAGGGTCTGGCGCGGGCCCTGCGTGCGGCGGTCGCGATCGATCCGCGCGCGGCCGATGAGGTTCCGTCAACCAAGGGCTCGCTTGGCGGGTGAGCGCTAATGTGGCGGATTTGAAGTCCTGCTGAGGTTTCCCATGGCCGTCTATACCGTGCACGAGCCGCCGCCGAAGCGTTTCGAGCAGGCGAGCGATCCCGAGCGATTTGCCTTCGTGCGCGATGGCTTCTCGTTCTGGGCGTTCCTGTTCGGGCCGCTTTGGATGCTCCGGCACCGCATGTGGCTGGTGCTGCTTGGCTACGTCGCGGTCACGGCCGCGCTGGAGATCGGATTCAGTCTGCTTGGTACGACCGCAGCTGCGACGCTCGCTGCCGGCTTCCTTCTGGCTCTTCTAATCGGAATTGAATCGGCGACGCTGCGGCGGTTCACCCTCGGCCGCCGCCGCTGGACCAATGTCGGGCTCATCGTGGCGGATGATCTGGAGGCTGCCGAGCGGCGGTTTTTCGACGTCTGGGTCAAGAGCGGCGGCGCGGCGCCGCAGGCCGTCGTGGAGTCGCAATCGCGTCAGCTGGCGGCGGCGCCTGACGTCATCGGCCTGTTCCCGCAACCGGGGTCCCGCCGGTGAGTGTTGCCATCGTCGACTATGGCTCCGGCAACCTGCACTCGGCCGCCAAGGCGTTTGAGCGGGCGGCGCGCGAATGTGGGCATGAGCAGCCGATCGTGGTGACCAGCGATCCGGATC
>DAIUEP010000185.1:7847-10003 GCA_036845065.1 Xanthobacteraceae bacterium | reverse complement strand
CGCCGGCCGGATGGTCGGCGCGCGGCGCGATCATGGTGACGCAGGGCATGATCCACTGCGTGATGCGCCAGTAGTACTTGCCGCTCTCGGCATTGCGGCGCGCGCCAATCAGAAGCCCGCCCGGGCTCTCGACCACCTCGAAGTGCGGGCGCGCGTCGCCGAGGTTGTACTGGTTGCCCTTGGAGCCACGGTGCAGCGGATCGATCTCGAGCTCGCCGCGGTGCAGCCACGAGGTGTGGCTGGAATCGATGCCGCCTTCAAGCGCCTGCAGCCAATTGCATTCCTGCAGCCGCTTGGAGATGTAGGTCTGCTCTGGCGGTACGGTGGCGAATTCCCATTCCGGCAGCGGCGGCTGCTTGTCGGGCGGGCCCATATAGGTCCACAGCACGTCGCCGCGCTTCACCAGCGGATAGGATTTGAGCTTGATCTTCTGGCAGAAGCCCGACTCCGGCGGCTCAGACGGCACGTCGATGCACTGGCCGCTCCAGTCATATTTCCAGCCGTGATAGGGGCAGCGCAGCCCGTCCTCCTCGTTGCGCCCGACCCAGAGCGAGGTGCCGCGATGGGCGCAGAACTCGTCGATCAGCGAATAGCGCCCTTGCGTGTCGCGCCAGGCGAGCAGCCGCTCGGACAGAAGCTTGACCCGCACTGGCGGGCATTCGTTCTCAGGCAGCTCGCTCGCGAGCAGCGCCGGCAGCCAATTGCTGCGGAACAGGCGGCCCATCGGGGTGCCTGCCCCGGTCTGGGTGAGGAGATCGTTCTGTTCTTGTCTGAGCATGGGTCACCCTGTTGCCGTCATTCTTTGGCGTTGGCGAGATGCGGTTGCGCGCGGCGGCGCTCGCGTCCCTGATAGTCGGGCGCGGTCGTGTCGCCGATGCCCTGGAAGTCGATGAACTCGATGGCGTTGCCGTCGGGATCGTGGAAATAGGCATGCCGGCCGGTGAAGCTGCGGTGGCCCTTGTCCTCGTAGAGCAAGATCTCGACGCCCTTGGCCTCGGCGTTGGCGAGCGCGGCGTCGAAGTCCTCTGCCTTGAACATGAAGGCGTGGTGGATCAGCGAATCCCTACCCTGGTTCGGCGGCGTGTGGTAGCCGCTGCGCGAGAGCACGAAATATTGCTCGCCGCAGCGCATGAACACGGTGGTGTCGTTCCGCCGCCAAAAGGTCGCGCCCACGACCTGCTCGTAGAACCGCCGCGCGCGGTCGAGGTCGGTCACGCTAAGCGTGAAATGCAGGATGCCGGCGGGCTTGACCGGCCTGGGCGGGGCATAGCGCACCGTGGTGGCGCCCTTGAGCGCCGGGCTCTTGAACTCGGTCATTTGCAGCCTTGTTCCATGCGGCCACGTTTACGGCCTACAGACCCATGATATTCTCACCCTATCATCCCAGCAACGACGAGGGGCGTGGAACAGCAATGGCGTATGAAGGTCTGCAGGCAGAGGTCGTGTCGTTCAAGGGCCACAACGGGGATACCGGCGAGGCCTATTACGCGCGGCCGACACGCGCCGGCAAGGTGCCCGGCATCGTGGTGATCATGCATCTGCCCGGCTGGGACGAGTGGATCATCGAGGTGGCGCGCAAGTTCGCCCATCATGGCTATGCGGCGATTTCGCCGCACCTCTATTTCCGGGAGGGTCCGGGCAATCCCGACGACATCGGGGCGCGGGTGCGGGCCGCAGGTGGCGTGCCGGATGCCCAGGTGATGGGCGACGTGGCCGGCTCCATCGCCTATCTGCGGGCACAGCCCAACGCGACCGGCAAGGTCGGCGTGATCGGGTTCTGCTCGGGTGGGCGCCATGCCTATCTCGCGGGCTGCAGCGTGCGAGGCATCGATGCGGTGGTGGACTGCTGGGGCGGCAACGTGGTGGTCAGCGACCCCAAGCTGCTCGACGCCAAGCGGCCGGTCGCGCCCATTGACCTCACCGACAAGCTGACCGCACCGCTGATCGGCATCTTCGGCAACGACGACCAGAACCCCAACCGTGATCACGTCAACCGCACCGAGGAGGTGCTCAAGAAACTCGGCAAGTCTTACGAGTTTCATCGCTACGACGGCTGCGGGCACGCGTTCTTCAATACCATGCGGCCCTCGTACCGGCCCGAGCAGGCGCTCGACGGCTGGAACAAAGTGTTCGCGTTTTTGAAGAAGAATTTGGGC
>DAIUEP010000185.1:0-7747 GCA_036845065.1 Xanthobacteraceae bacterium | reverse complement strand
CTCGGCATGCAGGAGTTCGAGAGCGCCAGGCTGATGACCGGCCTCCTGGAGAAGGCGGGCTTCTCGGTCGAGCGCGGCATCTCGGGCTTTCCGACCGGCTTCTGCGCGACCTATGGCTCCGGCCATCCGGTGGTCGCGATCCACACCGAATACGACAGCTGCCCGGACAACTCGCAAGCCGCCGGCGTGCCCGAGCAGCGCTTCATCGTCGAAGGCGCGCCCGGCCATTGCGAGGGTCACAACGTCAACGCCGCCGTGCTGGTCGCGACCGCGATCGCGGCCCGGCGCGCGATGGAGCGCTTCGGGCTCAAGGGCACGCTGAAGGTGTTCGGCGGGCCGGCCGAGGAGCAGCTCGTCAGCCGACCCTATTTCGTGCGTGACGGCTGGTTCGACGACGTCGACGTCGCGTTCCACAATCACATCGGCGCCGAGTTCTCGTCGAGCTACGGGCTGCTGCAGTCGGCGCTGATCTCGGCGGTGTTCACCTTTCATGGCGAGACCGCGCATGCCGGCACCTCGCCCTGGAACGGCCGCGACGCGCTCGACGGCGTCATGCTGATGGACGCCGGCATGGCGCAATATCGCGAGCACATGCGGCCTTCGATGCGGGCGCATCGCGTGGTCACCAATGGTGGCGACCAGCCCAACGTGATCCCGCGCACGGCGGCGATCTGGTGGTTCTTCCGCGACCTTACCGCGGATGGCGCGACCGCGCTGTTCGAGCAGGCCAAGAAGATCGCGCAGGGTGCCGCCCTGATGAGCAACACGACCTACGATGTCGATGTGCTCAGCGCGGTGTGGCCGTTGCGCTGCAACCGCACGATCGCGGAGCTGGTGCAGCGGCAGATCGAGACCGTCGGCATGCCGGTGTGGACCGAAGAGGAGGAGGCGCTGGCGCGCACCTTGCAGCAGAATGCCAAGGTCAAGGTCGAAGGCCTCAAGCGCGAGATCAAGGCGATGACGGGGGAAGCCGTGCAGCGGACGTCGGCGAACGACGCCGGCGACATCTCCTGGAAGGTGCCGATGGCCAAGTTCTATTTCCCGTCCAACGTCCCCAACATCAATTCGCACCACTGGGGCGCGGGCGTCGTGCTGGCGCATTCGATCGCCCACAAGGGCGCCGTCGCGGGCGCCAAGGCGTTCGCGGCGGCGGTGACCGAGTGCTTCGCCAATCCGGCGCTGGTCGCCGACGCCAAGCGCACCTTCAAGGAGGAACTCGGCGGCACCGAATACAAGCCGCTGCTGCCGGCCGGTCAGAAGCCGCCGGTCGATCTCAACCGCGCCATCATGGAGAAATTCCGCCCCGCGATGGCGAAGCACTATCTGAGGGAGTTGCCGGAGTTTACATAAGTCCGATTGTCCCTGACGGTGCAGCGGGCTCCATCCCTCCCCACCGCTCGCAAGAGCTCGCGGGGGGAGGGGAGCGGAAGCGCTCGTCGTGTATCAATCAGGAGACACATCAGTGCCCATCTATCTCAACGAAAAAGACGTCGCCGAATTTCTCGACATGCCGACCGCGATCGCCGCGCTGCGCGACGCCTTCGCGGCGCGGGCCCGCAACGAGGGTAACGTCATTCCCCGCACGCGCTGGGCGTTCGGCGAGCGCCGCCTCAACGTCATGGGCGGCGGCCTCCTGGCGCAGCGCCGGTTTGCGGTGAAGGCTTACGGCTCGTCGGCCTTCCACGTGCTGCTCTACTCCGAGAAGGACGGCCTCCTCGCCATCATGGAAGCCAATGTGCTGGGCCAGCTCCGAACCGGCGCCGCCAGCGCGGTCGCGAGCGAGAAGATGGCGCGGCCGGGCGCACGCAAAGTGGGATTGATCGGCACGGGGCGGCAGGCGCGCACCCAAGCACTCGCCCTCAAGTCGGCCGGCCTGCTGTCCGAGCTGTCGGTCTTTGCGCGCGCACGCGACAAGCTCGAAGCGTTCTGTGCCGCGCTCGGCCGCGAGCTGGGCGCGCCGGTCACCGCCGCTCGCACGGCCGAGGAGGCGGTGGCGGATGCCGACATCGTCACCGCCGCCACCAATTCGGCGACCCCGGTTGTGATGGCGTCCTGGCTCAAGGCCGGCGCGCATGTGAACGGCATCGGGGCGAATGCGGCCAATCGCCGCGAGATCGATCCCGACATCGTGCTCAAGGCGTCGCTCGTCGTCACCGACGACATCCCGCAGGCCAAGACGGAGGCCGCCGAGTTCATCGACCTCGCCAAGGCCGGCCGGCTCGACTGGAATAGCGTCAAGCCACTCCATGAGATTGTTACGGCGGGAAGCCTGACCCGCGATCCGGGCGCGCTCACGCTGTTCAAGTCGCTTGGGGTCGGGCTCGAGGACGTGGCGGTGGCCTCGGTGATCTACGACCGGGCGATCGCGAGCGGGCGCTTCAAACCGCTTTGACGCGGACGAATTCGCTGCGACAATACGGCCAAAGGACCAGGAGGAAGCACCATGGCGTTCCGGCCGCCGAGCTATGACGACATCGTCAATTCCAAGTTTGCGTCCGCGATGCCGGCCGCGACCGTGCTGCCGCAGACCGAGACCCGCAACTACTTCCAGGCGATCGACAACCTGATCAAGGTCTACGCCATCAGGCCCGGCGACAACATGCTGTTCCTGACCGATCCGCTGCTCGATCGCCGCATCGTCGATGCGATCTCCGGCATCGCCAATTCCCGCGGCGTGTTTCCGCGCGAGTTCATGGCGCCGACGACCCAGATTCACGACTGTCCGCCCGAGGCGGTGCCGCTCATCGAGCAGGCAACCTTCGTGGTGTCGACCTGGTTCTGCTCGGTCAATGCGCCCTTGTTCATCAAGCTGCGCAAGGAGAAGGGCCAGCGCTGGGTGAAGATCACCTACTTCCGCAATCTCGATCTCCTGCACACCCCGCAGGCGCGCTTTCCGGTCGATCTTGTCGGCGAGATCATTCGCGCCACTGCGCGCATGTATCCGAAGGACCATGACTTCGACATGACGTTCTCGGACCCGCGCGGCACCGATCTTGTCATCAAGTTCACGCCCGAGATGGTCAAGAACCTGCACAAGGAGAACCGCTGGCGCGGCCAGGACAAGGCCGACGAGGACGGCTGCTACGTCCATCACCTGCCCACCCATGGCCCCAACATCTACGGCCGCACCTGCTTCGACCGCGACCCGCACAAGAAGCCCGATATGGGCGGCATCGTCTATCCGCAATGGGCGATCGGATTCGAGAAGCCGTTCCGCGACAAGGTCGGCGTCGAATACAAGGACGGCGTGGTGGTGAAGGTGCACGGCAACTCGCTCGATGCCGAGATCGTGCGCGACATGCTCGTCGGCGTGAACGCGACGCTGCATGAGCTCGGCTGCGGCTTCAATCCGAAATATCCGCGCTTCAAGGCCTATCCGGCCGGCTCCAACGCGCCCGGCGCGCTGCACTTCGGCACCGACTCCAACAGACCCAGCGAGTTCATGCACCGGCAGGTGCCGCGTTGGGAGGAGCCGCACACGCACCAGGACTGCGTGGTGTTCGACATGACCGTGAAGGTCGGCAACACCACCATGATCGACAACGGCTTCCTGATGGCGCTGCGCGACCCGCAGGTGGTGAAGGAAGCGAGCAAATACGGCGACCCGGTCGAGTTGCTGGAGAGCTTTGTGGAGTAGAAGGTTCAACCACGATCGGCCTCATGGTGAGGAGCCCGCGAAGCGGGCGTCTCGAACCATGGGCAACGCGGAATAGGGCCGCCCTATCCTTCGAGACGCGCACCTTCGGTGCGCTCCTCAGGATGAGGGCGGAGGAAGGCTCGAGCCAAGGGGGAATGCCATGCTGATGCGTTCGCTCACCACCGTTGCCGCGACTCTGCTTGTTGCTTCTCCCGCGTCCGCCCAGTTCTACAAGGACAAGACGCTCACGCTGCTCGTCAACTATGCGGCCGGCGGCAATGCCGACACCGAGGCGCGCGTGTTTCAGCGCCATCTCGCCAAATACATCCCGGGGCGGCCGACGGTGATCATCCGCAATGTCGCGGGCGCCGGCGGCGCGACCGCCATGAACCATCTCGGGCTCGGCATCGGGCTGCAGGCCGATGGGATGACGGTCGGCTATTTCACGATGAGCGCGACGTCGACCATCATCGACGATCCGGTGCTCAAGATCAAACTCGGCGACTTCATCCCGATCGTGGCGGCGACCGGCTGGAACGTCGTCTATGCGCGCAAGGACATCGTGCCCGGCGGCTACACCAAGCCGGCCGACTTCCTGCGCGCCACCAATATATTCGCGGGCGGCTACAGTCGTGCCACCTCGCACGATACGCGGCTCCGCCTCGCGCTCGACATCATGGAGAAGCCCTACACGATGGTGACGGGTTTCCCGGGCACCGCGCAGATCAACAAGGCCATGCTGCAGAACGAGATCAACTTCACCGGCAGCTCGCTGCCCGGCTTCCAGACCCAGGCGGTGCCGCAGATCATCAATCCGGGCGTCGGCGTCGTGCTGTTCCATCACCCGGTGATGGGCCCGGACGGCAGCGCGGTGGGCAATCCCTCGCTGCTCAAGCAGGGCATGATCACGTTCTTCGATTTCTATAAGGAAGCTTTCGGCAAGCCGCCGTCGGGCCCCAAGCACGAGGCGCTGTTCCTGATGAACGACATCAGCACCAAGATGCAGCGCGGAATCTTTCTGCCCAAGGGCTCGCCGATGGAGGCGGCCCGCGAGCTGCGGCAGGCGTTCCATGCGGTCGCGGAGGACAAGGACTTTATCGAGGACTTCAGGAAGATCACGGGCGAGGAGCCCGAGCTGGTGCGGGCGGAGGAGGTCGATAGGATCTTCGAGCGCATCCGCAAGGTCGGTCCCGAGGTCAAGCGGGTGCTGAAGGAATCGGTCGGCGCTGAGCAGTGACGTGCATCATGGAATGCGTTCAATCATTCGCTCGTCATGCCCGCGCTTGTCGCGGGCATCCACGCCTTGCTTTGCTGAAGGAAATCAAGACGTGGATGGCCGGGACAAGTCCGGCCATGACGCGGAGAGGGCGGCGGATCGCCGTAGGGCTTGCGTTCGTCACAGCGTTGGCAGCGCTGAGCGGCGGTCCGGCGCCTGCCCAGACCGGTGCTTCCCTCGCGACCTATCTCGGGCCCGACCGCGAGCAGCGGCTCGTTGAAGGCGCGAAGCGCGAAGGCGAGCTGATGGTCTACAGCTCGATGCAGCATGACAGCATCGCGCCGCTGCTGAAGGCGTTCGAGGAGCGCTATGGCATCAAGATGCGGATCTGGCGCGGCGCCGGCAAGGACATCCTGCGCCGCGTGACAGTCGAGGCCAAGGCCAACCGCTTCGACCTCGACGTGGTGGAGAGCGACGGCTTCGCGCTCGAAGCGCTGCATCGCGAGGGCCTGCTGCAAGAGGTGCGCTCGCCCCATCACGCCGACCTGATGCCGGAGGCGCTGCGTGCGCACGCGCAGTGGGTCGGCACCCGCGTCAATGTCTTCACCGGGGTCTACAACACCAGCAAGGTGAAAAAGGAGATCTTGCCGAAGAGCTATTTCGATCTGACCAATCCGGCATTCAAGGGCATGCTCGGCATCGAGATCGACGATTACGACTGGTTCGGGATGGTGGTCGGGCTCCTGGGCGAGGAGCGCGGGCTCAAGCTGTTCCGCGACATCGTCGCCACCAACGGGCTCTCGGTGCGCAAGGGCCACACCATGCTGACCAACCTCGCGGCCGCCGGCGAGGTCCCGATCGGGCTCACCATCTATCTGCAGAACGCCGAGGTCGCCAAGAAGCTTGGCGCGCCGGTCGACTGGTTCCTGATCGATCCGGTGGTGGCGCGGCCGAATGGCGTGGCGTTGGCCGCGCGCTCGCCGCGGCCGCACGCCGCGCTTTTGTTCTACGACTTCATGATCAGCCAGGGGCAGGAGGTCATGCGCCAGCGCGATTTCCTGCCGACCTCGCGCAAGGTGCCCTCGGTGCTCGACCGCATTGCGCTGCATTTCGTCGATCCGCAGATCGTGCTCGACAGCGGGCCGAAGTGGCAAAAGCTCTACGGCGAGGTGCTGCGCGGCGTGCGGCGGTAGCGCGTCAGTGCAGCGTCGTTCCGCCTGATACGTCGAGGCAGCTGCCGGTGATGTGGGCGGCATCGTCCGACAGCAAAAACGCCACCGCGCGCCCGACATCGTCGCCTGTGGTCGCACGGCCGAGCGGGCTGCGCGCCGCCTCGGGATCGGACGTCTTCCAGCGCGCCTCGGCATTACCCGGAGCAATCGTGTTGACCCGGATGCCGTGCGGCCCGACCTCCTGGGCGAGCGCCTGGCTGAACACGATAATGGCGGCCTTGGCGGCCGAGTAGATCGAGGCCTGCGCGCCGCCGCGTAGCCCCCGGCTCGCCGCGATGCTGACGATCGCGCCGCGTTTCCTCTCGATCATCGCGGGCAGCACCGCGTGGCTGCAATGGAGCACGCTCTGGAGATTCACATGCAAGATGCGGTTCCAGACCTCGGGGGTCATGACGGCGAAATCAATCTTCTGGATGCCGAGCCCGCGCATGCCGCCCGCCGCGTTGACGAGCGCGTCGATATGGCCGTGGCGGGCGATGAGATCGCTGACGGTGGCGTCGACACGCGCGCGGTCGGTGGCATCGAGCGCGATCGCCTCGGCGCCGCCGGCGGCGGTCGCAACCTGCGTCGCGAGATCGAGATTGATGTCGGTCACCGCGACCGTCCAGCCGCGCTCGGCGAGGCGGCGCGTGATGCCTTCGCCGATCGCGCTGCCGCCGCCGGTGAGGAGGGCGAGGGGCATGGGGGATGTCCTCTTTGTCGAGCGAATAGTGCGGGCAATTAGCGAGTAGCGAATGGCGAATAGGGAAGAGCGAACTTCGCTTGGTCTTTTTCCTTATTCGCTACTCGCCATTCGCTATTCGCCTCCGTTCACCCCGTCGGCGAATAGGGCTCCACGTCGTTCGTGTTGGCCAGCACGTAGTCGGCGATCTCGTCACGGGTCGGGAACCAGACGACATCGTCGTGCGCCCGCACGTAGCGGATCATCTTCTCGAACGCGTTCGCCATATAGGGGCGCCCGCCGAGCTCGGCATGCACCAGGGCGTCGATGCGCCCCGGCTTGCCGCGCAGCGCTTCTTCAAGAACGAAATCGAAGCCGTCCTTGAACTGCTGGAACGCCATGTCACTGGACGACGCGCCGCCGTTCCAGGCGCGCCAGTCGTTGAAGAACCAGTGCTTGGGCACGATCACCATGCGCTTGCCGTCGACCTCGACCACGTAGGGCAGGTCGTCGTCGCACTGGTCGCCGCACCACGTGTAGCCTTCGTCGGCCAGGATGCCGAGCGTCTCGCGGGTGTGGTGGCCGCCGGGGCTCACCCAGCCGACCGGCTGCTCCCCGATCACATCCTTGACGATGCGGTTGACCTCCCGGATTTCCGCGCGCTGCTCGTCGGGCGTGAGGTCGGTCATGTGGATGTCGTTGGTGGTGCCGTGGCCCGCGATCTCGTTGCCGGCGTCATGCAGCGCCTTGACGGCGTCCGGCCATTTTTGCACCGCGAGCCCGTTGACGTCGACGGTGGCGCGCACCTTGTTGCGCTCGAGCACGTCGAGAATGCGCCAGATGCCGGCATTGCCGCCGTAATTGGCGTGTGAGAGCGAGACGAGATTGACTTCGAGGCCCTTGGCCTTCTTGAAATGCCCGCCACGCGTGAACGCCTCGAACGCGACGGTCAGCGTGGCGCAGATCTTCTTGCCGTCGGGCCATTCGATCCTGGGGCGCAT
>DAIUEP010000184.1:7833-10058 GCA_036845065.1 Xanthobacteraceae bacterium | reverse complement strand
AGCTTCGCGGCGTTCGGATGCGGGGCATCCTTGAAGATGCCGCCCGTGAGCGTGAACACCGGCGTCTCGTCGACCTCCGAGAACGCGACCTCGACCGGCTGTCCGGCGCGCTTGAACGGCCAGACGCTCGATGTGGCATCGAGGGTGGCGGCGTTATGGCCCTCGGCAACGCTGCGCGCCACCGGCAGATGACCCTGGATGAAGTTCGGCTTGTTCGCCATGTACCGGTCCATGTAGCTCCAGCCGTATTTCTGCACGATCAGGTGGAACAGGTAGAGTGCGGCGTCGTCGTCGTGCGGATAGACGCTGATCAGCTTGCCGGCGAACGCGGGCTTGAGGAAATCGAGCGCGGATTTCGGCACATCCTCCGGGCGAACCAGACGCGTGTTCCAGGCATAGGTGATGGCGTTCGCTGAAAGCGCCATGTAGCTGCCGTCCGGGTCCTTCAGATTGGGCATGATCTGGTCGAAGCCGTCCGGCTTGTAGGCGGCAAGCACGCCGTCCTTCTTCCATTGCACGAAGTCCTGCACGGTCTGGAAGAAGGCCATGTCGGTTTCGAGCTTCCTGGCCTTGATCTGCTGATTGATCTTGTCGTTCAGCACGTTGCTGAAGCCGCCGGTGACCGATACAGAAATACCAGGGAAGCGGCGCTGGAACTCGGCGGCGCGCGCCTCGTGCGGCGCGGCCGGTCCGCCGGCGTAGAAGACCAGCGTCTTCTCCTGCTTGGCCTTGTCGTAAAGCTCGTCCGGCGTCTGGGCGTGTGCGAGCGTGCCTATCAATGCCGCCAAAGCCGCGATGGCTGCAGGCAGGGGCCGGACGATTTTCAATGCGTACATGGCAGCCGCTCCTCATTAGCCGGAACGGCACGACCATAGATGAACGGCCGCCCAGACGGGAGGGGCCTTGAGACCTCACGGATCTCGGAGACCTTACGGATCTCGGAGACCTTACGGATCTCGCTTGGCGGGCTCCGCCATCAACATTTGGCGCGGCGCCTCCGCTATCGTGGGCGGAGCGCCGCGCCAGTGACCGTTTCGGGTAGAGCCAGCTCGCCTAATAGCGAGTGCTGCTCCACTTGAGGAACTCTTCAAAGAGCTTGTTGCGGTCGTTCTCGGGCAGGGTTTTGGACGACACGTTGCGGGATGCCAGGAACTGCTCGAACTGGTCGCGCCGCGCATTGACATTCTGCTCGTTCGACTGCTTGAGCCACTCCTCGGCGCTCTCGAACCGCTTCCAGCCCGGCATCGATGCGGTGAGGACGGTATCCTTCCACTTCTCATGGCGAGGCGGCTTCCGGAACTCCTCCAGGCGCGGGAAGAAGGCTTTGACGAACTTGTCGATACGCCGGTAGTGATCGGAGTTCTTCGGCCAATTGTAGGCGATCAACATCGTACCGCTCGCCACGGTTTCCACGGTCTGGCCGGCCGGGATCAGGTCGGGATAGTCCTCGTGGGACAGCGTCTCCGGTACGAAGTCGCCCAGCATCTTCTTGTCGAACGCGATTGGCAGGATGCGGAAGCCGTCTTTGGACCTCAGCTTTGCAATTTCGCGTGAGGGCTTGCCGGTCAAGGCCACGGTGGCGGCAATTTCGCCGTTCTTCAGCTTCTCGAAGGCATCGGGCTGGCGCATGTTGACTTCTTCGACCTTGATCCCGAGCAGTGTGAACAGGTCGATGGCGGTCAATTGCGTGCCGCTTCCGGCCTGATTGAAGTTGACCTTCTTGCCGCGCAGCTGCTCGATCGAGGTGATGTCGGAGCGGGCAATGACGTGAATCTCAAGATTGCAGACTTTGAACAGGTAAGCGATCTTCTCGGCGATGTCGTTGATCAGGCCGTTGCGGCGGTAGTGGCCGAGCACGTTGCTCTGCACAAAACCAAGATCGATGCCGCGGAGATAACGCACATCGCGGACATTCTGGTACGCGCTATGGCCCTGAACCGGCAGGATCCGCAGATCGTCGCCGTCATTGAGCACGGTTGCTAGATCGGAGGCGAAGGCGCCATAGGTCAGACCGGAGCCGGCCGTGAGCACCATCAGCGTGTTGGCGTTGATCTTCTCGACGAGCGCGCTGGTTTTGCTCTGCACCGGCGCCTGCGCACGCGCGTCCGAGATCGGACTGGCGACCGCCAGCGACAACAGCATTGCCAGCATTGCCGCCCCGATACCGCGAGCGGTCGACAATCGGCGTGACAAATTGAGACGTTCTTTCATCAGCAGCCTCCCCC
>DAIUEP010000184.1:0-7733 GCA_036845065.1 Xanthobacteraceae bacterium | reverse complement strand
AGCAGCGCGTGTGAGTTGGGAGTCGCGTAACATGATCAATAGTGCGTTCGTCAGCGCGTTGAGTGCGGTGGCAGCGCTCGCGTGCACGCAGGTGGCACAGGCGCAATCGGTTGCTCAATTCTACAAGGGCAAGACGGTCAATATCGTGGTCGGGTCCGATGTTGGTGGCGGCTACGATCTCACTGCGCGGACGGTAGCTCGTCACCTCGCTCGGCATATTCCGGGTGAGCCTGCGATCATCGTCCAGAACCGGCCTGGAGCCGGGTCGATCGTTGCCTCGAACTATGTCTACGAGGTCGCGCCCAAGGACGGCACCGTCATTGGGGCCGTGCAGCGGCCGATCCCGTTTCAAATCCTGTTCGGTGATACGGGCGTGCGCTTCGACGTACGCAAGATGCAATGGATCGGCAGCACGACGAGCGAGCTCGGCGTCGTGGTCGCCTGGCACACGGCGCCGCACAAGACGTTCGACGATGTGCTCAAGACCGAGATGATCGTCGGCGGCACCGGGCCCACCACCGATCCCGAGCTGTTTCCGCGGGCGATGAACAGCATCCTGGGCACCAAGTTCAAGGTCGTGAGCGGCTACAAGGGCCAGGCGCAGATGGTGCTGGCGATGCAGCGAGAGGAGATTCAAGGCAGCGGCAACTGGTCATTCTCGGATATCGAGAAGGGGCATCCCGACTGGCTCGCTGAAAAGAAAGTCCGCCTTCTGCTGCAGCTCGGGCTGACCAAGAGCACGCATGCGGCGCTGCGCGATGTGCCGCTGATCATGGACGTTGGACGTAACAACGAGCAGCGCTCCATCTTCCAGGTTCTCATGGGCATGAAGGCGATGGGGCGGCCCTTTTTCCTGGCGCCCGGCGTGCCGAAGGATCGCGCCGATGCCTTGCGCACCGCGTTCATGAAGACCATGAAGGATCCGGAATTCCTGGCCGAGGCATCAAAGACGCTCGGTCAGATCGACCCGCTGTCCGGGCCGGAAATGCAGAAGATCATCACGGATGTGCACGCCCTTCCGGCCGACATCATCGCCAAGGCGCGGGAAGCGGTGAAGGCGCCCGGCGCATAAATTCCGGCCGCTTAACTAAAGTGCGCAGCGTGATGCTGCGCCCGCTTACCCGATTGGCTGCGTGGCGGCGTGAAGCCACGCTTGCGTCGAGGCCTCCATGAGCGGCAAGAGCGCGTCGCGCACGCGCGCGTGATAGCCGTTGAGCCATTGCGCTTCCGCCGCAGTGAGCATGGCGAGGTCGACCAATCGCAGATCGATTGGTGCGAGCGTCAGCGTCTCGAACGCGTTGAGCGGCTTCTCGGCGCCGGCGATCGTCGGCCCTTCCGTCACCAGCACCAGGTTCTCGATCCGGATCCCGTAGTCGCCGGCTTTGTAGTAGCCGGGCTCGTTCGAGAGGATCATGCCGCGCTGGAGCGCGACGGTGCCGAGCTTCGACAGCCGGGCCGGGCCTTCGTGCACCGACAGGTAGCTGCCGACGCCGTGGCCGGTGCCGTGCTCGAAGTCGAGGCCGGCCTCCCACAGGCTCTGACGCGCGAAGGAATCGAGCTGGGCGCCGGTGGTGCCGTCGGGGAACACCGCGCGCGCGATCGCGATATGGCCCTTGAGGACGCGCGTGAAGCGCTCGCGCATCTCAGGCGTCGGCGCGCCGATCGCGACCGTGCGGGTGATGTCGGTGGTGCCGTCCTCGTACTGCGCGCCGGAGTCGATCAGGAACAGCTCGCCCGGCAGGATCCGCCGATTGGTCTTGCGCGTGACACGGTAATGCACGATGGCGCCGTTGGGGCCGGCGCCCGAGATGGTCGGGAAGGAGACGTCCTTGAGCAGGCCACCGTCGCGCCGGAAGCTCTCGAGCGCCTCGACCGCATCGATCTCGGTGAGCTTGCCGCCGGATGCTTCCCGGTCGAGCCAGGCCAGGAACCGCGCCACCGCCGCGCCGTCGCGCCGGTGCGCCGCGCGCGTGCCGTCGATCTCGACCGAATTCTTGACCGCTTTCATCAGCGTGATCGGGTCGGCGCCGCGCGGCGCCTTGCCGCCATGGCTCACGATCATGCGTGCGAGCGCGTCGGCGGCGGTCGCCTGGTCGAGCCGTACGGTCTTGTTTGCCTTGCCGAGGGCGGCGAGGTCGCGCACGAAATCGGCAGGCTCGCGCACGTCGGCGAGCGTTTCGAGGCTGGAGCGCACGTCGTTGGAGAGCTTGCGGCCGTCGACATAGAGCGATGGCCTACCCTCGCGCGGAACGATGGCGAACGACAACGGCAGCGGCGTGTGGGCGACGTCCGCGCCGCGGATGTTGAAGGTCCAGGCGACGTTGTGCGGATCGGAGATGACCAGCGCGTCGGCGCGCAGGCGCGCGATCTCCGGCCGAATGCGCGAGAGCTTGGTGATCGCTTCCTCGCCGGCAAAGCGCACGTCGTGCAGTTTGACCGGGCCAAGCGGCGGTGCCGGGCGTCCGTTCCAGAGCGTGTCGATCAGGTCGGGCTCGACCGCAACAAGCGTAGCGGCCGCCGCCGCGCAGGCCTTGCCAAGCTTCTCGGCGCCTTCGGATGTATGGAGCCACGGATCGTAGCCGAGCCGGTCGGCGCTGGTCAGCGTTTTCTCCAGCCACTGATCCGGCGGCGTCTCGACCGACGGCACGATCTCGAACAGCGCGGTGTCGACCTGATCGGGCGCCTGCAGGGTGTAGCGGCCGTCGACGAACAGCGCGGCGCGCTCCATCAGCACGACCGCGGTGCCGGCGGATCCGGAGAAGCCGGTCAGCCAGGCGAGCCGCTCCTCCGACGCCGGCACATATTCGTTCTGCTGGCGGTCGGCGCGCGGCACGATGAAGCCGGTCAGACCGCGGCGCGCGAGCTCGGTCCGCAGCGCCGCGACGCGCGGCGCGCTGGCGCCGGGCTCGGTCGGATCGTCGAATGTCTGGAACTTGGCGTCGAACATTGCAGCAATCTATTGAGAGGATCGCCGCGCGGCAACGCCCCGGCGGCCCCGACGCGCGAGGACCAGCGTCATCCAGCCTTCGAGCGGGATGCGCTGCTTGAGCGCCAGGCCACGAGCAATGTAGGGCGCAAGCGCGGCGACCGCTTGCCCTCGTAACAGACCGGACAGCACCACCTGGCCACAAGGCGCGAGGTTGCGCGCGATCGGCGTCGCCAGACGTTGCAGTGGCTCGAGCAGGATGTTGGCGAAGACGAGGTCGTAGCGCCCGTTGAGGCGTCTCGCCGCAAGGCCGTCCGCGCGCGCAAGCTCGACGAAGCCGGAGGTGTGGTTGAGCCGCACATTGGCGCGCGCGACTCTCACCGCAACGGGATCGATGTCGGTTGCCATCACCCGGGACCGCAGGGCCCGCGCCGCCGCAATGGCCAGCACGCCGGTTCCGGTTCCGATATCGAGGATCGCGTGCCGGCGAGCCGGCTCCCGGCCCTTGCCACGCAAGCGGGGGAGGGGACGCGAAGGCCTGCGCGATTTTACGATCCGATCGAGGGCAAGGAGACAGCCGCGGGTGGTGCCGTGGTGGCCGGTGCCGAATGCCAGCGACGCTTCGATCTCGATCCCGATCCGGTTGAGCGGGACGCGTTGACGATAGTGGGGGGTATGCACCACAAACCGTCCAGCCTCGACCGGCCTCAGTCCCTCGTGGCTGGCCCTGACCCAGTCCTTGGGCGAGGTCGTCTCGAACGACAGTGCAGTGGCTGCGTCAGGCCCGGCCGAGAGCGCGACCAGGGCGCGGATAGCGGTCTCGCTCGGCGGGTCGCGAAAATGGATGGCGACGGTCCAACGGCCAGGCCCCTCTTCGCTCGCGCCCACGACGGCCGCCAGCGGGTCGAAGCTCTCCGCGACGACTTCCATGACACGGCGCGCCGTGGCCTCGTCGGCGGCGAGCCGCGCGACCGTGGTTGATGGCTCGAGATCAGGCGGCATCGACCTTATCCTCGTATTTCACCGTCTCTTATACACAAGGGCCGGGCGCCCGATCGCACAGTTGGTCCCCAGACAGATGATCCCGTGGTGAACACATTATTCAGTGGGTTGGCGCCATGGGTATCAACGGTCCTTCCACAGCGGCATGTCAGCGGTGGCAGCTTGGGCCGATCGGGTGCTGCGACGAACCGGGGCCTTGTGTCCGTCTCGATGGGCCTTATCGTGGGTCCGTCGCCCGAAGGTCCCTTCCGGAGGATGAGATGGCGCGGATTGTCCGCATCGTATTCACAGCGTTGTTCACAGTGCTGTTGCCGGCCGCGCTGGCGCCGGCCCATGCTCAATCGGTCGCCGATTTCTACCGCGGCAAGACCATCACCATGGCGGTCGGCACCTCGCCCGGCGGCGACTATGACCTGCGCATGCGCATGGTCGGCCGCTATCTCGGCAAATACATCCCGGGCAATCCGACCGTTGTGGCGACCAACATGCCCGGCGCCGGCCAGATGCTGGTGGCCAACTGGCTCGCCAACGTGGCGCCCAAGGACGGCACCGCGATCGTGGCGCTGTCGCAGAACATGGCTGTGCATCAGGCGACTGGTGCGGCCGGCGTGCGCTACGACGTGCGCCAGTTCCATTGGATCGGCAACACCACCGATACGCCCAACGTCATCAACGCCTGGCACACCACCGGCATCCGCACCATCGCGGATGTGATGCAGCGCGAGCTCGTGGTCGGCGCGACCGGCACCGCGAGCGGCTCCTATCTCTACCCTTACGCGCTCAATCAACTCGTCGGCACCAAGTTCAAGATCGTGACCGGCTATCCGGGCGGCAACGACATCAATCTCGCGATGGAGCGCGGCGAGGTCGGCGGCCGCGGCTCGAATTCATGGGCGTCGTGGAAGTCGACCCGTCCGCAGTGGCTGGCCGAGAAGAAGGTCATTGTACTGGTCCAGGTCGGCGTCAAGCGTAACCCGGAGCTGCCCGATATCCCGACCTTGCAGGATCTCGCCAAGAACGACGCCGACCGGCAGGTGCTCACGTTCATTTCGGTTGACACGGCGATCTCACGGCCGCTGGTCACGAGCGCGGGCGTGCCAGGCGAGCGGGTCGAAGCGCTGCGTCGGGCCTTCGATGCCGCGATGAAGGATTCTGAATTTCTCGCCGAGGCGGAAAAGTCGAAGACCGACATCAGCCCGATGACCGGCGAGGAGGCACAGAAGATCGCGGAGGCGACAATCAATGCGCCGGCTGAGGTGCGCTCCCGCGCCGGCGCCCTGATCGAAGGCAAGTAGCGTCAACCCTGCCGAATGAGTAGGCTCGGGCGCAACAGGAGAACGGCATGAACGCACGACGTGACATCCGGCGGATCGGCTGGGCCGCGGCCTGCGCCGGCATCTTGACATGCCTGGTTGCGCCCGCCGCCGAGGCCGCCTATCCGGAACGGCCCATTTCGCTCGTCGTGCCGTTCGCGCCCGGCGGTCCGACCGACATCATCGCGCGCATTCTCTCGATCGCCTTCTCGCAGTCGCTCGGGCAGCAGGTTATCGTCGACAACCGCGGCGGCGCCGCCGGCAATATCGGCATGGGGCAGGTGGCGCGCGCGACGCCCGACGGCTATACGCTGCTGCTCTCCTCGACCGCGATCGCGGTCAACCCGGCGCTGTTCAAGAGCCTGCCCTACGATCCGATCAAGGACTTCGCACCGATCTCGGAACTCGTGAATGCGCCCAACGTGCTGGTGGTGCGGCCGGACTCCGGCATCAGCACCGTCGCCGACCTGGTCGCGCAGGCAAAGGCTAATCCGCAGAAGTTCAACTATTCGAGCCCGGGTGCCGGCACCAAGTCGCATCTCACGGGCGAGCTGCTCAAGCTGCGCGCCGGCATCCAAATGGTGCACGTGCCGTTCCGCGGCGCCGGACCCGCAGCGCAAGCGGTGCTCGCCAACACGGTGCAGGTCGGTTCGGTCGCGCTGGCGGCGGCCGAGCAGCTGATCAAGGACGGTCAGCTCCGCGCGCTCGCGGTGACCAGCGAGAAGCGCTGGTTTTCTCTGCCGGACATCCCGACCATGATCGAAGCGGGCTATCCGGGTTTCATCTCCGACACCTTCAACGCCCTGTTTGCGCCCGCCGCCGTTCCGCCCGATATCCTGGCATTGCTCGTGCGCGAGAGCCGGGCCGCGTTCCAGCGTCCGGAGGCACGCGAGCAGGCGCGCAAGGCCGGCTTTGAAGTCGTGGCCGGAACGCCCGAGCAACTCGCCGCCCGCGTCGCCGCCGAGATTCCGGCCGTGCGCGAGCTGGTCGAAAAGGCCGGCATCAAGCCAGAATGACTGCGATGATGCTGGTTGCCGCGATTGCAGCGGCCGTGTTGCTCGGGGGCATGCCCGCCTCGGCGCAGAGTGCGTATCCGAGCCGGACGATCAAGATCATCGCCCCGTTTCCCGCCGGCGCCCCGGTCGACTCGGTGGCGCGGCTGATCGGCGATCGCCTGGAGCGCGCCTGGGGCCAGCCGGTCGTGATCGAAAATCGCGGCGGTGGTGGCGGCATCGTGGGGACGAACGCCGTCGCCAAAGCGGCGCCCGACGGCTATACGCTGCTGCTCACTTCGACGTCACCGCTTGCCGCTGCGCCCGCGCTGAACAAGTCGGTGCCCTACGACTCGGTCAAGGACTTTGCGCCGATCTGGGCGATCAACGCCAGCGGCCTCGTCGTCGTGGTCAATCCTGGGCTGCCGATCCATTCGCTCGCCGACCTGGTGCGCTCCGCGCGCGAGCATCCGGGCAAGCTCTCGTTTGCTTCTTCGGGCCACGGCACGACCCAGCATCTCGCCGGCGAGCTGTTCATGGCGCGCACCGGTGCCAAGCTGGTGCATGTCCCTTATCGCGGGGGATTTGCCGGCACGACCGATCTGATGGCGGGGCATGTGCAGGTCATGTTCGATTCGCTGGGCAACACGCTGCAGAACATAAGGTCTGACAAGCTGCGCGCGCTCGCGGTGTTGCGCTCGCAACGCAGCGCGCAGCTGCCCGATCTGCCGACCGCGGCCGAAGCCGGTGTTATCGGCGCCGAGTTGAGCGGCTGGCTCGGTCTGTTCGCGCCGGCCGGGACGCCACCTGACATTGTCGGCAAGCTGACGGCGACCGTGCTGCCCGCGATGCGCGAGCCCAGCGCGATGGCGCGCCTCATTGAGCTCGGGAACGAAGACGAGGTGATGACCGGGGACATCATCATAAAGCGTCTTGCCGAGGACAAGGCTCTGTTCGCCGAGATCGTGGAGAAGGCTGGCATCGTGCCGCAATGAGAAACTGTCGATCCGAGAGACATCGACGAAAGTTTGGAAGAGGCTATGAGAGTTTGGAAGATATGAGTCTGGAAGACAAATATGCCTGCGCCGAGTTGATCCAAGCCTGGGGACTCTATCGCGACCAGCGCCGCTGGCCCGAGCTGCTCTCGACCTTCCATCCCGAGGGCGAGATTGCGGTGTCCTGGTTTCGCGGCCCGTTCCACGAGTTCGTCGAGCATTGCAAGCGCGGCGGGCCTTCGAAGCACTTGATCTTTCCGCCGCTGGTGCGCCTCGCCGGCGAGCGCGCGCTGGCCGAGACCAGCATCGTGATCCTGGTGCGTCAGCTGATCGAGGGGCTCCCGGTCGACATGACCTCGCGCGCGCGCTTCCTCGACCGGCTGGAACGGCGAGAGGGAGAGTGGCGCATTCTCGAGCGAGCCGCGATCTACGAACAGGATCGGCTCGACACGGTCGAGCCGTCCACGGCATTCGGCATGGTGATGAAGGCGTCGCGCGCCGAAGA
>DAIUEP010000183.1:0-10063 GCA_036845065.1 Xanthobacteraceae bacterium | reverse complement strand
TACGCCGATCCCTATGCCAGCCAGTCGAGCCCGCGACCGGCGGAGCCGCGCCTGGAGTCAGGGCCATCTGTCACATTCTGCGTGCGGCTATGCGACGGCCGCTTCTTTCCGATCCAGCGGGCGAGCGGCGTCAACGCCGCGCAAGCCTGCGGCTCGTTCTGCCCGGCGGCGCGCACCAGGCTGTATTCCGGCAGCGAGATCAACCACGCCACGGCGGGCGACGGCTCGCGCTACAAGGACCTGCCGAACGCCTTCGTCTACCGGGAGCGGACGGTCGCCGACTGCACCTGCAATGGCAAGGATGCGTATGGCCTCGTCACCACTGAGGCGAACGAGGATCCGACCTTGCGGCCGGGCGACATCGTCGCCACCGATCGCGGCTTCGTCGCCTATAACGGCAGCTCCCGTCGCAGCAAGGAGTTCACGCCGATCGCCTCCTATACCGGGCTGTCGGCTGAAATGCGCCAAAAGCTCGCCGGCGCCAAGATCACGCCGCGCGACGTCACGCCCCGCCCCGCGGCCGACGTGACCGGCTCGGCGAGCGAGCGGCGCGCTCAGCTCGACAGATAGCCGGTCACTTCCTCGCCGAGCGACAGCGAGGAGGTCAGCCCCGGCGATTCGATGCCGAAGAGCTGAACCAGGCGCGGCACGCCGTGGTGCTCGGGAGCATCGATCACGAAATCGGCCTGCGGCTCGCCCGGCCCCGTCACCTTCGGCCTGATCCCGGCATAGTCGGGGATCAGCGAATTATCGGGCAGGCCCGGCCAATAGCCGCGCACGCGCTCATAGAAGGATGCCGCCCGGCCGGGATCGACATTGTAGTCCTCGGTGTCGATCCACTCGACATCGGGGCCGAAACGCATGCGCCCAGCCATGTCGAGCACCACGTGCACGCCGAGCCCACCCGGGATCGGCGGCGGATAGATCAGCCGCGAGAACACCGGCCGCCCCGAATAGGCGAAGTAGTTGCCCTTGGCGAGAAAGAGCCGCGGCACCCGCTCCTGCGGATAGCCTTCGGTCGCGCGCGCTAGCTTCTGGGCGCCGAGGCCGGCGGCGTTGACCACGGCATCGACCGTGATCGTCTGCGGATCGGCGCCGCCGAAATGAACCTCCCAGCGGCCCTCGCTCAGCACCAGCCGCTCGATCGGCGTGTTAAGCGCGACCATGCCGCCGTGGTCCTCCAGGTCGCCGCGCAGCGCGCGCATGTAGCCATGGCTGTCGATGATGCCGGTTTCCGGCGACAGCATGGCGGTCACGCAATAGGCCGCGGGCTCGAGCCGCTTCGCCGCGGCGGCGTCAATCAGCTCCACGTTCTCGCAGCCGTTGATCTGCGACTGCTTGAAGATCTTTTCGATGCCTGCGACCTCCTTGTCGTTGGTGGCGACCACCAGCTTGCCGCACTTGCGATGCGGTACGCCGTGAGAGGCGCAGTAGTCGTAGAGCATCCGGCGTGAGCGCGGACAGTGAACCGCGCGCTTCGTCCCGGTTGGATAGTAGAGCCCGGCGTGAATGACCTCGCTGTTGCGCGAGGACGTGACGGTGCCGATGGCGTTGGCGGCCTCGGCGACGATGACCTCGTGTCCCTTGAGCGCCGCCGCGCGCGCGCACGCGAGCCCGACCACCCCCGCCCCGACGACCAGAACCTGCATGGAACGTCCTACCCTGATAACGCCGCCTCGGTGGCCGCAGCATGATTAACGCCGCGCGCGATACCGCTCTGGAGCTGTGGCGGCAAGTCGGTATCTGAACTCATCATCGGCGACAACCCAAATTGATCTTGATCATTGTGCCGCCCATGGCGGAATGCGCCATTGCACCATACTTGGGGGGTGAACCAGATGGTCGTCCTGCGCGTTTTAACAAGCGTCCGGGGCGCGTTGTAGAGGTTACCCAATGTTCACATTCAGTCTTCGTATCGGGGCGCTGTGTCTCGCGGCCGCGACAGTGATCGCGACCGCCGCCAACGCCCAGCACAGGGGTCGAGCCGGCGGTGGCGGCGGAGGATCGATCGGACGATCCGCACCGGCCGGGCATTCGTCCTTCCGCTCGGCACCCTCCATCCGCTCGGCGCCGTCCTTCCGCTCGGCGCCGTCCTTCCGCTCCGCGCCGAGGACGCACTTCAGCGCTCCCGCAGCACGCCGGAGCGTGACGTCGCAGAGCCTGCGTCGCAGCCAGACCCAGACCACGCGCTCGCTCAGCCGAACCAACCGCTCGGTGGTGCGGCGGAACGCGACCACCCTCCGCAGTCTCAGCCGCCAGAAAGGGTCGCCGAGCCTGGCGCGCCGGGCGCCTGGCAGCCAGGGGCTTGTCTCGCGCACGCCCGCGCTGAAAGGCAACCGCACCGCCGCGATCAAGAGCTCGGTGCTGCGCAACCGCGCCTTCGTAGGCACACCCAAGGGCGCCAATCGCGACCTGGCGCGCTCCAACTTCCGCGGCCAGTTCGCGGGTAAGAAACTTGGCGATCCGCGCTGGGCGCACTTCCATCGTCGACACTCGCACCGCCACTTCTTCGTCATCGGCTGGATCGGCCCGCTGTTCTGGCCCTACGCGTACGATGATTTCATCGATTACACCTACTGGCCGTATGCGTACGACACGTTCTGGCCTTACGCCTACGACGACGTCTACGTCAGCCTGTTCGGTCCCTACGCCTACGTGAGCAGCAGCTATGCGAGCATCCCGGCCTATCGCGAGGGCGGGCGAGTGCAGCGGGTCCCGCGTGGCGGCGTCGCGCAGGTTTGCTCGGTCGCGGCCGACGGTCTGACCGACTGGCCAATCGAGCGCATCGCGCAGACGGTCGAGCCGAACGACGCCCAGCGCGCCTTGCTCAACGACCTCAAGAGCGCGACCGCCAACGCGGTCGAGGTGATGAAATCCGCCTGCCCAACCGACCTGCCCGGCACTCCGACCGGACGGCTCGCCGCCATGCGCGCCCGTACTGAGACCCTGCTCAAGGCGGTCTCGATCGTGCAGCCCGCGCTTGAGCGGTTCTACAATTCGCTCAGCGACGAACAGAAGGCGCGCTTCGATGCGCTTCCGCAAGAGCCGCGGCGCGCGCGGGCCGCGGCACAGCCGGATGTCAATCAGGCATGCAACACGCAGGCTGCCGGGCGCTTCCCGATCGAGCGTATCAAGCAGGCCATCGAGCCCTCGCAGGAGCAGACTGCGGCGCTTGACGCGCTCAGCGAGACGTCGAGCAGAGCGGCCGAGCGCCTGAAGGCCGATTGCCAGGGCGACCAGAACCTGACCGCGCCTGCCCGCATCGCCGCCATGGCGCAACGGCTCAAGGCGACGCTCGATGCGCTCGACACGGTGCAGCCGGCGCTGGAGCGGTTCTACGGCTCGCTCAGCGACGAGCAGAAGGCGCGCTTCAATCGGCTTTCACGCCAGAGCTGATCCCGCGCGGACAGGCAGATCCGCTCGGACACGCAAGAATGACAAGGACGGCCGCGAGGCCGTCCTTGTTGCATTAATAGATCAAAGTTACGTCGACCGATCAGCGATCGCGCCGCTCTACTCCGCCGCGATCCGCACCTCGGGCGCGGCGGCGCGCACGTCGGCGTCGACGTGCTTCTCGTACTTGACGAAGTTCTCCTGGAACATGCGCACGAGCTTGCGCGCGGTCTCGTCGAAGGCGGCCTTGTCCTTCCAGGTCTTCATCGGATAGAGCAGATGCGGCTCGACGCCCGGCACCGAGGTCGGCACCGAGAAGCCGAAGTATGGATCGGTGCGATAGCTGGCGTTGCGCAGCGACCCATCGAGCGCGGCCGTGACGAGCGCCCGCGTCGCCTTGATCGGCATGCGGCGGCCGACGCCGTAGATGCCGCCGGTCCAGCCCGAGTTGACCAGCCAGCAGTCGACCTTGTGCTTGGCGATCAGCGTGCGCAGCAGGTTGCCGTACTCGGCCGGCGGACGCGGCAGGAACGGCGCCGCAAAGCAGGTCGAGAACTCGGGCTCGACGCCAACGAGCCCCTTCTCGGTACCGGCGACCTTGGCGGTATAGCCGGAGAGGAAGTGATACATCGCCTGCGCGGGCGTGAGCTTGGCGATCGGCGGCATGACGCCGAACGCATCGGCGGCGAGGAAGATGATGTTCTTGGGCTGCCCGGCCCGGCCGGTGCGCGAGGCCTTCGGCATGAACTCGAGCGGATAGGCCGAGCGTGTGTTCTCGGTCTTCGACTCGTCGTCGAAGTTGCATACCCGCGTGGTGGGATCGAAGGTTACGTTCTCGAGCACCGCGCCGAAGCGATTGGTGGCGGCGTAGATCTCGGGCTCGGCTTCTTCGGAGAGCCGGATGCACTTGGCGTAGCAGCCGCCCTCGAAGTTGAACACGCCCTCCGGGCCCCAGCCGTGCTCGTCGTCGCCGATCAGGATGCGGTTGGGATCGGCCGAGAGCGTGGTCTTGCCGGTGCCGGAGAGGCCGAAGAACAGCGCCACGTCGCCATCATGGCCGACATTGGCGGAGCAGTGCATCGGCATCACGCCCTGCGCCGGCAGATAGAAGTTGAGCGCGGTGAACACCGACTTCTTCATCTCGCCGGCGTAGGACGAGTTGCCGATGAGAATGATCTTCTTCGTAAAGTCGATGGCGATGACGGTGTCGGTGCGCACGCCATGGCGCTTGGGATCGGCCTTGAAGGTCGGCAGGTCCACGATGGTGAATTCGGGGACGAAGTCCTCGAGCTCCGGCGCCACCGGCCGGATCAACAGCTGGCGGATGAACAGCGAATGCCAGGCAAGCTCGGTGAACACACGGGTCTTGATCCGGTACTTCGGATCGGCGCCGCCATACAGGTCCTGCGCGTACAAGGTCTTGCCGCGCGCATGCGCGATGAAATCGTCATAGAGGAGCTGGAAGTTGGCCTGGCTGAGCTTGCGGTTGCCGTCCCACCACACGGTGTTCTCGGTGACCGCGTCGACGACCGTGTGCTTGTCCTTGGGCGAGCGGCCGGTGTGCACGCCGGTTTCCGCGCAGATCGGACCGCCCTGCACGATGGTGGCTTCACGGGCCGCGATCGAATGCTCATAGAGCTGGGGCGCGTCAAGATTCCAATGAACTGCAGCAAGATCTTTGAAGCCGAACTTGTCGGCACCGCAGGCGCCGTTCCTCACACCCGTCTCTTCCACGCAAAACCTCCGCTCAAAGCGCCCGGCCGCCGCCGGCATCCGTCCCTGGGGCACCGTGTCTGGGCACGGCTTTCGCCTTAACTATAGCGCCCATCAGCGATGGGCGCGAGCTATAGTGGGGATCAGGCGCGCTGCCAAGAGCTAGCGCGCCACCGTGGTTTATGGTGCACGGCACCACAATGTTCCCGCGGCAAAAGGCAATTTTGCTGCAGTGCAATGAAGCTTCAGTCCACCAGCCCTTTGCCCGCGAGCCACTGGTGAATGACATCGGCGACCTCGGCGTTATTCTTTTCCATCATCGGAAAGTGCGAGTTGCCCTTGATCCCCAGATCCGGAAGGCTGACGATCTCGATGCTACCGCCGGCCGCCTTGGCGAGCTCCGCCATCTTGCGATTGTTCTCGCGTTGCGCTGAGAACATCGGGCTCTTGTCGACATTGTCGCCGTAGAGAGCCAGGATCGGCACGGTCTTGACCGCGGCCGCCGTAGTGGCGTCGCCCCGGATCGTGCCCTCGACGATCACCAGCGCCTTGACCTTGTCGGGCCGCCTGAGCGCGGCCGCGTAGCCAAAGGCACCTGACTGGCTGTGCACCAGCAGCACGCAGGGGCAGACTCTATCGACCAGCTGGTCATAGGCCGCCTGGATCGCATCGTTGGTCGAGGTCCAGCGCGGCACGATCTGACGAATGAGGTTGTCATAGGCCTCGAACGGGAACTGGCTGCCTGGATACGGCTTGCGCTTGGCCGGGTCCTTGTCGAAGCTTCCCGGCGCGCCGAAACGCCAGGTGACCCAGGGCGCATCGATGGTGAGGAACACAGGCTCGCCCGCGAACACCTCGGGCATCGCCCAACCGGCGCGGCCGCGCTCGACCGCGTCCGACACGTAGCTGTCCCAGCCCTTGCGGACGAACAGGTTGAGCCAGCCTTCGCGGCCGTCGGGCGTGGACTCATAAGTCACGCCGGTGAACCCACCGCCATGCCACATCAGAAGCGGCACCTTGCCCCTGCGGTTCTGCGGCAGCAGGTACTGCACGTACATCTGCTCGACCAGATAGGTGCCGTTCGGGTCGAGCTTCTGGGTCGCACCCCCGATCGTGACCTCGCGCACGGGCTTGCCGCCGATGTCGACGTAACGCCCGCCGAGATGGAACGAGCCGATGTCGCGCAGCGCGATCGGCTCCTTGGTCTGCGCCATGGCGGGCGATCCGATGAATGCGAGCAACAACGTGACGAGCAAGCGTCGCATGGAACCCTCCCTTGTGCTTGTTGCGGCAATCTTGGCGCAAGTCGGCCGCTGACGCCATCGCCCGCTCAGGCGCCCGGCACCAGCCAGCCGCGATAGCGCACGATCAAACCGACGAGCGGATGGCTGATCTCGACATGGAATCGGAAGCGGCCGGCTTCGACATATTCATAGGCGTTGCTGCGCGGCGCGAGCGCAAGCGGCAACGGCACGCCAAACATGCTCCAGCGACGCAACACCAGGCGCAGCCGCTCGCCCTCCACCACCAGCGCCATCGCGAAATTGAGCGGACCGAAGCGCTCGCACAGGAGCCGCTCGTTGCGGCCGCGCCCCTCCTCCTGCATGCTCGCGAACGCGCGGCTGGCAAATGTGCGCAACCAGCGCTCACGGCCGCCGCCGATGCCGAACGAGACCGTCACCGGCACTTTCTCGCCCGCAGGCGGAAAGCCGATGATCCAGGCGGCGAGCCGCGAGAGCACGCCGGCCCCGCGCTCGACGCTGGCGACACCGGCCACGGTGAAGTCGCGTCTGAGATCGTGCATCGCCTGGATCGGCTGAGGCAATGACGCATAGGCCTCGCCCAGGATGCGCCGATAGAGCGGCTCGCCCGGTTGCGGCGTCTGCCGCGTTCCGGTCGCGATGCGCCGGCGCGCGAACGATGTGTCGTAGTCGGCAAGCTCGACGTCGTTCACTCCCGCGCGCGCGCCGGGCGCGGGCATCCGACCGGCGACGCAATGGCGGATGATCGCCTCCGCCGCCATCGCGGGCACGAACGGACCGTCGTCGCCGTCGGCGATCATGTGCCAGGAGCGCTCGACCCCCGTGCCATCGGCGAGCGTGCCTTCGACCGTCACGACCATGCCGCCGCGATGCTCGCCCCAACTGAGCCGCGTACGGGCGTGATGCATCAGCGCCGCGATCGGCAGCAACGACGGCAGCAGACGCAGCCGCACCAGCCACGACAGCGCATTGAGCGCGCGATGCCAGATGGCCGGCACCGTACCGGCGCCGACCCAGACCGTGCGCAGCCCGGGCCATAGCTCGGGCAGGAGCTCGAGGTCCGGCACCTCGGCGAGCGAGAAGCGCCGCGGAGCGAGCGGCAATTGGCCCGGCGGCGCGATGGTGAAGGAGCGCGAGTCGATCATGGCGGGCGCGGTCGTCCTGCGGCCATCGCGCACCAGCGTCACCGGCTTGCCCGCATAGCTCGCGATCGCGCGCATGACGTTGAGGCCGATATCGGCGTGCGGGGACGGCGCAATCCCGCCCGCGATGGTCTGCACGCTTGCCATGCCGGCGGCGAGCCGCCGCACCACCGCTGCCGTGAGCACCGGACAACTGCTCACTCCCGAGAGCACGAACACGGCGCGGGCGCGTGCCGCCTTATCGAAGCGCGCGACGCCGCGCACGAAGTCCGCGCCATCGGAGAGGTCGAGATAGTGGATGCCAAGCGCGATCGCGGCTTCGACCACCCGGAACGGGTTGGCGCCATAGGTCTGGAACGGCCCGGTCGCGTCAACCACGAGATCCGGCTTGACCGCGCGCAGCTGCGGCTCGATCTCGCGCTCGCGATCGAACACAGCGGGGATAGCGGCCCCGCCGAGCGCGGCGCAGAACGCTTGCGCCTTCGCGCGCGAGCGGCCCGCGATGACGAGCGTCAGCCGCGCCTCATCGGCGAGCAGCCGCGCTAGCCGCCCGCCGAAGGTGCCATAGCCGCCGAGGATGAGGACGTGCATTCAGATCATGGTCCAGCGGCAAGCGAGGTTGCGGACAACCACCTCTACTGTAGCCGGGATTGAGCGCAGCGAATCCGGGCTACGACGTCTCCGGGCCGTTACGTCACGGTCGATGGTTTCGCCTTGGGGAGGGCAACCGGATCTGCGCCAAAATCGTCCTGCAGCCATCCGTGGAAGCCCATACACATGCCATCGCCGTCAAACAGGTCGAGTGATTCGATGACCTCGTCAGTATGCCTCCTCCTGAGGCGAACGTTGGTTTGGATATGAACCGCGTATTCGGAATCGCAAAGGCCGCCGGTGACGCCGTCGATCACCATCATCAGCCCGTATACTGCGTCATCAATCGCTTTCAGCGCCGCCTTCCTGCCGGTCTCATCGAGGGTCGGATCAAGTCTTTCGATGGCGTACCCGCGCACATCCTCAAAAAAGATAAATCCGGCTGCGTGCTGGAGCCATAGCTCGCGACGCCGCTGAGCCATCGGTGGCGGTCCTAGGATGTAGTCGCTGCTGCTCACGGATCCCCTCCTTCTCGCTGGTAGTGCCTATCGCGACTGGCCGTGTCCCCCTTTCATCGCGATGTGCGACAAGGGCTGCTCCCGGAGGACTGGGCCGGCGATATCGGCGGAAATCATGGAAGCTTCGGCGAGCTTCCCTGACCCCGGATTTCGCCATAGCGTGTCGAAAGACGCGCGTGAACGCGCTTATGGCTCAATCCGGGCCACGACTTTGAAAAGCCCTCACGCCGCGCGCGCCTTGTCGGCCAGCTCCTTGAGCACCGCGCGAAGCGGGCCCGCCGCGCGCACGCGCTGCGGGAACGGCAGCCGCAGCGCCGTGCGATCGAGCTGCAGCTCGAGCCCTTCCGGGTCGCAGCCGACGCAGCGCCAGGCGCCGTCGGGCGCGCCAAGCAGTTTGGTCGCGTAGAGCCGGCAGGTGTCGGCGTGATCCGTATTCATGTGGGCGAGGATATCGGGCTCGGCCGCGGTGAGTTCGGCGGCGTCGTCGACCGGGGTGAGCACGTCCTGCGGCTTGAGGTCGACGATGCGGCCGAAGCCGGCGACGAGATGCACGCCCTTGAGCGCGATCCGGTAGAAGGCGAAGTCGCCGAAGCCCACGAACATCTCGGCTTCCGGCTGGCGGTCGAGATAGCGCCGCCGCACGTCCTTGTCGTCGCTGACGGCCGCCGTCCCCATCAGCATGACGCGGGCGCCCTGCAGCGGATCACCTGCCTTGCGCTCGTCGAGCATCAGCGACACCCGCGGGTCGGAGAGGACGTTCTTGGTGTGCACCGCGAGGCGCGAGATCAGAAGGAGCGGCGCGCCGTCGGCCGCGGTCGCCACATTGACCAGCGAGCAATAGGGGTCGCCGGTACCCGGCA
Source organism: Xanthobacteraceae bacterium (assembly GCA_036845065.1). GTDB lineage: Bacteria > Pseudomonadota > Alphaproteobacteria > Rhizobiales > Xanthobacteraceae > VAZQ01. The sequence goes on along the minus strand of DAIUEP010000183.1, from coordinate 584 downwards.
TCAGGGTCGCCAGCGCCCCGCCGCGGCCTTCGCGCAGGAGCTTCTTGGCGGCTGCCTGGGGATCGAAATCGGGGGTGGGTGGCATCAGCGCCTCCCGTTAACCAAAAGGAGAGGCCTGCGAGCCTGTCCGGTTTGACGCTTGTTGGCAACGCCCCCACATTTTTCATCGGCAGCTAACGCTTTGCGCCGTTGCCACAATTCGCGTATGGTGGGCAAAGCCTTTGACGAATCATGCGTTTGTCGAGGAATAGACACACTTCGGCCTAGCTTTCCGGGCTTCAAGGTTCCTGGGGCTACCGTCACGGATAGGGTTTTATGCCCACCATCGCTCTGGTTGACGACGACCGCAACATCCTGACTTCGGTTTCGATCGCACTCGAAGCCGAGGGCTACCGCATCATGACCTACACGGACGGCGCCTCCGCGCTCGATGGTTTCAAGACCTCGCCGCCGGACCTCGCCATCCTGGATATCAAGATGCCGCGGATGGACGGGATGGAAACGCTGCGCCGCCTGCGGCAGAAATCGGACATGCCGGTGATCTTCCTCACCTCCAAGGACGAGGAGATCGACGAGCTGTTCGG
>DAIUEP010000182.1:2900-10140 GCA_036845065.1 Xanthobacteraceae bacterium | reverse complement strand
TGGATCATGCCCTGCGTCACCATGATCGCGCCGCGCGCCGACCATCCGGCCGGCGGGCATTTCTGGATTCCGATCGACGATGAGAACTGCTGGGTCTGGAACTGGGACTATCACGCGGTGCGCCCGCTGACGCGGGACGAGGTCGTCGCGATGGAGAACGGCGCCGGCCGCCACGTGATCTACGAGCAAGGCGGGTGGCGCGCGCACAACAACAAGGACAACGACTACCTGATCGACCGCGCTGCCCAGAAGGCCGGCATCACCTACAGTGGCATCGCCGGCTTCGCGATGCAGGACTCCGGCATCCAGGAGCTGATGGGCCCGATCGTCGACCGCACCAAGGAGAACCTGGTCTCGACCGACAACGGCATCATCATGGCGCGCCATCGCCTGATGCGCGCCGCCAAGGCATTGGTCGAGCACGGCGAAATCCCGCCCGGCGTCGATCCCGCGCACCAGCGCGTGCGCGCGGCCGCGATCGTGCTGCCGGCCGACGCGGTGTACAAGGATGCGGCCCGCGAGGAACTCAAGGTGCGCCCGGGCCTGTCCCATGCACGCGTGTAGGAGGTTCATGTGAGCAGATATCTGCGAGCGGGCATGGGGCCTGGTTCAATCGCCGGTCTCTTCCTCTTTGCGGTGATCCTGCTTGGCCTGACTGGCAGCGCGCTGGCGCAGTCCTTTCCAGACAAGCCGATCAAGATCATCGTGCCGTCGGCGCCGGGCGGCCCGACCGACGTGCCGGCACGGCTCGCCTCGCAGATTTTGCCGCCGCGGCTCGGCCAGCCGATCGTGATCGAGAACCGGCCGGGCGCGGGCGGCGCGATCGGGGCCAAGGCCGTCGCAAGCGCGGCGCCCGACGGCTATACGCTCATGGCCGGCAATACCAGCGTGTTCGCGGTCATCCCGGCGGTCTCCGCCAGCGCCGGCTACGATCCGGTAAAGGACTTCGCGCCGGTCGCCAAGGTGTCGGAGAGCTTCCAGATCCTGGTGGTGCGCCCGTCGTTCCCGGCCAAGACGCTGAAAGAATTCATCGACTACGCCAAGGCCAACCCCGGCAAGCTCAACTATGCCCATACCGGGCTTGGCGGGCTGCCGCATCTCACCGCCGAGCTGTTCAAGTCGCGTACCGGCGTCGACATCGTCGGCGTGTCGTATCGCAGCGGCGGCGAAGCCGTGACCGCCGTGCTGAGCGACGCGGTGCACTTCACCTTCGAGAGCATCACCATCCTGCTGCCGCTCATTCGCGAGGGCAAGATGCGCGCGCTCGGCGTGACCAGCCGCACCCGCTCGCCGCTCGCCCCTGAGCTTGCCACCATCGCGGAGCAGGGCGTGCCCGATTACGAGGTGCGCACCTTCAACGGCATCGTGGCGCCCGCGCGCACGCCCGAGACGATCGTCAACCGGCTCAACGCCGCGATCAACGAGGGCCTGCGCACCGAGGAGATGCAGAGCACCATCACGCGGCTCGGCGCGGTGACCAATCCGGGCACGCCGGCGGAATTCGGCGCTTTCATCGCCGCGCAGGTGGGGAAATGGACGGCGGTCGGCAAGGCCGCCAATGTGAAGATCGATTGAACGAGGCCTTTTCTGCTGTCGTCCCCGCGCGAGCGGGGCCCCATAACCACAGGCTCTGGAATATGGGTCCCCGCGTTCGCGGGGACGACAACAGGGAGGGCGGAACAAGACAAAAGGAAGAAACCGATGGCCAAGATTGTACTCGGACTCGGAACCTCCCATACGCCCATGCTGCTCGCCACCGACGAGACGCTGCAGCGCTTCATCGAGACCGACCGCAACATCAAGCATCGCGACAAGGAAGGGCGGCCAGCCACCTACGGCGACCTCTTGGAGAAGGCCGACCCCAAGCTCGCGCACATGGTGGCGCCGGAGCATCTGGTCGAGCGCCAGAACGTCGCCCGCGCCGGCATCAAGCACGTGGCGCAGGCGCTCGCCAACGCCAAGCTCGACGCGTTGATCGTGATCGGCGACGACCAGAACGAGAGCTACAAGGAGGACTGCCGCCCGACCTTCGCGATCTACTATGGTGACACCATCCGCAATAGCAACGAGCAGCACGAGTATTATCGCAAGCACTACCCGGACTGGTACGTGCAGAACCGGCAGGGCTTCTTCGAGGACGCCGCGCCGCGCGACTATCCGGTGCATGCGGGCCTGGCCACGCACCTGATCGACCAGCTGATGGAGGGAGGCTTCGACCTGGCGGCCTCGAAGTGCCTGCCGCCGGGCGAGGGCGAAGGCCACGCCATCGCGTATGTGCATCGTCGCGTGATGGATCAGGCCAGGCCGGTCGCGGCGGTGCCGATCTTCATCAACACCTACTTTCCGCCCAACCAGCCGCGGCCGCGCCGCTGCTATGAATTCGGCCAAGCCATCCGCAAATCCGTAGAGTCCTTCGGCCAGGACCTGCGCGTCGGCGTGCTCGCCTCCGGCGGCTTGAGCCACTTTCTGGTGGATGAGGATTTCGATCGCGCCATCCTCAAGGCCTGCGCCGACAAGGACGCCCAGTTCCTCAAGAGCCTGCCGCGCAACAAGCTGCACGCCGGCTCATCCGAAATCCTCAACTGGGTGGCGGTCGCGGGCGCGGTCGAGCACCTGGATCTCAACTGGTTCGAATACGTTCCGGGCTACCGCACGCCCGCGGGAACCGGAACCGGCCTGAGCTTTGCGACCTGGGCGTAAAGAACGCGGAAAATTGACTGGTGTCATTCCGGCCGAGTGAGCGAACGCAAACGAGAGCCGGAATCCAGTAAACGCTCACCTGGCTATTGTGCACTGCCGAGCCAAAGTTTATGGCTCCGCAGATACTGGGTCCCCGCTTTCGCGGGGACGACAACGGATAGGTCACCGGTTTGTCGCCAAGGAGGACGCCATGGCTCGCATTGTCCACATCGCGCTCAAGGTCGAGGACCTGGAGAAGGCCACGAAGTTCTACGAGGACGTGTTCGGCATCTACCAGCTCAAGACCGGGCATGCGCGCGGCCACACCTCGCGCCACATGACCGAAGGCACCATCGATCTCGCGCTCATGACCTATGACAGCGAGGACGAGCCGGAAGCGAAGCTCTCCGGCCCCGGGCCCTGCATCCATCACTTCGGCATCGAGGTCGAGGATCGCGATGCGATGAGCACGGCGATCGAGCAGGGCGGCGGCGCGATCTTCTCCGATAAGGAGGAAGGCGCGCTCAAGTTCCGCGCGCCCGACGGCTGCATGGCGGAGATCGTCAACGTCGGGCGCTACAAGCTGCGCGAGCGCAGCCCCAAGGCGCGCATCGTGCATCTGGCGCTGAAGGTCACGGATATCGAGCAGGCGACGGCGTTCTACCAGACCGTGTTCGGCTTCAAGGTGCGCGGCACCACGCAGCACGGCGATCACGTCTCCCGCCATCTGACCGACGGCAACCTCGACATCGCCCTGATGAAGTGGGACCGCGACGACCGCGAGGGCGCGATGCTCGCCGGCCAAGGCCCGTGCATCCATCACTGGGGCCTCGAAGTCGCCGACCGGGAGGCGTTCGCCGACGTGATCAGGAAGCACGGCGGCGAGATCCTGTCGAAGCCAGGCGCCCCGACGCTGCGCTTCCGCGCGCCCGACCGCACCATCGTCGAATGCGTCGAGCCAGGCCGCTACCAGACCATGGGCGCTGCGACGGCGACGGCGCACGCCTGAGCGCCGTCTGTAGAGCCTGAGGGCTTGACCGGGCCATCCGGCGCGCCGAAAGTTCGGCCGCATCGAGCGCGCGGGCGAGCCTGCGCGCCCTCCCTTCAAGTCCGCAAAGGCCCGCATGAAACTTCAGCTCAGCCTCGCCATCGCCTCCAATCCGAGAAGCTGGCCGATCCTCGACGGCACCGTGAAGCCGGACGGCATCGAGCTCGTCCCCACCATCCTGCATCCGTCGGAAATGTTCTGGCGCCAGCTGCGCTTCGCCGATTTCGACGTATCGGAAATGTCGGTCTCCTCGCTGATGATGGCGCGCGCCGGCGGCGACGAGCGCTGGGTCGGCATGCCGATCTTCACGACCCGGAAGTTCTTCCACAACGAGATCATGGTGCGGCGCGACTCCAAGATCGACAAGCCCGCCGACCTCAAGGGCCGCCGCGTCGGCGTGCCGGAATATCAGCAGACCGCGGCGCTCTGGACGCGCGGCGTGCTGCAGCACGAGTTTGGCGTCAACCAGACCGAGATGGAATTCTGGATGGAGCGGGTGCCGACCCACAGCCACGCCGGCGGCACGGGCTTCAAGCCGCCGCCCGGCGTCACCATCCACCAGATCCCGATCGAGAAGAGCATCGGCTCGATGATGGCCTCGGGCGAGCTCGAGGCGGTGATTCACTACATCCGGAACGACAACCTGGTCGACCGCAGCCGCATCGACCTGCACAATCATCCCGATGTGAAGCTGCTGTTCCCGGACCCGATCGCGGAGGGCGTGCGCTTCTTCCGCAAGACCTCCATCTATCCGATCAATCACGGCATGGTGGTGCGGCGCGGGATCGCCGAGAAGCACCCCTGGGTGATCCTCAACCTGCTCAAGGCATTCGACAAGGCCAGCGCAATCGCGGATGCGCAGCGCATGGAGCAGGTCGACTATCACGTCGCCGCCGGCGCGATCTCGCAGGAGGCCGCCAAGGCGCTGCGCGAGCCGGTGCTGCGCCATGGCATCAAGGCCAACCGGCTGATCCTGGAGACCGCCGCGCAATACTCGCACGAGCAGGGATTGACGCCGCGGCTGATGCGGCTCGACGAGATTTTCGCCAAGAGCACGATGGACCAGTAGCGCGGCCGATCATGCGCCGACTAGTAAGGAGTAGCGCTGTGCGTCAATCGTACCACTTGCTCGGTCTTGGGGCCTTGGCGATCGCGGCCACGACCGTGTCCGCCGCCGCGCAGGACTTCAGCCACGGCCGCCGCCTGTTTCTCGAAAAGGCCGACTGCCAGTACTGCCATGGCTGGGCCGGCGACGGCGCCGGCGGCGGCCAGTCGCCCGGCGGCGCCGCCAATCTGCGCAAGAGCCAACTCGACCGCGCGACCCTGATCACGGTGATCCGCTGCGGCATCCCAGGCACCGCGATGCCGCACTTCGAGGAGGAAGCCTACAGCGACAAGCGCTGCTACGGCATGACCGAAGCCGAGCTTGGCGCCCGCACGCCGCCGCTGCCGCCATCGACGACGCTGCCGCCGCGCGATATCGAGGTGATTGCCGACTACCTGCGCGCCAAGGTGATCGGGCGCGGGGCGATCACGCGCGAAGAATGCGTCGAGACGCTGGGCGAGCGCGTACGCTCGTGCAGCGACTATCCGCCGGCTCAGTGATCGATGACTGATTCCATCCGCCTCGACGGCAAGGTCGCGATCGTCACCGGCGCCGCGCGCGGGCTTGGCCGCGCCATGGCGGAGGGGCTGGTGCGCGCCGGCGCAAGCGTCACCTTCACCGACGTTGACGCGGCGGCGCTCGAGCGCGCCGTGCAGGCGACAGAGAGCGCCGCCGCGATCGCGGGCGATATCACAGTGCAGACCGATTGCGAGCGCATCGTTGCCGAAACGATCAAGCGCTTCGGCAGGCTTGATGTGCTGGTCAACAACGCCGGCAAGGGTCCGGCGCTGCTCGAAGCCTCGCCACGCACCCGCTCGCTCAAATTCTGGGGGGCCGACCCGGATGTGTGGCGCGAGATCATCGTCACCAACGTCAACGGCACCTTCCTGATGGCGCGCAGCGCCGCGCCCGTGATGGTCGATGCTGGTTGGGGCCGCATCGTCAACGTCACCACGAGCCTGCCTACCATGCAGCGCCGCCACAACTCGCCCTATGGCGTCAGCAAGGCCGCGATCGAAGCCGAGACGCTGATCTGGGCGAAGGACCTCGACGGCACCGGCGTCACCGTCAACTCGCTCATTCCGGGCGGCGCCGCCGACACCGAGTTCGTGCACATGGCGTCGCGCCGGGAGCTGGCCGCGATCGGCCGCGCGCTGCTGCCGCCCAGCGTGATGGTCGCGCCGATCGTGTGGCTCGCCTCGCCGCTCTCCGACGGCATCACCGGCGCGCGTTTCGTCGGCAAGCTCTGGGACGCGAACCTGCCGCCCGGCGAGGCCGCCGCCAAGGCGCGCGAGGCGTCAGTGTTGCTGCCCGTGCCACCCGAGATGCGCTAGGGTTCTTAGAACGGAGGGTATCCCACATGCGCAGCGCGTCCCAAATTACGGCCATTGCCCTCTGGAGCAGCCTCGCGCTCTCCGCCAGCGCCGGGGCGCAAAGTGTCGAGCAGTTCTACCAGGGCCGCACCGTCACGCTGGTGATCCCGACCGCGACCGGCGGCATCAACGACCTGTCCGGTCGCCTGGTGGCGAGGCACATCGGCCGCTTCATCCCGGGCCAGCCCACGGTCGCGCCGGAGAACCGTCCCGCCAATGGCGGGCTCGGGCTGCTCAACGATTTTGCTATGCGCGCGCCGCGCGACGGCTCGGTGATCGCGGTAATCCAGCGCGCGGTCCCGCTGCTCGCGATCCAGGGTGATCCGCAGGCCAAGTTCGATCCGCAGGCGTTGACCTGGCTCGGCAGCCTGTCGTCGTTTGCGGACGACGCCTACATGCTGATCGTGAACGCCACCCATCCGGCGAAAACCGTGGACGACCTCAGGAAGCCCGGGATCACGGCGCGGATCGGGGCCGACATTCCCGGCAACACCAATCTCACATTTGCGCTGATCCCCAAGATCGCGTTCGGCCTCAACCTCACGGTCGTCGACGGCTATGTCGGCGCAGCCGCGCTGTCGGAAGCGCAGCGCAAGAACGAGGTCGACGGCCAGGTGATCGGGCTGGTCTCGATCAGCGCCAACCAGTCGGCGATGTGGACCAGCAGATCGGTGCGTCCGCTGATCCAGTTCGGCCGCACCACCCGCCATCCGCAATTGCCCGACGTGCCCACCGGGCGCGAATTGACGCGCGATCCCAAGCTGCTCGCGCTCCTGGAGTTTGCCGAGCTGCCGTTCTTCATGGCGCTGCCGTTCGTCGCGCCATCCGGCCTACCGCTCGAGCGCGCGGCAGCGCTGCAGAAGGCCTTCGTGGCGATGAGCCAGGATCCGGCGTTTCTCGACGACGCCAGGAAAGCGAAACTCGACATCAGCCCGATCGACGGCGACGCGGTGCGCGCGCTGCTCGCGAGGGCGGCCGCGACGCCCAAGGATGTCGTGACGCACTACAACGAGATCAGCGCGCTGAAGAAGTGAG
>DAIUEP010000182.1:0-2800 GCA_036845065.1 Xanthobacteraceae bacterium | reverse complement strand
CGCGTCGGCCCGGCGCGGGCTGGGCTCGACCACGACCGCGGGCGCTGAGGACACCTCCGAGCCGGTCACGATCACCTGTCCGATCATGAACGGATGCGGCGTGCAGATGAACGAATAGGTTCCGGGCTTGTTGAAGGTGACGCCCGCGACCTCACCTTGCTTGAGCAGGCCGGTGTCCCAGCCACCCGCATCGGCGCCAGCGGCGTTGTGCGGCTGCGCGCCCGTGTTGGTGAAGCTCACCTTGGTTCCGGCGCTCACCGTGATCCGCGACGGGCTGAACGCGTAGTCCACCATTTTGACCGCATTCGTGTTCTCGATCGGCACTTCGCCCTTGCGCAGGCCGGCGAAGCCGAACGAGGGACTGGTCGGCGGCGGCGGCGGGGCCGTGTGTTGCGCGATGACGCGGTTGGGATTGCCGCCGAGCGAGAACACCCAGAGCATGTCGCCATTGGTCGAGGCGGTCTGCGTGGACAAGCCACCGACCGCGATTGCGACGTATTGCTGGCCGTCGATCTCATAGGTGATGGCCGGGGCGTCCGCGCCAGCGCCGGTCTGCCACTGCCACAGCACCTCGCCGTTCGCGGCGTCCAGGGCCTGGAACTGGCCGTCCGGCTCACCATGGAACAACAACCCGCTGGCGGTTGCGAGCGTGCCGCTGCCCTGCCCGATCGAATAGGGCGTCTGCTTCTGCCAGACGATCTTGTTGGTGCGTGAATCGACAGCGGTCAGCGTGCCGGAATATTTTGCACCGAACGCCGGCGGCGCGACCTTGCCGCTGCCGGGCGCGATCCAGCTTGTCGGCCGGACCGCCGCCGTCACGTAGAAGTGGCCGGTCTGCGGGCTGTAGGACATCGGCGCCCAGTTCACGCCGCCGTTCGGGCCCGGCACCAGCAGCACCGGTGTGTCCCAAGTCTGCTCGAAGATGCATTTCGTCACCCAGCCTTCGAGCGGCGGCGCGCATTGCGGAATGACCGCGTCGCCGACCGGGAACGGCTGTGTGGCCGCCGAATTGGTGCGCGGCTCCTGATCAACCGGCCTGTCCTCGATGCCGATCAGCGGCTTGCCGTTGCTGCGATCGAGCATGTAGATCCAGCCGGTCTTGCAGGCCTCCGCGATGCCTTTGCGGACGACGCCGTTGTAGACCTGATCGAACAGCACCACCGGGCTCGGACAGTCGAAGTCCCAGACGTCGTGCCGCACCTGCTGGAAATGCCACGCATAGCTGCCGTCGAGCCGCAGCGCCACGATCGAGGAGCTGAACAGGTTGTCGCCCGGCCGATTGGCGCCGTTGCCGATCGCATTGGGACCGGGCTGGCCGGTGCTGAAATAGATGAGGCCGAGATCGGGATCGATGGCGGGCGTCTGCCAGACGGTGGCGCCGCCCTGCAGATAGGCCTTCGCGCGGGTGGGATCGGGATCGTTCGGCGACGGCCAGGTGTCGCCGCCGAGCTCGCCCGGCCCGGGCACGGTCCAGAAGCGCCACAGCTCCTTGCCGCTCGCCGCATCGAGCGCGGTGAGCTTGCCGCGCACGCCGCGATCTCCGCCCGAGATGCCGGTGTAGATCACGCCGTTGTGGTAGAGCGGCGCGCTCACGATGGTGTAGCCGTCCTGCCATCGGCCGACGGTCGTCTGCCACGCGAGATTGCCGGTCTTGGCGTCGAGCGCCACGAAGGTGCCGTCGAGCTGGCCGAGAAACACCTTGCCGTCGGCGACCGCGACGCCGCGGTTGGCCCAGCCGCAGCACACCGTGGTGATGTTCTGGTCGATGCCCGAGCGATGCTCCCAGATGAGCGCGCCGGACTTGGCATCGAGCGCGTAGACGTCGTCGTTGCCGGTCGCGAAATACATGACGCCGTCCTTCACGATCGGCGTGCCCTCCATCGAATATTTGGTGCCGATGCCAGAGCCGAGATTGACCATCCAGGCGGCCTTGAGGGCCTTGACGTTGTCGCGGTTGATCTGGGTGAGCGTGGAATAGCGCGAGTTGCCCCAGTCGCCGCCGATGGTGAGCCACTCCTTGCCGGCCGGCTTGCGGAGATCAGCCTGTGCGAGCGCCAAGGACGGCAGCGCAAACGCCAGCATGACGATTGAACGAAGGATTCGTTGCATAGGCTCCTCCCCGGAGCGCCGGCATATGGCTGCGGCGGCTTTTTGTTCGTGAAAACGCTGAAGACAGCCTACCGGCAATCGGTGGCCTGTCAATGCGAGCACCCGGGCTGCGCCCACTCGAGACGATGGACGAATGTCACGCCATCGCTACGGTCAATCGTCCTCACCGGCCTCCACGTGGAAACGATGCAATACGCGATGGAAGATCGGAGCCAATACGAAACCGGTCGCGATCACAATCACGAGACCGGAGAAGATCGCGTAGGACCCGGCAAAAATCTTTCCGGCTGTTGTTTTCAGCTCGCCCAAAGGGCCCATGCCGGACAAAATCATTGCCGCGTTGACGAAAGCATCTGCGAACGACATGTTCTCGAATTCGGCGTAGCCGGCCATCCCGATCGCCAAACCGACAACCGCCAGCGCCAACCACAGCCCGATCGCTTTTAGCATTCGGCCGACGAAGCGATGCGGCGGAGCCAACGGGTGGCCACGAGGCTCGAAATCTGTGAATTGAGAACTTTGCATGTTCGACAGTTTTTCGTCGGGACGCTGCAGGCGTTATTGTCCAATGTCGCGCCGGATCGCCGAATTGAGCAGCGATCCGGCGCGTCTTCCTATTGCCACGGGCAATAGGCCACGCATTGGAACTCTCTTGGCCCCTCAACCGTCTCGACTTCCTGCCATTGCAGGA
>DAIUEP010000181.1:0-10261 GCA_036845065.1 Xanthobacteraceae bacterium | reverse complement strand
TTGGTATTATCCATCGATCGGCAGGCCGAGCGCCATGCGGCCGGCGAGCCGGCGCTGCTGATGCTCGGGGAGCGGATGGAAGCGCGCGCCCTGCACATCCCGGAACAGCCGCTCAAGGCCGTTGCGGCGGTGATAGCTGGCACCACCCGCCACTTCGAGCGCCAGATCGACGGTCTTGCGCGCGCTGTGCCCGACCAGCGTGCGATGGGTGAAGATCGTGTTGGTCGTCGCCGGGCCCGGCTCGGCCATTTCGCTGAACGCCACCATGCTGTCGAGCGCGATGCGGGTCGCCAGGAGCTCGGTGTCGAGCGCGCCGACGAGATCGACGATGGCGGGATCGCGCCGCTTGGCCGCAGCCGCCACCGCGAGATCGCGCGCCGCTTCCGCAATGCCGGTATAGACCGAATAGACCAGCGGAAAAGCCACCATCGACACGATGTGCATGAGCGGATGCCACATCCCCGGCTTGCGGCGCGCCCCGATGCCGGCGTCCGGCACGAATACGTCATCGAGCACGACATCATGCGAGCCGGTGCCGCGCATGCCGAGCGTGTCCCAGGTTTGCTCGATCGACACACCCGCCGCATTCATCGGCACGCCGAATTGCAGCATGGTCGGGCCTTCAGGCGCGTCCTCGTCAATGGCGCCGGTCATGAACAGGTGCGCGGACGGCGCGCCGCTGGCGAAGATCTTGCGCGCCTTGATCCGATAGCCGCCTTCGACCTTCACGGCCTTGCCGGAGCCGTCGAGCCAGTCCGAGCCGCCGGAGGACAGGAGCTGCAGCCGCTCGGCCGCAACCCGCTTGAGCAGGCCGTCGACCGGCGCGTTCTGGTGGCGCCAGCGCCAGGCCGTGGCGGCAAGCACGTGTGTGTGCATCGCCAGCGCCAGCGCGGTCGAGCTGCTATGGCGCGCCAGCGCGCGCAGCATGTCGGACAGATCGGCCCGCGACAGCCCCGCACCGCCCAGCTCCGTGGGCACGCCCAGCTCCAGGAACCCGCGCTCGCGCAGCAGCGCGAGATTGGCGCCGACGAACTCGTTGGCCGCGTCGCACCGGCGATCCTCCTCGGCCAGAAGCGGACCGATCTCGGCCAGCACCGCGCGCCAATCGGACTGGACCGGCGGCTTGATCAAGGCATGAATCGTCATGGGATGCTCCTCCTGTGGAATTGATCTATCCTCGCGGCCGGCATCCCAATCCGCCCAGACCAGCCGCCAGGGTCGGGCGCGGTTATCCTTCGGTTCACGACACCAGGACAATGACCGGAACGCCGCCTTCATTTGCCGATACGCCGGCTCGCCCCGCCCGTGGGGGCGGCCCCGACGTGCTGTCGGAAATGCTGCAAGCCGTGCGGCTGAGCGGGTCGGTCTTCTTCGGCGGCTCATTCACCGCGCCGTTCGGGATCATCAGCCCGAAGCGCTGGGACGAAGGTACGCCGATGGCGCATCTGCGCCACATCAGCATCTTTCATCTGATCGTCGGCGGCGCCTGCACGTTCGAGCTCGCGAGCGGCGAGCGGCGTGAGATCAGGGCCGGCGACATGCTGCTCTTGCCCTTCGCGGACCAGCACAAGTTCTGGAACGGCAACCCACCCGAGACCGCCTACGCGCCCGACATTATCCATCCGGGCCCGATCGAAGGCATGTTGACGGCGCGCTATGGCGGAGGCGGCGAGGAAACGCGCATTGTTTGCGGCTATCTCGAATCCTCGGAATGTCTGTTCGCGCCGGTGTTCCGCACGTTGCCCAAGCTCGTCGTCGACCGCACCGACGACGACAAGGTCGGCGCGCTGATCGCCTCGACCGTGCGCGAGATCGTAGCCCTCGTCGATGCCGCAATGCCGGGCAGCCAGATGATGCTGGGCCGCCTGATGGAGCTCTTGTTCGTCGAGGTGTTGCGCCGGCACGTGGCTCGCCTGCCGGCCGGCTCGACCGGCTGGCTGGCGGCGCTCAACGATCCCGTTGTGGGCCGCGCCCTGCAGCTCGTGCATGCCGCGCCGGCGCGGCGCTGGACCGCCGACGACCTTGCCCGCGAAGCCGGCTCCTCGCGCACGGTGCTGGCCGAGCGGTTCAACGCGCTCCTCGGCAAGCCGCCGATCGAATATGTGACGAGCTGGCGCATCCAGCTCGCCGCCGATCGCCTGCGCGGCACGAAGGACGGCATCGCGAGCATCGCGGCCGATGTCGGTTATGAGTCGGAAGCCGCCTTCAACCGCGCGTTCAAGCGCGTGACTGGCGTGACGCCGGGGCGATGGCGGGAAGAGAAGCCCGTGCCTTCAAGTGCGCATTGAGCGCGTCATTCCGACCGCGTTCCGACGAAGCGGCGGTCACTCCTCCGCCGTCAGCAAACTCGCATTGCCGCCCGCCGCCGCGGTGTTGATGGTGACCACCTGCTCGGTGACGAAACGCCGCAGATAGTTGGGGCCGCCAGCCTTCGGGCCGGTGCCGGAGAGTCCCGTGCCGCCGAATGGCTGGGTGCCGACGACAGCGCCTATCATGTTGCGGTTGACGTAGACGTTGCCGTGCGGGAGCCGCGCCGCGATCTCCTCGACGGTCGTGTCGATGCGCGAATGGATGCCGAGCGTAAGCGCGTAGCCGTTGCCGGCGATCTCCTCGATGAGGGCGTCGAGCGCGTCGGCGCGCCAGCGCACCACGTGCAGGATCGGGCCGAACACCTCCTCCTTGAGGTCGCGCGCGCGCTCGAGCGCGATGATCGTCGGCGGCACATAGGTGCCGGCCGACGGCAGCATGCGCGCCTCGTCCCAGCGGAAGCGCACGCGGCCCTCGCGCTGCATTCCGGCGATCCAGCGATCAAGCCGATCCTTGGCGTCCGTGTCGATCACTGGCCCGACATGGGTTGAGGGATCGCGCGGGTCACCAAGCTTCAATTGCCGCGCGGCGCCCGCGATCATCTCGACGATCCGATCCGCCACATCCTCCTGCACGCACAAGAGCCGCAGCGCCGAGCAGCGCTGGCCGGCCGAGCGGAAGGCGGAGGCCACCACGTCGTCGGCGACCTGCTCGGGCAGCGCAGTGGCATCGACGATCATGGCGTTGATGCCACCGGTTTCCGCGATCAGCGGCACGATCGGCGTATCCTTGGCGGCGAGCGCGCGGTTGATCGCGCGCGCCACTTCGGTTGAGCCCGTGAAGGCGACGCCGGCGACGCGCTCGTCGGCGGTGAGCGCGGCACCGACCTTGCCGTCGCCCGGCATGAGCGCGAGCGCACTGGCCGGAACCCCCGCCGCGTGCAGGATGCGCACGCATTCGGCCGCGATGAGCGGCGTCTGCTCGGCGGGCTTCGCCACCACGGCGTTGCCGCCAACCAGCGCGGCGCTGACCTGGCCTAAGAAGATCGAGAGCGGAAAGTTCCACGGGCTGATGCAGACAAACACGCCCCGACCGCGGCAGCGCAGCTCGTTGCTCTCGCCGGTTGGGCCCGGCATCGGCTCCGGCGCAAGCGTGCGGCGTGCCTCGCCCGCGTAGTAGCGGCAGAAATCGACCGCCTCGCGGTGCTCGGCGAGCGCATCGTCGAGCGTCTTGCCGCCCTCGCGCTGCATCAGCGCGATCAGGCGCCCTCGCCGCTGGTCCAACAGATCGGCCGCGCGCTCGAGCGCCGCCGCCCGCGTCTCAACCGGCGTCGCCTGCCAATGCGGGAAGGCTGCCTGCGCCGCGGCCATCGCGGCGCGCGCAAGCGCATCATCGCCTTCGCGCACCTGACCGACCACGCTGCTGTCAACTGGGGAATGGACCGGCCGGGTGTGGCCCGAGCGTGCGACGCCGTCGATGATCGGGGCGGCCTCGGCCGGCGCGTCGGCGCCACGAACCTCGGCCACGAAGGCTGTAAGGCTCGCGCGGTCGCCGAACTCGACACCTGCCGAGTTGCGCCGCCCGGGCCCATAGAGGGCGCGCGGCAGCGGAATTCTCGGATGGCGCGCGTGCGAGGCGTCGCCGATCCAGCTCTGCGGACGCCGCAGGATGGTCTCGACCGGCACTGACGGGTCGGCCGCGACCGCCACGAACGAGGAATTCGCCCCATTCTCCAGGAGCCGGCGCACCAGATAGGCCAGGAGATCGCGATGGCCACCGACCGGCGCATAGACCCGCATGGCGGCCTGCGGCAAGTCGCTCATCAGCGTCTCGTAGAGCACCTCGCCCATGCCATGCAGGCGCTGGAATTCGTAGCCCTCGACGCCGCCCGCATCCTCGATCACGCTCGCGACCGTGAGCGCGTTGTGGGTGGCGAACTGCGGGTAGAGGCGCTCGCGGGCGGCCAGAAGCTTGCGCGCGCAGTGCAGATAGCTGAGATCGGTCATCGCCTTGCGGGTGAAGACCGGATAGTCGGGCAGGCCGCGCTCCTGCGCGCGCTTGACCTCGCTGTCCCAGTAGGCGCCCTTGACCAGGCGCACCATCAGCCGGCGGTGAAGCGCGCGCGCCTCTTCGGCAAGCCAGTCGATCACGGCGGGCGCGCGCTTCTGATAGGCCTGCACGGCAAGCCCGAAGCCCTCCCAGCCGCGCAGCGAGGGGTCGGCAAGCACCGCCGCGATCACGTCGAGGGTGAGCTCGAGCCGATCGGCCTCCTCGGCGTCAATGGTGAGGTTGAGGTCATGGTCGCGCGCCTTGCGGGCAAGCTCCAAAAGGTTGGGCACGAGCTCCGCCAGCACGCGCGTGCGCGAGACGGCCTCGAAGCGCGGATGCAGCGCCGAGAGCTTGACCGATATGCCGGGCCGATCCGGCAGCGCATTGTCGCCGGCCGACGCCCCGATCGCCGCGACGGCGGCCGCGTAGGCGTCGAGATAGCGCGCCGCATCGGCCGCCGTCCGGGCGCCCTCGCCCAGCATGTCGAAGGAATAGCGGTTGCCCTCATGCTGGCTGGCCCGGTCGAGCGCCTCCTCGATGGTCTGCCCCAGCACGAAATGGGAGCCGAGGAGCCGCATCGCCTGCCGCGTCGCGGTGCGCACGGCCGGCAGGCCCAACCGTTTGATGACGCTTTCAAGGATCGTGTCGGGCGTCTCGCCGGGCTGAATGATGCGGGCCGTGATGCCGAGCGTCCAGGCCGAGGCCGACACCAGAAAGGCGTTCGATTTGACGTCCTGCGCCGACCAGTCACCGATTGCGAGCTTGTCCTCGATCAGGCGGTCGGCCGTGGCCGCGTCAGGCACGCGCAGCAACGCCTCGGCCAGCACCATCAGGGCAAGCCCCTCCTTGGTGGACAGCGAATAGGCATGCAGGAAATCCTCGATGCCGCCGAGGCCACCCGAGCGGGCCCGGATGCCCTCGATCAGCCGGGTCGCGCGCGCATTGATGCGCTGCTCCGCCTCCCCCGTGCGCGGTGCCTGCGCGAGCAATCTCGCCGCGACCGTGTCGTCGGGCGGCGCATAGGGCTCACTGAACGGATGTTCAGGTCGGGTAACCATATTGGGCGCTCCGGCGCAATGACCGCTGGCATTCTACCAGCCCGCGGTCGGTCAGCCCCTGAGAAATTCTTAAAGCCGGGCTGCGGCGCCGCGAAATCGTGTCCGCGTTGCAATGATCGCAACGAATGTGCTGTCACGATTGCGATCCGGGCTTGCGCTTTGCATAATCATGCTCTTTGTTGAACGTCCATGCGGACCGGGGCGACGACAAGTGTGACGATCGCGTAAGGGAACGGACAGGGCAACGCATGTCGACCATCAGCCACCTTCTTGGGCACGGTCGACCCGCCGCGGCGATGGCGGTGGTCATGCTTGTCAGCGTCGTATCCGCGCAGGCCCAGACCTCACCGCTGCGACTATCGCTCGACTGGCGGCTGGAAGGCCCCAGTGCGATGTTCCTGGTCGCGCAGGACCGCGGCTATTTCCGGCAGGAAGGCCTCGATATCGCGATCGACGAGGGCGCCACGCCGCTGGACCCCGTGAGCCGCGTCGCCTCGGGCAGCCACGACATCGGTTTTGCCGACATCAACGCCCTGATCAGATACCGCGACCAGCATCCGAACGCCGCCGTCAAGGCGGTGTTCATGGTCTACAACAAGCCGCCATATTCGATCGTATCGCGCAAGAGCCGCGGCGTGACCGAGCCGAAGCATCTGGAGGGCAAGAAACTCGGCATCCCATCGAACGGCGCGACGCTGGGCGAATGGCCGCTATTTGCCAAGCTCAACGACATCGACACATCCAAGGTTGCCGTCGAGCAGATTGGAATTCCAGTGCGCGTCCCGATGCTTGCGGCCGGACAGATCGACGCGGCGCTGGGCTATTCGTTCCGCGTCTACGTCGACCTCAAGGACCGCGGCGTGCCGGTCGACGACATTGTGCTGCTGCCGATGGCGAATTACGGCCTGCAACTGTATGGCAGCGCCATCATCGTGAGCGGCAAGCTGGCGACCGAAAGGCCGGAAGCGGTCAGCGCATTCCTGCGGGCGAGCCTGCATGGGATGCGGGACTCGATCAGGAACCCAGGCGGCGCTATCGACGCTCTGCTCAAGCGGGATGAGGGCGCCAAGAAGGAGGTCGAGCTCGAGCGCCTGCGCATGGCGATCCGCGACAACCTGATTACGCCCGAGGTGCGCACCAACGGCTTTGGAGCGGTCGACAATGCGCGCCTCGAAGAGGCGATCGGCCAGCTCGCGCTGACCTACACGTTCAAGGCAAAACCAAAAGCCGAGGCGATTTTCGACGCCTCGTTCCTGGCGCCGCTGGCCGATCGGCGGGCGAACTAGGCGGTTCGGCGATCACGGTCAAACGCGGCACGCCGCCGCCACGGTCTTGGCTCGGAGCGTCGCACGCTCACAGCGCGGTCGAGGCAGATGCGCGCAGCCGCGCCGGCACAAAGCCTGCCCGCCTCATGATCAGCAGCGCGACCACCAACGCCGCCACGAATCCCACCGGGACCTTCACCAGTGGGAAGATCAGGATCAGGACCCCCGCGACCGCAAGCGCGCGCATCTCGCCCGGCGCCGGGCCCGCCCCCACGCCGGCACGCAACAGGAACGCCATGGCCACCGCCAGAATGACGAGGTCGTAGAGGAAGATGTAGGGCGTGACGAGCAGCGTGCCGGTCGCCAGCGCGCAGGCCTTCAGGTCGAACGGCGCCGTGCTGCGCCACAGGCTGACGAGTGCCACGGTGACGGCGCCCGCCAGCACGCCCTGCACGGCCCAGGCCGTCGCGCTGGCGCCACCCATCACGCGCACGAGACCATAGGCGCTCTGCAGCTTGCCCCATTCCGCACGGCCTTGCTCGAGGGTCGACTGCGATGCGGTCGGCAGGCTCTGGAAGAATGCCACCCAGGAATCGAGGCCGAACGCGCTCCACGACAGCACCGCAAGCACCACGACGGTGAACGTCGCAGCCGCGATGGTGCGCCAATGGCCACAGGCCACAAGAACAATCGGAAGCAGAATTCCGAGATGCGGCTTGAACGCGAGCAACCCGATCAGGCACCCGGCCACGAGCGGGCTGCTCTGCATGAGCAGCAGCGCCCCGCCCAGAAGCGCGGCGCTCAGAAATCCATTCTGACCCGCGATCGCATTGGCCAACAGGCCCGGAAAGGCGCACGCGAGCAGGACGCCGGCGCGATGGCCGACGATCGCCCGAAACGCAATCACATAGGCCGGAAACGTGAGCGCCAGCCAGACCGCGGCGGCGGTCACGTGCGGCAGCAGCGCGAGCGACACCGCCACGAACAGGAAGGTGGGCGGATAGATCCAAGGATATTCGCCGTCGAAGTCATGACCGACGGCAGCCACCTCGGCGGCCTTGTGGAGGGCGACGTCATAGACCGCAGCCGGCTGCCCCTCGAGCGCCTGGCGGCCCGCCGCCCACATATTGACGAAATCGGTCGCGATCGGCGCGCCGCTCGGATCGGCAAGCCATAGGCCCTGCACGAACGAGGCCGCGAGATACACCGCCTGCCCGACGCAAAGCGCGAAGCATCCGAGCTCGAACGGGCGCGTCAGTTGCCAGGCGGCTCGCAAGCCGGGAGAGTGCGCGTCGACCGTCATCGCGATGTGCCTTGAACGGCCATCGATCAGCCGCCCTCAGACCATGATCCGATTGAGTTGAATCGGATCACGGTCTTGCTTTTTGTTTGAGCATTCTTCCGAAAACCGGCTCCCACTTTTCGGGATCATGCTCTTGCCGCCTGCTTCGCCCGTTGCGGCACGCTGCGCTCGCTCTGGAGCGCCGCTCTGGCACCGGACGAGCCCGCCTCGTGATACTCGGCGTCCTCGTTCACGGCCCAGACATCATAGGCGCGCTCGCCCGCCAGGATGTTTCGCGCCGTCAGCATGGCAGTCATCATGGCGTGGTCCTGGTTATTGTACTTGTGCATGCCGTTGCGCCCGACGAGGTGCAGCGTCGGATAGCTGAGCTCGAGATCGCGCCGCACCATCGCGACGTTGTCGCGGTAGTCCTCGTCGTAGACCGGGTAGGCCTTGGGCTGGCGCACCACGCAGGCGTCGACCACGTCGGCCGCGTCGACGAGGCCGATATGCGCGATCTCGCGCTTGGCGAGCGCGATGAGCTCCTCGTCCGGCGAGTTCCAAAGCTCGTCGCCATCGAAGCAGAAATATTCGAGCCCGAGGCAGTTCATGCCCTCCGGCACCATCTCGGGCGACCAGGAGCGGAAATTCTGCACCCGTCCGACCTTGACCGCCGGATCATGGATATAGATCCAGTTGTCGGGGAACATGTCCGGCTTGTTCACCATCAGCGCCACCGTGAGAAAGTCGCGGTAGCGCAGCGCGCGGGCGTGGAAGACGGAGAGCGGCCGCGGCGCGATCCTCTCGGCGAGCTCGCGCACGGGCGCCGAGCTGACGACGTGGCGGGCGGTATAGGCCTCGATGCGGCCGTCGGTCGTCGCCACCTCGATATTCCAGATCCTGCGATCCGCATCGTAGGCGAGCCGCCGCAACTCGCGGCCCATCAGGATGCGGCCGCCGCGCTCCGCGATCTTGACCGCTGCGGCGTCCCACATCATGCCTGGACCCTTGCGCGGGTACTGGAAGCTCTCGATCAACGTCTTGACGACCGGCTCGCCATCCCGGTGTGTCCGACCCGCCGGCCGGAGCGCGCGGCCAAGCGCGTTCATGACCGCAACTCCGAGATTGAGGCCCTTGATCCGCTGCGCCGCCCAGTCGGCGGAAATCTCGTCGCAGGACATCCCCCACACCTTCTCGGTGTAGGTCTTGAAGAAGATCGAGAACAGCCGCTCGCCGAACTGGTTGCGCACCCACTGGTGGAACGTGTGCGCGTCCTTGGTCGGACGCAGCTTGGCGTACGCATAGGACAGCATGCAGGCGGCGCTCGTGACCAGGCCGAGATTGGTGAGCGCCTGCATGGCGCTCAACGGATAGGAATAGAACTTTCCGCCGTAGAAGATGCGGGACAGGCGCGGCCGCTCGATGAAGTCGTCGGGAAGAATTTCGCGCCAGAGGTCCACGACCTCCTTCGACTGCGAGAAGAAGCGATGCCCCCCGACATCGAACAGGAAATCCTTGTAGCGCACGGTGCGGCTGATGCCGCCGACGTAGAGGGGATCCTTCTCGATGACCAGGACGGACGGCTCATGCTTGCTCAGGCAATAGGCGGCCGTGAGCCCAGCCGGGCCCGCACCAACGATGAAAACCTCGACATGGGTTGTCATGGACGCACAAAGCCCGAAGAGTTCGAAGTTGAATCGGCGACGTCCGCCCCCGGATGGCGCGGCGCAAATGCAAACAAGCGATGGCCGTTGTAGGAAATCAGCGCACCGACGGCGGCGCCGGCGACGATCGCGGCCTGCGGCCGCGACGCCAGCACGGTCAGAACGAGGCTGGCGAACACGGCGTAGCTGGTGCCTTGCGCAGCCGCCGTCACCAGGACGTAGCGCATGGCTTCCTCGCCCTGAGGGCGCCCGCTGCGATCGAAGGTGAAGGCCCGGTTGAGCCGCCAGGTCAGAAACGTCGCCGCCACGAGCGCCAGCAGGCCAGCCAGCAGTGCGGGAATGCCGAGCATCCAGGTGATGCTGAACAGCGCGATGTTCGAAGCCAGACCGAGACCGCCGACCGCAAGAAACCGCAACGGTCGCGGCAGCAGCGCCGCGAGCGGCTGCAAGCGCGCACGGAGTGCCGGGAGCACATCATTCAAGCCGCCGACGAAGTTGATCATCTTGTGCACGCGCCGACCGTTCGATTGACGGCCCCCGATGGACCAAGCCGCAGCAGCCTCTCCCCATCGCAGGAATTCGTTAAATCGCGGCTTTGTCCGGCGCGCAGGCGCGGGGGAATCCGAACACGGTTAA
>DAIUEP010000180.1:5537-10394 GCA_036845065.1 Xanthobacteraceae bacterium | reverse complement strand
ATGCGACGCAGCGCGCTCCTGATCAGTCTCATTCTGGCGGCATCGGCAGGCATCGCCGCCGCCGCCGAAATACGCGTGCTCAGCGTCGGCTCCGTGCAGGTCGCCGCCAAGGCGCTCGCGGCAGAGTTCAACAAGGCGAGCGGGTATGCCGTGACGCTCACCGTCATCACGCCAAACCAGATTCCGCAACGGCTGGCGCGCGAGCCGTTCGACATGCTGATCGCCTCGGTGCCCGCGATGGAAGGCCATGACCAGGCGGGCCTCCTGCGCGCCGGCACGCGAGCGCCGCTCGCGCGCGTCGGCATCGGCGTCATGGTGCGCGAGGGCGCACCGGTGCCGGATGTCTCCACACCCGACGCCTTCAAGCGCACGCTCCTTGCGGCGCGCTCAATCGTGCACGGCAATCCGGCCGTGCCCAACCAGAGCGGCGTCGTGACCATGCGCATCCTGGAGAAGGCCGGCATCCTCGACGCGGTCAAAGCCAAGGCGCGCGCCGCCGATCTCGCGGAGGGGTTCGCCATGGTGGCAAAGGGCGAGGTCGAGCTCGCGCTGTTCAATACGGTCGAGCTGCCGGCGGGCGTGCGGCTCGCTGGCGCGGTGCCAACTGCGTTTGCTGACTATACCTTCTACGAGACCGCGGTGCTGGCGAAAGCCAATGCGCCGGAGGCGGCGCAGGCGTTCATCCGGGCACTGACAAGCGACGCCGCGCGAGCCACCTGGGAGAAGGCGGCGCTCGAGCCTTATCCGTATCGATAAAAGGAGCACCGCCCCCAGCCGCTCGCTCAGGCGTGGAACTTTTTGCTCCCTGGCCCGGTTGATAGCGCTGCGGTTCCACGATTGGAACCGGGGCGCGTTAACCGTCATTGGGCGCGCCTGCCTCGCCAGGAGCAACACGCATGAACATCCTGATCAGTCTGCTGATCACCGTCCTTGTCATCTTCCTCATCCTCTATCTCATCAACATGCTGCCGCTCGACGGCCGCGCGAAGCAGATCGCTCGCGTCATTGTCGTCGTGATCGGCATCATCTCGCTGCTGAAGTACATCGCCGTGTTCTAGCGGTCGCAAAGCCCAGGAGAAGGGCGACACGGGAGACGAGCGACAAGAGGGATGCGCTTTCGATTTGAAGGTCCTATACGAACCGGAAGATGGACCCCTCCAAGTCATTGACCAGCGCATGCCCCGCCCCACCAGCATCGAAGGCTTAGCCATCATCTCGGCCGACGGCATGCTCGCCGACGCCAATGGGCATATGCCGGCAAGCCTGCTGGTCGAGGCCGATCAGCGGTTTTTCCAGGACAGCCTCGACCAGGCCGCCGTGCTCGTCCAGGGCCGCCACTCGCATGAAGGCGGGGGACCGCGCGCCGACCGCCGCCGCCGGCTGGTCGTGACCACCCGGGTCGCTGCGCTGGCCGACTACGCCTCCCGCCCGCATGCGCTGCTCTGGAATCCAAAGGGAGCCTCGCTTGAGGAGGCCTGGGCCCGTCTCGGCGCGCCCGACGGCATCCTGGCGGTGATCGGGGGGACCGAGGTCTACGGCCTGTTCCTGACCATCGGGTACGACAAATTCCACCTCTCGCGCGCCCCGCATGTGCGGCTCCCCGGCGGGCGGCCGGTGTTTCCGGAGGTCAGCCCGAACCGCAGCCCCGAGGACGTCCTTGCAAGCCATGGCCTCAAGCCCTCCCAGCCGCGCATCCTGGACGCGGCCACAGGCGTTACACTGGTGACCTGGAGCCGCTGAGCCCCCCGTCTGGTCGTTCAGGGCATCACGAGTGGCCGATAAGTATCGTTGACGAATCGGTAACGGGGTGTGATGAGTGATTTGGACCGGCGTTTTCTGGCGATTTCTTCGTCGTGATCCTCCCCGCGTGGCGTAACAACTGGGCGGCCCCATCGGCCGCCCGTTTCGTTGATGGGGCCAGGTTTAAGCCGCGCAATCGTTTCTTCATCACTGTGGGGCCATGCTGCGGGCGGTTCCAAAGGGAACGGCCCCTCGCCCTGCCCATGACCGCCCCCTGCTCGCTGCTCGACGAACTCCAACGCGCGCTCGCCGCCGGCAGCGAGGCCCAGCGCGACGATATGCTGTCGCGCATCACCGACCTGTTTGTCGATGGCGCCCAGCGCTACACCGAAGTGCAGATCGGGCTGTTCGACGAGGTGTTCACCAAGCTCGCCACCGCGATCGAGGCCAAGGCCCGCGCCAAGCTCTCAAGCCGGCTCGCCGAGGCGCCGAACGCGCCGGCGGGCGTCGTGCGTGCGCTCGCCTTCGACGACGACATCGAGGTCGCCCGACCGGTGCTGGTCAACTCGGATCGGCTCGCGGACGCCGACCTCGTCGCCACCGCCCAGAGCAAGAGCCAGCAGCACCTCGCCGCGATCGCGCAGCGCAAGACGCTCAGCGAGGCGGTCACCGACGTGCTGGTGACGCGCGGCGATCATCGCGTCGCCCACACCGTCGTCCGCAACACCGGCGCCCGCTTCTCCGACGCCGCCTTCCGCCTCCTGGTCAAGCGCTCGGCCGGCGACGATACGCTGGCGCTGGGGATCGGCACGAGGCGCGATCTGCCGCGCCAGCATTTCCTGGATCTGCTCGAACAGGCCTCGGCGTCGGTGCGGGCGCGGCTCGCGGCCGAGAACCCTGCGGCCGGCGCCGAGCTCGAGGGCGTGCTCAACGAGGTCGTCGGCGGCATCCGCAGCGAGACCCGCAAGGTCTCGATCAACTACGTGAATGCGACCGCCGCCGTTGAAGCCGCCATGAAGAAGGGTCGGCTGAGCGAGGCCGAGGTCTACCAGTTTGCGCGCGAGCGGCGGTTCGAGGAAACCACGGTCGCGCTCTCGCTCCTGTGCAAGATCGAGATCGACCTCGTCGAGCGCGCGCTCAACGACCGCGGCCATGAAATTCTCTTGATCCTGGCCCGGCTGGCGGGCTTCTCCTGGACCAGCGCCAAGGCGATCGTGCTGCTCAAATGCGCCGATCGCGGGATCTCAGCGCAGGATCTCGACAGCGCGATGCACAGCTTCGCCAACCTTCAGGTCGAGACCGCGCGCCGCGTTCTCGACTTCTACCATTCCCGCCTGAAGACCCGCGGCGCCAAGGCGCCGGCGGCGGCAAGCGCCTGATCACTTCGCGCGCGCGACCAGCTCGGCGATGAAGCGCGGCAGCGCGAACGCGGCCTTGTGCACCTCCGGCGTCCAGTACTTGGTCGGGAAGCGGCCGGCCTTGCGGTAGCGGGCCGCAAGGGTCGCGAGTGGAATCTCGCGCAGGCGCTTGTTGTCGGTCGCCCAGCCCATCGCCATGTGGCCGCCCACATAAGTCGGGATCGCCGCCACGTAGCAGAAGCCGTCAGCGAACAGCTTGCGGAACTTGGCGATGCCGGAGGAAAGCTCGCCCGGCTGCAGGATCGGCACGCCGTTCTGCGTCACCATCACGCCGCCCTTGGCCATGCAGCGTTTGCAGGCGGCGTAGAACCTACTGCTGAACAGCACCTTGCCGGGGCCTTGCGGATCGGTGGAGTCGACGATGATGACGTCGAAGCGGCGGTCGGTCTTGGCGACGAAGTTCATGCCGTCGTCGATCACCAGGTCGAAGCGCTTGTCGCCGAGCACCGGCTTGGTGAACTCGGGGAAATGCTCCTTGGAGAACTCCACCACCGAGGCGTCGATCTCGACCTGGGTGAGGCGCTTGACCGATTTGTGCTTCAGCACCTCCTCGGCGATGCCGCAGTCGCCGCCGCCGACGATCAGCACCTCCTTGGCGTTGCCGTGGGCCAGGATCGGCACGTGCGTCATCATTTCGTGATAGACGAACTCGTCCTTGCTGGTGACCTGGGTGGCGCCATCGAGCATCAGCATCTTGCCGAAGAACCTGTGCTCGAACAGCACGAGATCCTGATGCTCGGTCTTCATCTCGTAGAGCACCCGCTCGACCTGATAGCTCATGCGGAAGCCCTGCTCGTCGAACAGAGTCTCGGAAATCCAGCGCTTTTCCGCCATGGTCAAACCTCGCATCGTCCGGGCCGCCGGCACTTGCGTGCCCGGCGACGCCCGCGCATCGTTATCCACGTACAAGACTTAATCCACGCAAAAGACCGCCGCGGCCAGACCCGGCCGGCCGCGGCCAAACCCTTCCAACCGCTGGATGATTCAGATGTTTTGCCCGCGCAGCAGCTCGTTCACCTCGACCCGGGCGCCGCCGAAGGCCTCGCGCAGCACCGGAATGCAGCGCTCAGGCTCGGCCTTGCCGCACATGAACACGTCGAGCGCCGCGTAGCCCACCTCCGGCCAGGTGTGGATCGAGATGTGGCTCTCGGCCAGCACCGCCACGCCGGACACGCCGCCGTTCGGCTGGAAGTGATGCAGGTGGATATGCAGGAGCGTGGCACCCGCCGCATCGACGCAGCGCCGCAGCGTGGCCTCGATCAGATCGATGTCGTCGAGACCCGTGGCCTCGTGCAGATCGATGATCAGATGCACGCCGGCGCAGCGCACGCCGTGGCGAACCGCGAAATGATCGTCGCGCTCCTCGGCGGGCATGGGTGCAAGCGCGGGAACCACCGCAACCTTGGCAACCTTGGTGTCGGCAACCTTGGTGTCTCTCTTTCGGGCAGCGCTTGGAACACCCAAGCCCTTCGCCGATCGTAAGAGGGCGTTCTGGCGCATCGCCGTCCTCCCCAACCAGTGATCCAACCCGAGTGCCGGTACACCGGAGCCTCGGCAAGCGAATGCCGCCTAGATCGATCCACACAGGGACGGATCACAGCGGCTGGTCCCCAAATAGCCCCCATCGTCCGGGAGTCAAGCAGATTCTGCGCTGCAATCATCTAGAAATCGTTTCGTATAAACGCCGCGTTGAAAAAAA
>DAIUEP010000180.1:0-5437 GCA_036845065.1 Xanthobacteraceae bacterium | reverse complement strand
CGAGGGAGAGACGCCAATGACAAAGACGACCGGCCGGAACCTGGGCTGCGTGTGCTGCGATCCGCGAGCCCCCTTTGCCGCGACACCGGTCAGCAGGCGAGGCTTCCTTTCCGGCGCCGCCGCCGCGCTCGGCACCGCGGGCTTCTCGGCGACGCCTGGCGCCGCGCAGGCGCCCGCCAAGCCGCGCCGGATCGACGTTCACCATCATGTCGTGCCGCCGGTCCAGCGCGAGGCCCTGACCGCGCGCGGCAGCCGGCCCATCGCCTGGTCGGTGCAGGCCTCGCTCGAGGACATGGACAAGGGTGGCGTGGCAACCTCGATCACCTCGATCCTCAACCCGGGCGTCTGGTTCGGGCAGGTCAACGAGGAGCAGCGCAGGCTTGCGCGCCAGTGCAACGAGTACTGCGCCCAGCTCGGCCGCGACCATCCCGGCCGCTTCGGCTTCTTCGCCGCGATCCCGCTGCCCGACACCGAAGGCAGCCTGCGCGAGATCGAATACGCGATGGATATCCTCAAGGCCGACGGCATCGCGCTGTGGACCACCTACACGCCCAACAAGTATCTCGGCGATCCGTCGTTCGTGCCGGTGTTCGAGGAGCTCAACCGCCGCAAGGCGCTGATCTATACTCATCCGACCACGCCCGACTGCTGCGGCAGCGTCGTCGAAGGCGTGCCGGTGAGCGCCATCGAGTATTCGACCGACACCACCCGCACGGTCGCGAGCCTGATCTTCGGCAAGGCCGGCACCGCCTTCCGGTTCCCGGACATCCGCTGGATCTGGTCGCATTCAGGCGGCACCATCCCGTTCCTGACCAGCCGCCTGATCCGCCTGGCGTTCGAGCGCAAGGACCCGCGCATGCCGATGCCGGCCGGACCGATGCCGATTCTGGAGAAGTATTATTACGAGGTCGCGCAGGGCAACACGCCCGGCCAGCTCGCCGCGCTCACCAAGATGGTCTCGATCTCGCAGGTCCTGTTCGGCTCCGACTTCCCGTTCCGGGAGGCGAAAGAAGCCGTCGACGGGCTCAACGACTTCAAGTTCCCGACCGCCGACCTGCGCGCCATCGACTACGAGAACTCGGTGCGGCTGATGCCGAAATACAAGTCAGCCTGAGGCGAGCATCCGCAGCGCGTCGGGCGCAATAGCGTCAGCGTATTGCGCCGTCTCTACGTCAAAGTGGCGGAATACGCTTGCGCTATTCCGCCCTACGGACTCTGGCGTCGACGCCTGAGTTCCGCCATACACGGGTGAGGAGCACGCCATGAGACTGCCGCGCCGCAGATTCCTGCAACTGGCAGCCGGCACCGCCGCGCTGCCCGCCGCCTCGCGTTTGGCGTCGGCGCAAGCCTATCCGGCACGACCGGTGCGGTTCGTGGTCGGTTTTGCGGCCGGGGGCGCCAACGACATCCTCGCGCGCCTGTTCGGCGAATGGCTCTCCCAACGGCTGGGCCAGCCCTTCATCGTCGAGAACCGTGTCGGCGCCAGCGGCAATATCGCGGCCGAGGCGGTCGCCAAGGCCGCGCCCGACGGCTACACGCTGTTGTTCGTCAATGCGCCGAACGCGATCAACGCCACGCTCTATGACAAGCTCAGTTTCAATTTCGCAACCGACATCGCGCCGGTCGGCGGCATCATGCGGGTGCCCAACATCATGGAAGTGACGCCGTCGCTTCCGGTCCGCACCGTTCCCGAATTCATCGCCTATGCCAAGGCCAATCCGGAGAAGCTCAACATGGCCTCCGCCGGTGTCGGCACCTCGATCCACGTCTGCGGCGAGTTGTTCAAGATGATGACCGGGATCAACATGGCGCACGTGCCTTATCGCGGATCGGCCCCGATGCTGACCGACCTGATGGGCGGACAGGTGCAGGTGACGTTCGACAACCTGCCGGCCTCGATCGAGTTCATCCGCGCCGGCAAGCTGCGCCCGCTGGCGGTGACCACAGCGACGCGCAGCGAGGCGCTGCCCGAGGTCCCGACCATCGGAGAGTCCGTGCCGGGCTACGAAGCAAGCGCCTGGTTCGGCATCGGCGCGCCCCGCAACACGCCGGCGGACGTGATCGAGAAGCTCAACCGCGAGGTCAATAGGGGCCTCGCCGATCCGAAGATCAAAGCCAAGCTCGCCGACCTGGGCGGCACGATCATTCCTGGCTCGCCCGCCGACTTCGGCCGCCTGATCGCGAGCGAAATCGAGAAGTGGGCGAAGGTTATCAAGTTCGCCAACATCAAACCGGAGTGAGCGCCGGACACGCCCCGACAGCCGTCCGGCGATGATATTTCGCCTGCAGCGGCCTCAGGTCGGCCACGGCTTCTGCGGCGCGAAGGTGGTGGCGGTGAACTGGATGTCGGTGATCGCCTTGAGGCTGCGACCGCCGTAGCGGAACGGAATGATCAGGCGCAGCGGCGCGCCATGCTGCGGTGGGATTGGCGCATCGTTCAACAGCCACGCCAGCACGACCTGCGGGTGCATCAGCGTCGTCATATCCTCGTCGATGTAATAGCCGTCCGACCCGATGAACCGGCCATAGCTGGCGAAGCTCTGCATGCCGACCGCCTTGGCGAAGTCGGCGAAGCGCACGCCGGTCCACTTGACGATGCCGCGCGGAGTCGGCGCGCCGCATTGCAGGAGCGTCACGTAAGAATGGCGCGGCAGCTTCTCGAGGTCGGGAAAGGTCAGCGTGCCGGAGAGCTTGGCGGTGCCGCGCGCGTCGAGCTTGATCTTCATTTTGTTATAGTCGAACTCGATATCGGGGGTCTGGTTCTTGGTGCGCCAGAGCACGCCCGTGATGGTGCCGGCTTCCTGCGGGGTGTATTCCGGCGCGGAGCCATCCGGCTTGAGCGGCAGAGCTGCGATGTTGCGCAGCGGAGTCTCGGCGAGCGCGCCGGGCGCGGTCTGCGCGGCGGCTTGCGAGACCCCCATTGCCGAGAGCGACGCGAGCGCGCCGGCAGTCAGCTGCATGGATTCGCGGCGAGAAATCGTCATGGGTCACCTCCTCCACGCCGACGGTTGTTGGAATGCGCGTCGGTCGCGGACCAACACTACCTCATTTCGCGGCCGCGCGGCCACACAAGCCTGGCATATTCGTTCTTGGGACAGTACGTGCTTGAGACAAGGACGCCTTGGACAAGCATCAAGGACACCCGGCCATGCTCATGGGTCGCAATAGCACCGGCGCAATCGCCAACCCCGCGTTGCGGCAGCGCAATAGGCTTGCGCGATTCCGGGAGGTTTGGATACGCTGATAACCTAAAGATGGAGGCGCGGCCTTGCGCTCCACAAGACGATCCTGCTGGCAGCGTTTTGCCGTCGTCGTCATGATGGCGGCGGCGGTGGCGCTCGTGCTGCAGGCGACGTTCGTTGCAACGTCAGAAGCCGCGACCGGCGACACCAGTCACTACTACCAGGGATTTGCGCTGCGACACCTGCTGGGGGGCGGCACCCTGCACAGCCATGTCGTCGCCCATGTGCATGCCGACGGAACGATGCACCAGCACGCCATCGACGACGGCGCGCTCGACGACCACGTCAAGGAACGCGGCTGGAACATGGCCATCGTGGTCGGCCTCCTGCCCTGCCCGATGACGTGCAAGATCGCGACACCGGCGGGCCGCAAGCTCGCTCTCGACCTCACGCGACCGCTTGCGGTCGGCGAGCCCGATGGGCTGAGAAAGCCCCCAAGACCCCTCGGCATCGCCTGAGCCGCGCGTGGCCCTGGCCGCGCGGCGGCAGCCATGCACATAAAGGGGTCACATCATGCTTATCCGTCGTTTGCGGCCGGCTGCGCGCCCGGCCATCGCGCCTGTGGGCGCACCCACCACTCGCAATGTCATCGACGCATTCGCGGCAGCAATTCCCTACGATCGGGAGTCGCCACGATGAAATTCTGGATAGCGCCCGTAGCCGGAGCGTCGATCGCCGCCGCCTACGCGTTCATGAAACTGCGCGACCAGTTCAGCATCGGGGCCGAGCATGCCTCACGCGCATCGGGCACGGTGCTCGCCTATGTGCTGGTCGGGGCCTTCATCGGATTGGTCATTTCGATGGCCCTGTCGTCGAAACGCGCGGAATGAGGCCCGGTCAGCCGGTCTCTGCCCGGACCTCGGAGCTTGGCCGCGTGAGCGCGAGCCGGCCCCTTCAATGGGGAGTAAAAACCGTCCGCAACAGCTCGGCGAGACGAAAACCGGCCTTGCCCAACTGAGTCAATGCCTGACGGTTGGACCAGTTCGCATAGTCGCGCAGCAGCGTGACCGGCCACGTGCAGTGGAGGCCTGCGCCCGCGTTGACGGGCATCCCTTGACCGATCTCGACACCCGTCAATGCGCTGCGAGCGAGCGACAGGGCTTCATTGGCCCATTGCGCAGGCCATGTCTCGGGATCGCCGGACGGCCGCCATGCCTGGGGTGGCGTGTCGACAATGACCTTGGCAAAACCATCGATCGACAAATCACGCACACCGGCGAGCCGCATGGCTCCCTTTACGGTGCCGTCATCCCAATAGGCATGAAGATTTCTGCTGCTGCTGATCTTCAGCTCGTTTCCGCCTCTCGTGGAGGCGAACGCAGAGCCTATGCCAAATTCGGGCAATCGGGCGCCGGTAACGGTGGGATCAACGACGGAAGCACAATCCTTGTCGAAATAGATCGCACCCACATGCAGCGGCTGATGAATGTCGCCGACGAGATGAACCAGCAGCCAGAGCGCTTCGCGCTCGTTGAGGATTGCCGGCCCATCATTCGGAGCCTTCGCTCGCAGCACATTGATGGCATGTGCGAGAACACGCACCACGTCATTGTCCGCCGTTCCGGCACTCCCCGCACGATACGTGCTCTGCTGGATTGGCACGTCCGTATAGTGAAACGCGTGGTGAGCAGGATTCCGCGACGCGAATCCTTTTTCCTCCTCAGTCAGGGGACGCTGGCAATTCCGATAGCCCTTTGCGCAATCAGCCCACACCGACACATCCGACAGGCTGTTGCCGTCCAAGATGTGAGCGATCCGCTCGCGAACCTTCGGATATCGTTCCAGGATGAGGTCCGCGATCATGCCGATCGTGCGATGCCCGTTCCCGCTCCAGGACCAGGCCACACGGCTATCAAGCAGAATGCACAACGCTACTACCAGGATCGTCGCGGCGCGCTTCATGGCTTCCTCGCGAATCAATTAACGATCCGCGAGTGTAGAATTTGCCGCCCATGAACGAGGTCACGCCACTCAGGATGTTGTGAATTGGAACTCTTGGAGTCCTATGGCCACGTGAATCGGCTGCCGCGTCGAGCGCGATGCTCGCTGAAGGCCGGTTGACGCGATTACATGCTATTGTTTGACTTGCTGTGCCAGAAACGCGAGCGAGCGCTCGAGCGCACGCCGGCCGGCCTCGTTATCCAGGTTGAACTGGTATTCATGCGGCAGCGCCGGCTGCTGGTCGGCGGCAAAGA
>DAIUEP010000179.1:0-10452 GCA_036845065.1 Xanthobacteraceae bacterium | reverse complement strand
GGTGGCTACGGTTTCGGCGGCCGGCACCTGGACATTCATCCGTCGCAGCCCTTCGTCTACCTGTCGGTCGAACGGCAGAATCAATTGATTGCCTACAGGATGACGCCGGACGGCGATCTTGCGCCCGAGCCGTTGTTTACGAAGCCCACCCTGGCGGACCCGGCTCACAAGTTCCGCATCCAGAGCGCCGGTCCGATTCACGTCCACCCGAATGGCCGATTTCTGTATCTCGGGAATCGCTCGGGCCTGGCCCAGGCGGCCGGTCCCGGGGTGGAGAATGTGGACGGCAAGATGGTGTTCAGCGGCGGCGAAAGCAACATCGCGGTGTTCGCCATCGACCAACAAACTGGGGAGCCAACCCCTGTTCAGCATGCCGACATTCGCGCCGCGCATCCGCGCACCTTCGGGCTCGATACCGGCGCGCGATTGCTCGTCGCCGGCTCGCTTTCGCCCAGTGCGCGACGCGAGGAAGGCAAGGTCGTGGACTTGCCGGCCGGCCTGACCGTGTTCCGGATGGGGCAGGACGGCAAGCTCACATTCGCACGCAAGTACGACATCGATGTCAAGCCGTTCACCCAATGGTGGACCGGGATGATTCCGCTGGCGTGAATCAGAAAACGCGCTGTGAGAGCTTAAGGAGACACCATGGATCCGATCAGTCCGGCGGCTGCCGCGCCGCTAGTCTTTGGTCAGCAGACAGGGCAGGGCGGAACTCCCAAGCTCTACGAAAGAGGCGCGCCATCATAGGACCAAGCGCCGGCAGAGCAGACCGAATGAACGGCGGGCGCGGATAGAGTGATCTACCCGCTCCCGCTCTTGGTGTTTGACGCCCGAAAAGAAATTACTGGTCGAACCGGCCGGCCGCATGCGCCAGCTGCCGCTGCGGACAACCACGGGACGCGCCAAGTTAATGCGAGCATCGTGTAAAATGCTGCGCACTTCGCGGAGCAATAAAGCGAGAACCTGTCGGGCTATCCTGGTTTCACGATCGAGACCTAACTTGTGATGATTTCGCCGGCCGGAATTTCCGAGCCTGTCGTGGGATTGCTGGAGCGCGAGTTACAGGCCGCACTTAAGCGTCCCGATTTGATCGAGCGATTTCGCCTGAGGTATATTGTGCCTCTCGGACTCGCCGGTGCGGGGGCCCGGCAGCGGATCAAGGACGATACGCAGACCTGGGCAAAGGTCGTTGCAGCTACCAATATGCGCCTTGACTGAGGGCCGCTTCGGATTAAAGGGCTAAACGGATCGCGCGGTAGGGCGCTGTGGCGTGCAGCACGGCCATCAGGGTAGCGGAACGGGGCGTCCTGTCTTGTTTGGCGCCACCTATGGCTGGGCGTTTTTCCGCTGCCGAAGGATCAAGTGGTGAGCGATAAGCGCCCCAAGGTGGTAGGAGTCTCGGCTTCTCAGCATGCTCCGAATGACGATGACGTTTCCATCTTTCGCGAGCACGATGGCGCGAATGTTGCCCGCATCACCTATGTTCGCCATGGACTCACGCCATGGCGTGTTCGCCAGAGCCTTCGTCAGCGTTGCGATCCGCTCGGCCATGGTCGCGTTGTGTCTCCAGGGCAGCCATGTCCGGCTTTCGGGCGTGAGCAGGATGAGACGGTCCGTCAAATTCAAGGATACGACCTGTGAGACCTCCCAATTGACCCAATGTGTTGAGCCGATGAAGATTGAAATGAGCTGAGCGCTCTTCGCCCAAGTCAGCACGGCATCTTGCCATTCCCCTTCGCCGAACGACTTGCGGGCAGCGCCAATCTGCGGGAGCCCCTCGTTCGGCGTTCCGACCGCGACAAAGGGACCGTAGTGCGTGAAGTGCCTGGCCAGACGTAGCTCAAGCGAATAGTCCAACAATCTCCAGATGTTCCACGAGAGGCGCCACCCGCCTTTGGCGTCGTCGGCAAAGGATCTCAGGAGGAGAACCGGGGGGCGTCGGTCGACGGACAAGAGCGCGTCGGCATCGGCCTGAAAGTAGCGCCGTGATCGGAACAGAAGCACAATTCCGATGTAAAAGAAGAGGCTCTTGTCGTACTCGCGCTCGAGTATCGCCGCCGACAGCTCGGCGAGCGTCTGCAGTGCAAGGAACAGCAGTCCAAACCCCGCGAACAGGTAGCCTTTGACGGGGCTTATGCTCCTTACTCGTATGGCGGCTCCTGAGGGCTCGGTCGTGACGGTGCTGACTGGCGCCTCAAGGGTTGGAAGCATGGTTCGCTGCAACCACCATTGCAGCGCCGACTGGATCGGCAACAGGACTCCCACGACGATCAGGAACATGTAGGCGTCAGAGTTGCCTGGGAGATCAGCCTCGGATGAAGGCATTCGGCTGTAAGAAGCCTCGGCAAACGCGAAAGCTGCTGCCGATGTGACCGCGAGTGTGACAAGCTGCCAGGTTGCGGCACCTCGCAGTGTGCTCAACCGTCTAAAGCTATAGACCAGGAGCCATGGTCCCAAAGCCGCGCAGGCGACGAGGAGCGTGTTTATCGGCAGCCCTTTCCAGAGCCGCCAGAGCAGCAGGCCCATGGCGACCGGAGCAGCACCGGTGCTTATGAGGAAGACGAGATAGTGGATGGGCCGTATGATGAGATAAAAGAAGGACGGCTGGCTGATATTGATCTCGTGAATGCTGCTGGCGTTCATGGCGTGCGGGCTGATGACTGCCTGTGGTGCGGGCTGATGACTGCCTGAAATGGAGCGCTGTTCTATCGCGAAAGTATGCCTGTTTCGCTTTCGCCGTGCTACAATTGAGGTTGTGTTGAGCCGCCGCTTTTTTTGGCCAGTTACGGCTTGTCAGGTGTGACAAGGGCCACAGGCCGCTCGGGTCATTTGACCCGAATGTGTGGCGCTACAGGATCACATCCGTCCACAGTGGTGGGCGGTGGCGGCACGAGACGCCGCAACAAAATTCAACGGGCGCGGAATGGGGTGATCCATCCCGCGCCCGCATTCTTGTTTGACGCCTTGTTGAGCTACTGGTCGAACCGGCCCGCGGCGTGCGCCAGCATGGTGTAGACCTTGCCGGTTTCCGACGTGAGATAGGTACGCGCCACCATCTGGCCGCGGTCGTCGCGCGAGACCTCGTCGAGCAGGCGCTCGAACTCGGCGATATAGCGGTCGACCGTCTGCATGAACTCGCGGTCGGAGCGATACTTGCGGCGGATTTCCTCGAACGCGCGCTGGCCCTGCATGGTGTAGAGCTTGCGGGTGAAGACATTGCGCTCGCCACGCTTGTAGCGATCCCAAAGCTCGGCGGCGGCGTCGTGGTCGATCATGCGGGCGATGTCGACCGCAATTGAATCGAGTGACTCGATGGTGTGACGCTCGGGCCGCGCGCCTTCCGGTGGCGTCTCGCGCCCGGCAATGTCGCGTGCCGGCGGATCGCCCTCTTGCGAGGCGCGGGTGAGGAGATCGGAGAGCCAGCCGCCGCGCGCGGGAGGGGTCTGGGCAGCAGGGCTGAGCGAGGGCGATTCCGCCCGCCGGGCCGGCGGCGTCGGCGGCAGAGGGGGCGCGGGCGGCGTCGGCGCGCCAAGGCCGGTGATGTCGACACGCGGGCGAGGGGGCTCGGCGCGGGGGCCGCCGCCGTTCGCCAGAATGGCCTCGCGGCGCGGCGGCGCCGGCGGCTCGATCGAGTCGGCCCGACGGGCTGACGGCTCGACGGTGTCGAGGTTGCGGCCATGGCGCGCAACGATGCGATTGAGCTCGGCCAGCGCCTCGATCTGGTCCACGATCACGCGGCGCATCTGGGCGGCGCTTTCGGCGGTCTCCTGCGGCAGCTCGAGGATCCCCTTGCGCAGCTCGGCGCGAGTCGAATCGAGCTCGTGCTGCATCTCGGCCGCCATCTGCTTGAGCCCCTGCAGCACGTCGGCAAAGCGCTGGGCGGCCTGGCCGAACAGGGCGTTGGCATCGCCGGTCGCCTGCTCGTAGACCGACCGCATCGCCTCCATCGTGTGCTTGTACTCGTCGTCGTTGGCCGAGCGGATCGCCTCGAAATTGTCCGAGATGGCGCGCGTTCCGGATGTGGTCGACTCGGCCACCATGCGCGCGATCTCGCGGGTGCGATCGCCGGCGCTCTCGAGCGTCTGGTCGAGCACGCCGGAGAAGCGCGACAGGCGCTGCTCGAGATCGTCGGTCTTGACCTCAATGCCCCTCGTCAGCGTGGTCATCGACTGATCGAGTTGGCTCGAGAAGCGCGCGAGGCGGTTGTCGAGCTCGGTGGCGCGCGTGTCGAGCATCGCGGCCAGCGTCTCGAGCGATTCACGCCGTTCGTTGAGCGCGCCTTCCGTCCGCCGGTTGCTGCGGTCGATCAGCGAGACCGCCTCGGCGAGCGAGCGGCCGTGGGTATCGAACTGGGCTGCGAGCTGGCCGAGATCGGCGAGCGTCTGCGCGCTCGCCTGCCGGAAATTGTTGATGTGCTGCTCGACCTGCAGGTTCGTGGTCCCAGTCTGCTGCGAGACCTGGTTCATGGCGGCGACGAAATCGGCGACGCGGGTGACCAACGTGCTCTCGATCTCGCTCATGTTGTCGTGGGCGCCGCTGAGCACCTCCTGCAGCAGGATGTTGGCCTCGCGCAGCCGCTCGAACAGCGCCGTGGTGTCCGAGCGCAGCATGCCGTGCGTCTCCAGCATCTCGGAGACCGCGGCTGCCGCCGTCTGCTTGGAGGTTTCCACCGCCGAATGGGTGTTCTCCTGCAGGTCGCGCAGCGTGCGCGTGACGGTCGTGGAGGCGCCCTTGGCGGCTGCCTCGGAGGCATCCTGCAACTCGCGCAGCGCGCGGGTGATCGCGGCCGTGGTGCTCTCGGTTGCGACCTGTGCGCCCGCGTGCATCTCCTTGATCGAGCGGCTGACCGATCCGGTCGCCGCGTCGCTCGCCTCGTTGATCATCCGCGCGATCTGCTCGCTGTTGTCCATCATCGTGCGCGTGAACGTGAAGCCCTTGGCCTCGATGGCTTTCACGGCATGCTCGGTGACGCGGCCGACCTCGTTGGCGAATTCCTGGCTCTTGCCGGTGAGCGAGGAGAGCAGCGTGCTCGACTTGTCGTCGAGGATGCGGGTCATCTCGGCGGCGCGGGCGCTGACCGCGTTGGTGATCTCGTCGGCCTTGCCGACGAAGTCGCGTGCCACCTCGGCGCTGACGCCGAGCAGCGTGCGCTCGACCTCGGTCGCGTTCTGCTTGAGCACGTTGCTCACGCCGGTCGACATCCCGGTCAGGCTGCGCTCGGCTTCCTGGGCGCTGGAGCGGATCGCGTTGGTGGTGGTCGAGGCGAGCTGCGTCAGCGAACGTTCCGCGTCGCCCGAGTTGGTCTTGATCGCCTGGTTCAATTGCTCGAGGCGGGCATTGATCACGGTCGTGGTCGAGGTCGCGAGCCCGCTGATGGAGCGCTCCACCTCCGTGGTGTTGTTCTTGACCGAGAGATTGAGCTGCTCGAGCCGCGAGCTGATCACCTCGGTCGTTGCGGTCGTGAGGTCGGTCAGCGAGCGCTCGGCTTCGCTGGTCTGGGTCTTGATCGAATTGGTCAGGTGGTCGACGCGCGCGGCGATTGCGTCGGCCGCGGCCTTGCTGCGGACCTCGATGTCCTTGGTGACGGTTTCGGCGCGTCCGATCAGCAATTCCTCGAAGCGTCCGATGCGCGTCTCGATGTTGGTGGCGATCTCCATCGCGCGCCGACCGAACGCCTCGTCGATGTCGTCGATCTTGGCGCCGAGCGCGTCGGCAAGCTTGGCGCCGCGCACGTTGATGACCGCGGTGACGTCGCTGATGCGCTTGTCGAGCGCGCCGACCACTTCCTTGCCGCCGTCGGCCAGCGTCTTGGCGATGTCGATGACGCGGGCGCCGAGCGCGTCGTTCAGCGTCTGGGTGCGGCCGTCGAGCGCGTCGCGGAAGCGGCTGAATTGCTGGTCGAGGCTGGCCGTGACCTCGGCCGCCTTGGTGCTGACGCGGCTGTCGTAATTGTCCAGATAGTTGCGCATCGCAGTGGTGATTTCCTGCGTGCGCTCGCCCAGCCGCTCGACCATCTCGCCGCCGTAGGTCTTCACCGTTCGATCGAACTCGCCGAGGTGGCGGGTGACGAGGTTGCCGAGCGTGGTCGAGTCACGCGCGATGCGCTCGGCGAGCTCCGAGCCGCCGTGGTTGAACATGTCCTCGAACGACTGCAGGCGGGTCGCGAGCATCTCGCGCACCGCGTCGCCGCGGTTGCCGATGACCTCGGCGAGCTGCTCGGCGCTCTCGCGGAAGGTGTCGCTGACCTTGTTGCCGCGCTGGACGATCGTCTCGGTGATGCGCTGGCCGGTCACTTCGAGCTTGTTGACCACGTCGCCGCCGCGCAGGCTGAGGTCGAGCACGAGCGAGTCACCCGTGGTCTTGAGCGAGGAATTGACCTCCTCGACCCGGTTGGCGATGGCGTCGGCGAGCTGATTGCCGGTGTCGACGACGAGCTCGGTGAGCTGCTGGGTGCGACCCGTCATCATGTCGAGCACGGCGGCCGATTTCTGCGAGAACCCGTCGGCCACGCGATCGAGCCGCACCGACATCATATGTTGCAGGTTGGCGGCGATCTCGGTGAATTCGTCGCCGATATGGTCGGTCTTGAAGTTGAGCGTCTGGGTCAGCCGGTCGCTCGCGCCTGCGATCGCCTCGGCGGTGGTCGCGCCGGTGCTTTCGAGGCGCTCGAGCAGGTCGCCGCCGCGCTCGCCGAGCTGTTCGATCATGGTGTCGCCGGCGTGGCCGAGCGCGCGCGTGATGTGCTCGCCCTTCTCGGCGAGCGTGTGGGTGATCCGGCGCGCCGCCTCGTTGACCTGCTCGGCGACG
Source organism: Xanthobacteraceae bacterium (assembly GCA_036845065.1). Lineage (GTDB taxonomy): Bacteria > Pseudomonadota > Alphaproteobacteria > Rhizobiales > Xanthobacteraceae > VAZQ01. The sequence goes on along the minus strand of DAIUEP010000179.1, from coordinate 3,645 downwards.
AGCTGGCTGATCTGGGAGATGTCGTTGCTGAGATCGAGGTGGACGCCGTTGATGGCGTCGCGGACCGCTTCGGCCTGTCCGACCAGCGTGTCGCGCTGGCTGCCGAGGTCCTGCAACAGCGCGCGGATGCGGACTTCGTTGTCGGTGTAGGCGTGCTCAAGGGCGGAGACCTCGTTGGCGACGAGCGTCTCGAGCTCGGCGGCGCGGGCGAGCGCGCGCTCGATGCCGTCGCCCATGGCGGCCACCTCGCGCCGGATCGCCTGCCCGACGGTGACGATCGACTCGCGTGCGACCGTCTCGGGCTCAGCCAGCCGCATCGCGACCTCGGCCATCGACTGCGCGATCAGCCGCATCTCCTGCGAGCGCACCGCCATGTGGGCCAGCACGTAGAAGAGCACAACCGGCGCCAGGTAGATCGCGGCCAGCACCGCCAGGACGGGCGCCGTCAGGCCGGTCGGGCCAAGCGCCCGCTGGATCTCCGGAACATAGAGAAAGCCCAGCCCGAAGCCGGCGACGATCCACACGCCCGCGAAGATGCTGGCGAGCACGTAGGACGTCCGCGATGGGGTCTGCTGCAGCAAGCGCAGGATGCTGCCGATCGATTCACGGTCGTCGTTGGCCGCCGGGAGGCGCATCCCGCCGGAATCATCGGCGCGATTGGTCTCGTCATCATATGGAATCGGCGCATTCCGGAACGGCTCGGCGGCTTTGGAGGACCCGGTCGCCTTATTCGTCAGCTTGGCGCGCAGGCCCGGCCACGGTTTCTCGGCGGCAGGCTCGCTGGCCGGCGGGTTGGGCGGTGTCGCGCTGGCGTTACTAGGCTGCGCCGGCGTGTCGTCATCCCGGATCTGAAGCGCATCTTGGATCGCCGACAGCGCCGCTTCCGTCGGATCCTTCATCTTCTTCGGGGTGTTCGCCATTGTCGGTCGTTCGCCTCGCTATGACGCTGTACTACGGTCGCAGCCGGATAGCCGGCCGCGCCGCGAGCGCGTGAACCTCGAGATCCCCTCCGGATCCCCCATCCCGGCAGGCGGCCTTGAAAGTGCCGCAAAGTCGTCCCCACTGCCACGGTTAATCTTATCGGTTTGGGCCCCCGAAAGGAACCGGCCGGTAAGGTATCTTTAATCATCGTTAAAGGGTTGCGGCCCTCAAACGGTGGCGAAACCGACCCGGCCGCGGCCGTTTAATGGGTTATTCGCCACTCACGGCGTTTATATGTCAGGCTACATTGCGGCCGACATGCGGCTAAACCGTGCCAATCCACAAGATGCCGTCGGCCGCTCCGGGCCCCCATTGGGCCATCTAAGCATTTCAGAATTCGTCGGAAATTCGATCCGTAATAGGTTCCGGGCGGCGTCGCCGCGCTTGCCTGCACCATTTTACCGGAGCCCTGTGTTGTGCGGATGACACCCGTTTTTCGGTACGGGCGCAGGCGCATCGGGGGTGGGGGTGTTATCCACATCATTCTCATCCGCGGTGCGGTTGCCGGGGGTGCGCTGGCGCCGCCAGAACCCCGGTGGTGGGCTATGAGGCTGCCGGTATGATGATCTGTGGGATGCTCGGCCGCTTGTCCCTGCTGTCGGTTCCAAGCGGCCGGTGCCGGAAGGTTGCGACATGAAGACATATCAGGATGGCGCCTACGCGATGGCGGCGCTGAGCGCTGCGGTGGTTGCCTTTCGCATCCTGGTGAAGAAGGGCCTGGTGACGCGCGACGAGGCGGTGCGCAGTCTGCTCGATGAAGCAGTGCAGCGCGCGATCTTCGCGGAGTCGTTCAACGAGGGTGTCACGGCGCACACGACGGCGGAACTCAACCGGCAGTCGGCCGAGATCCTGAAGTTCATTGCCGAAAGTCTCTGAGTACTGCCCCCCGTAGGCAACGCCTACCGGGTATCATGCTGCCGCGTTCGTCAGGGCAAGCCGGTGTTAACCATGGCTGCCGTATTGGCGGGCCGTCGCTGGGGAGGATCGAGCATTTACCTGGCTTTGGCCGTTTCCCCGTCACAGTCGCTTTCTATTTTGAGAGAATCAAAAGGGGACACAAGAGCCCTCGGGAGACGGTCCATGAAAGGCTGTGCCATGAAAGCGGACGTCGTGAGAGTTGAAGCCATTGAGCGCGCGGTGGATCAGGCCGCCAAGGTCGGGCACGAGCTCGCTCCGCCATTGGCGCCGAGCGAGCCGGCCGTCGATCTCGCGCATCTCTCCCGCATGACGCTCGGCGAGAACAGCCTCGAGCGCGAAGTGCTTAGCCTGTTCGAACATCAGGCCGACATGTTGCTCGCGCGCATGGCGAGCGGGGAGCCGCGCATGGTGGCCGCGCTCGCGCACACGCTTGCGGGCTCCGCGAGCGGCATCGGGGCCTGGAAGGTGGCCGAGGCGGCGGCAGCGGTCGAGCGCGCGGCGACCAGGCCGGGCGCGATCGCGCTCACCGCCGTGATGGATCACCTGGCGGCGGCGGTCGCCGAGGTGCATGCCGCAATCGACGAGCTGCAGCACGCCGGCTGAGCCCGGGCTGTCAAATCCATTCCGCGATCTGGCGCAGCGGCGCGCAAGCCGTTATACGAAGCCGCCCGGCGCCCGGCCGGCGGTCTCACGATGCGCGTCCCCCCATGCCCAAAATCACCTTTATCGGCTCTGACGGAACCACCTACGCGGTCGAAGGCGAGCGAGGCTCGACCGTGATGGAAACAGCGATCAAGAACAACGTGCCCGGCATCGAGGCCGAGTGCGGCGGCGCCTGCGCCTGCGCGACCTGTCATGTCTATGTCGAGGAGGCCTGGCGCGCGCGCGTCGGCGAGCCCTCGCCGATGGAAGAGGACATGCTCGACTTCGGCTACGATGTGCGGCCAAGCTCGCGGCTCTCCTGCCAGATCAAGGTGACTGACGAGCTCGACGGCCTCATCGTGCGGGTGCCGGAGCGGCAGGCGTAGCGAATAGCTACTCGCGCATCTTCAGCCGCTCGAGCCGCGCGATCAGCTCCTGCGGCAGCGGCCGCGCTTTGCGGGCGGTGCCGTCGATCAGCACCAGCGTCGAGCGCGCAAACGCCGCGCAGACGCCGTCGCAATAGACCGCCTGCACGAACACATACGAGCTGCGCCCGTAGCCGCCGACGCCGGTGCCGATCTCGACCGTGCCGGGCCAGTGCAGCTCTCGCAGGTAGTCGATTTCGATGCGCGCCAGCACCGAGGTCGCGCCCTTGGCCTGCAGCCCTTCCGTGGGGTGATGAATGATCGCGACCCGCCCGGTCTCGAAATAGGTCGAGTAGACCGCGTTGTTGACATGACCCTGCCGGTCGATATCGCCATAGCGGATGATGTCAGGCACGCGCACCGGGAAGGCGTCGATCGGCGGCGGCGCCGGGCGCGGGGACTTTCGCTCTTGCAACGGGACCTCCAGTGAACACGTGAGTGCAAATACCTCCGCGGGCGCGGCCGCGGGAGGTGTCGTTTCTCTAGTGCCGCCGATTTGAAGTTCCTACAACACTTGCGGCAAGCTCCGTTAGGAACTTCAAATCGAAAAGCGGCACTAGAATCATAGACTTGCTAGTGCCCCTTTGCTTCCGAAGTTCGTGTCAGAGGCTGCTGCGGCGACTCACGAACTTCGGAAGCGGGGCACTAGTGGCGCGCGTTCATAGCAGCAAATTCGGCG
>DAIUEP010000178.1:0-10453 GCA_036845065.1 Xanthobacteraceae bacterium | reverse complement strand
CTCTCGACCGCACCATTTGCTCTTAGTCATGTCGCGCTCCTGGTCAGGTCAGATGGATCAGGAGGCGGCTCGATTCGAACGAGCCCGCTTCCCCGTGGGTCGCGCGCTCGGCGCATTCTGCGAAAAGACGGCCGTCCGCGTTTGCGGCGATCAGATGACGCGTTGCTACAAGCTGGCGGTCGGTTTCGGCAGCTGGATCTGATGCCCGACCGGCCGCGGTGGCCGTGGTGCCAAGTTGTTTGGCGCCGGATTGTTTGGCGCCGGATTGTTTTTCGGAGCCGCAGTCGGCGCGCCTTTGGGCGACGGCGCTGGTGCCGCGATCGGAGCCGTGGTCGAGACGGTGGCGGTGCTCTTGGCAGGGTCGGGCTTGCGCCGCGCCACCATCGGGCGCGTCTTCCAGACGCGCGCATAACGGAAATTGCTGGCGTCGGGCGCCGGCAGCAGCTCCGCGGAGGGCAGAGCGACGATGCGCACGCCGCGCTGCCAGAGCGAAGTCTGCGGCAGCCTGATGTCGCGGTCGCCGCCGCGCAGCCGGTCGCGCGCGGCGCCGTATTCATAAGTGCCGCTGGCGTCCGCAATGCCGAAGTTGTGCATGTCCGGCGCCTGCAGCACGGGTTCCGGCAGCGTCAGGCCGATGACGGGAACGAGCGGCCAGTGGCCGGCCTGGATGGTCCTGTTGCCGCGCACGACCCACTGCTCAGGCAGCGTCGCCGTCTTCGGCTGGCCGGGGCCGGCCTGCACCACATGGACGATCTTGAAGCCGCGGGTCTTGAGCTCATGCAGCAGGGTCGGCAGGCCGAGCGCGGTCGCGGGCTGAATGTCGTGCAGCAGCAGGATGCCCTTGCCGCGCGCTTCGATGCGGTCGAGGGCACGTTGGACGACTTCACTGGCGCTGATCCGGGTCCAGTCGTCGGCCATCAGATCGACGCTCCAGGTCATGTAGCCCCGGGAGGCCAGATAGGCCTCGACCGGCGCCTGCCGCAGCAGGCCTGGAACGCGGAAGAAGTTGGTGACCCCGCCGGGGTCGCCGAGCGCAGCGCGGATCGACGTGAAGCCGTCCTCGATCTCGCGCGCGGCCTGATCGACCGTCATCTTGTGGAACGTGAACGGATGATTCTGACTGTGGTTGGCGAGCGTGTGGCCTTCGGCGTGGGTGCGCTTGACGAGGTGCGGATAGGCGCGCGCCATGCGGCCGACCATGAAGAACGTCGCCTTCACGCATTCCTTCGCGAGCACATCGAGGATGTGATTGGTATAGGGCGACAACGGACCATCATCGAAGGTGATGACCACTTCGCGATCGTTCAACGGGAGCGTTTCGCGGTACTGAAACGCGCCCAGGCGGCTGTGCTCGGTCGGATCGACCGCGATGGTGCGGCTGGTGCCGAGCGCTCCCGGATTGCCTGGGCAGTCGGACGCTGCCGCCGCCGTGCCGATCAGGCAGGCCGATAAGCAGGACGCCGATAGACAGGAGGCCAATAGACGAAATGCGGCGAGCTTCCTTCGCATGCCCCGGACGGACCCCACGATCATGTTGGACGTGTTGGACTTTTTGCACCCCGAGCCACGGCCCGGGATAGTGGATAAGGCTTGCACCTTAGCCAAACCCTAGGCGTACGCAAATTAATGCAAGCTTAATCACCAATCTTGGCAGTATTATTTCGATATTCTCGCGGTCTGTGGCCGCGCTGCCACTTGCCGCCGCAATATCAGCTCAATTCGAGGCGGCGGGTGTGGGCCGTGAGGGCGCTGTCACGTGCACCACCGTAAAGCCGCGGCTTTTCAGGGCGCGCAGGAATTCCGGAAGCATGGCCGCGGTCTGCGATTTGGTATCATGAAACAGGATAATTCCTCCGCGCGTTGAATCGAGGCGTCCGAGTACCAGCGCGAGTTGCTGCGCGGGCGTCATCGGGTCCCAATCGCTCGCCCACAGATCGGCGCCAAAGACCGCAATCTGCCGTCGCTCGAGGCGCTCGAGCAGCGCCTGATTCGAGGCAAAGCCGGGAAAGCGGAAGAACGGCGTCACCGGGCTGCGCGTGGCCTTGCCGTAAAGCGCGGCATCGACCGCCGCGAAGCCGCGGTCGATCTCCGCCTCGGCGGCCGCAACCGGTATGCGATCCAGAAGTGGATGTGCGAACGAGTGATGCGCGACGGTGTGACCGTCCTGCAGCTCGCGGCGCACCAGCGCGGGATGAGCGGCGGCGCTGCGGCCGAGCACGAAGAAGGATGCGCGCACGCATTCGCGCTTGAGTGCATCGAGCACGCGGGCGGTTGATCCTGGCTCCGGCCCGTCGTCGAAAGTGAGAACGACTTCCTTCGGGCGCAGCGGCAGCGTCTGTGGAAAGTGCTTGCGGCCTATTCGCGGGTACGTCGCCGGATCGACGGCGAGCACGCGCTCGGTTCCAAGCGCGTCGGCATGGCAGGCCGCTTGTGCCGCCGTCGCAGTCACCACGACAGCGATGATGCACAACAATCCGCGAGACATTCCAGAAGGCATTCCACGAGGCATTCCACCAGACATAGCGAGCGCTCCTCCCATGCTCGACTGGAGCCCGCGCGCCGCCTGAATGCAAGCGTCTCGTCGCAATTGCAAGCGCGCCGGAGCGGGCGTACAAGCGCGAGAGCTCCCTGACCTTCGCCAATGACGTGGGCACGGCATGCTCGACGAAAAAGAGATGACCGTGACCCGGCCTCCCGTTGCGCTGCGCGGGGAGGACGGGGCGCTACGCGAGGACTTCGTGCAAAGCGTGCGCGAAGCCGTCGACGCTTCCGACGCGCCTGCTGTGCTCTCGCTGGTCGGGGACCTGCACGAGGCCGATCTCGGCTCTGTCATCGAGGCGCTCGATCCGGATCTGCGGCCGCGCCTGGTCGAGCTGCTGGGGCGGGACTTCGACTTCACTGCGCTGACCGAGGTCGACGATACGGTCCGCGAGGAAATCCTCGATGAGCTGCCGCCCGCAACGGTGGCTGAAGGTGTACGCGAGCTCGACTCCGATGACGCGGTCGCGATCCTCGAGGACCTGCCAAAGGCGGAGCAGGCCGAGATCCTCGAGCAGCTCCCCGCGCTCGATCGCGTCGCGCTCGCAAGGAGCCTCGACTATCCGGAGAACTCCGCCGGTCGGCGCATGCAGGCCGAGCTGATCGCGGTCGCGCCGCATTGGACGGTCGGCCAAGCCATCGATTACATGCGCGAGACGCCCGATCTTCCGGACCGGTTCTGGGAGCTCTATGTCGTCGACGCCGGCCACAAGCTCAAGGGCGTGGTGGCGCTCGACCGGCTGCTGCGCACCAAGCGCCCGGTCCCGATCGCCGACCTGATCGAAGAGGAGCTGCGCACGGTCCGCGCGACCGACGACCAGGAGGAAGCCGCGCGCCTGTTCGAGCGCTACGATCTGGTCTCGGCCCCGGTCGTGGACGACGGCGATCGGCTGGTCGGCGTCCTCACCTTCGACGATATCGTCGACGTGATCGAGGAGGAGGCGGAAGAGGACATCAAGGCGCTCGGCGGCGTGCGCGGCGAGGAAGAGCTCTCCGACTCGGTCTGGTACACGACCAAGAGCCGCTTCCCCTGGCTGTTCGCCAATCTGCTGACGGCGCTGCTCTCGTCATGGGTGATCAGTAAGTTTGAAGGCTCAATCGAGAAGATGGTGGCGCTTGCGGTGCTGATGCCGATCGTCGCCAGCATGGGTGGCAACGCCGGCACCCAGACCATGACGGTGACCGTGCGCGCGCTCGCGACCCGTGAGCTGTCAAGCACGAATACCTGGCGCATCGTCCGCCGTGAAGTGCTCGTGGGCACGCTCAACGGCTTTGCCTTTGCGCTCATCATGGGATTGATTGCCGCGACCTGGTTCGACGTCAGAGACCTCGGGCTGGTCATGGGGCTGGCGATGGTGACCGTGCTGGCGGCGGCGGCGCTGGGCGGAATCCTGATCCCCCTCCTGCTGACCCGGCTGGGCGTCGACCCGGCGGTGTCGTCAGGTCCGTTCGTGACCACGGTGACGGACGTGGTTGGCTTCCTGTCCTTTCTGGGGATCGCCACGCTCTGGTTCGGGCTGAAGTGATCGAATTTTCCAAAGCTTTTGTGCGCCGGCGGGCGATCGATTTACCCGAAATTCACCATCGCGCTCTAACCCTGTTCTGTCAGGGTCCAGTTTTGAGTTGACCGGAGAATCCGGTGAAGCGTGGTGAAGAAGCCGACGTCGGCGGGCGCAGGCGGTGGCTTGAGCGGTTGCGTGCCAGGTTCGACCGGCCAGCCGAGCGGTCGGCAGCGGCGTCGCGCCGCAATGGCGTGATGTCGCGCTTCATTGTGCCGCTGGCGCTGCTGGTGGCGGCCGGGACCATCGTCTGCACCGTGCTGGGCCTGATGCTGGCCGGGCAGGCGGACGACAATCTCGAAGGGGCAAACCGCAAATCGCTCCGTGGCGCGATCGAGGCGCTGCAGGTGCTCTCGCCCGATGTGTCCCGCCTCGATCCGGCGCTGATCCGCGCCTTGGAGCGCGCGTCTGGTCTCAAGGATCTCCGGTTCGACAGCGATCCGCCCGGGCGCGGGCGCGAGGTTCAGTCGCTGCTCGACGAGAAGGGCCGCATCGTCGGCTGGTTCAGCTGGGAACCGCAGCGGCCGGCAACGGCGCTCATGTTTCGGCTGCTGCCGCTCGGAGCCCTGATCGCGGCGGGGCTTCTGGGGTTTGCCGGCCTTGCGATCTGGCAGCTCAATCGTCTGGGGCGGCTGCTCGTTCGCAGCGAGCACGCGGCGCACCGGCTCGCCCACGAAGATCCCGTGACCGGGGTCCCGAACCAGCGCCGGCTCTTCAGCGTGCTCGATGATGCGTTGACCGCTCGCCGGGACGGCACGGTGGTGGGATTTGCGGTCATCGAATTCAGCGGCTTCGAGGAGCTGAAGGAAGCGCTTGGCAGCGGCGAGGAGGATGACTTCTTCATCGAAATCGCGGAGCGTCTGGCGGCGGCGGTGCCGAAGGACGCCGCCATCGGCCGGCTGCGCGGCGGCAAGTTCGGGCTGGTGGTCGCGGCGAGCAGCGCCGAGGCGGCCATGTCAATCGCCAAGTCGGCGCGCGAGGCCTGCTCGCGGGCGTTTTGGCTCAATCAGGTCGTTCAGATCAGCGCCAATGTGGGCCTGGCGCTTGCGCCGCGGGACGGAACCGCGCGCGGCGTGCTCCGGCATCGCGCCGATCTTGCGCTGCGCACGGCACGTCGTCGCGGGCGTGGCCTGGTGGCCAGCTTTTCGCCCGACATGGAGGCGGAATTCGAGGAGCAGAGCTTCATCAAGCGCGAGCTGGCGCGGGCTCTGGCCGCGCGCGCGCTCGATATCCACTACCAGCCGATCGTGCGGTCCGACTGTGGCGGCATCGTCGGAGTGGAGGCCTTGCTGCGCTGGAGCCATCCGTCCCGAGGCGACATTCCGCCGGCGGTCTTCACGCGGGTGGCGGAGGCAGCCGGATTGATGGATCAGATCGGCGAGTTCGTGCTGCGCCGGGCGCTCACGGATGCGGGGCGCTGGCCCAATCTCTACGTGGCGGTCAACCTCTCGCCCGTGCAGCTGCGCGACCCGCGGTTCGTCGATCTGGTGTCGTCGGTGCTCGACGAAACGAAGATCTCGCCATCGCGCGTCGTGTTGGAGATGACCGAGGGCGTCCTGATCGACGATCCATTGACCGCGAAGTCGCGGCTCGAGGACCTGCATGCGATCGGCGTCAAGCTGGCGCTCGACGACTTCGGCGCAGGCCATTCGAGCCTCGCCTATCTGCAGCAGCTGCCGTTCGACCGGATCAAGATCGACCGCGGCTTCGTCGCGGCGCTGGATCATTCGGCCAATGCTGGCGTCGTCATTCAGGCGATCGCGGCTTACGGCCGCGCGCTCGGGCTGAGCGTGCTGATCGAGGGCGTCGAGACCGAGGAGCAGCAAGTGCTGCTGCGGCTTGCCGGCTGCAGCGAAATGCAAGGTTTCCTGTTCGCCAAACCCGCCCCGCGCCAGGAGATCGACCGGCTGGTGGCGGGTGATGCCACCCCGCTGGCGCAAGCCGGGCCACAACGGCGTGTCCTGGGCTAGACCGGGCGCCGGCCAAGACCGACGAGGAGCACGACTGCCATGAATAAAGCCTTCGCCAAGAATAAAGCCTTGGCCGAGCAGAGGGAATCACATAGGCCTAACGGTGCTATGATGCGGGTCAGATTGAAAGCTGACGGCCGGATCGTCGAGATCCTGGCGGACGGCAGTGAGCAGTCGTTGCCGCGCGCGCCGGCTCGCGAGTCCGCGAATGGCGAGGCGGCTGACGCCGCCTATGCCCGTGGCGTGCGAGCGCGCACCAAGCTCACGCAAGCGGAGTTCGCCTCCCGCATCGGCGTGCCGATCGAAACTGTGCGCAACTGGGAGCAGGGCAAGCGCTCCCCGCGTGGGCCGGCGCGCGCGCTGCTCAAGGTGATCGACAAGGCGCCCCAGGTGGCCTTCGCGGTGCTGGGCGACGCCAAGAGTGATTGATTAAGAGTTATTGACCGAGAGCTGCCGGCGTTGCCGACCGCGCCGCCAGCCGGCAATGAGGTCCAATTCCCGGACGCCGCCTGCTAAGCTTGACTAGCCGTTTGCAGGTGGAGAAGGACCTATGGATCGGATGCTTCGCGCGCTGGGCGTGCTCGTCGCTTGGGTGTCCTTGAGCGCTGGCGAGGCATCGGCGCAATCGGTTGCGAGCTTCTATGCCGGCAAGACCGTCACCCTCGTGGTCGGCTCAACGCCCGGCGGCTACTATGACATCGCCGGCCGCACGGTGGCGCGCCATCTCGCCCAGTTTATTCCCGGCAAGCCGAACATCATCGTGCAGAACCAGCCGGGCGCCGCCGGGATCGCGAGCCTCAACCGGCTTGGCAACATTGCCGACCGCGACGGCCGCACGATCCTGGTGATGAGCCGCGCGCTGCCGCAGCTTGCGCTCGTCGGCGATCCCAACGCTGCCTTCGATCCGCTGCAGCTCACCTGGTTGGGCAGTCTCTCGTCCTACAAGGACGACGCCTATCTCATGACCATCAATGCCGGCCATGCGGCGAAGTCGCTTGCCGACATTCGCCCTCCCGGCAAACCGCTCTACCTCGCAGGAACGCGGGAGGGCTCGACCAATGTCATCTTCGCCGTGATGGCGCGCGACATGCTCAAGCTCAACATCGGCGTCACGCGCGGTTATCCGGGCGCGAGCGAAATCTGGCTCGCCATGGAGCGCGGCGAGGTGGACGGCCAGTTCGTCGATATCAGCGCCATCATGGTGGGCCGGCCGTCGCTCTGGCGCGAAGGCAAGCTGCGCCCGCTCCTGGCATTCGGGCGCACCGCGCGCCATCCCGATCTGCGTGATGTCCCGATCGCGCGCGAGCTGGTGACCGACGCGGGCGATCTTGCGCTCTTGGAATTTGCCGAGCTGCCGTTCTTCATGGCGCTGCCGCTGGTGGCGCCGCCGGGCGTGCCGGAGGATCGCGCCCGCGCGCTGCGGGAGGCCGTGATGGCGATGGCGGCGAGCGAGGCGTTCCGCGCCGACATGAGCAAGGTCGGCATCATGACAAGCCCGATCGACGGCGCGGCGGTGCAGGCGCTGATCGAGCGCGCGGCGAAGGCACCTGAAGCGGTCCGCACGAGGTTCGGGAAGCTCCTGGCCGAGAAGTGATCCTTGCCGCCCTGAGCGCCCTCACGCCGTCAATGTGCGGTCCCGCCACACGCCAACCCGGAAGGTCCCGACCCATGCCCGACTACAGCCTCCTCGACATCAAGCGCGACGGCCAGATCGCCACCATCGAGCTCAAGCGCATCGAAAAGCATCTTCGCCAGAAGCACGCCGACGGCAAGCGCGGCGGCGCCCAGCGCGCGGCCGAGGTCGGGCGTGCACTCAACGAATTGCGTGACGACAATGCGGTGCGCGTGATCGTGGTGACCGGCAAGGACGATGTGTTCACGATCCCGCCATCGTCCTACGGCCACCATGGCGACCCCGGCAACGACTGGGACATCATGAGCGGGGTGACCCGCGCGGTCGAGGCGATGTGCACCATCGAGAAGCCGGTGATCGCCAAAGTCAACGGTCACGCGGTCGGCTTCGGCGCCAACCTGGTGCTGGCCTGCGATTTCATCGTCGCGCGCGAGGACGCGATCATCGCCGACCACCACATGAGCTGCGGCGAGCTCGTCATCGATGGTGAGCGGCGCGGCTCGGCCGAGCATTGCATGGTGACTGGCGATGGCGGGGCGGTGTTTGCTCCGCTCAAGATGCCGCTCAACATGGCCAAGGAGTACCTGATGCTGGCGCGCCCGTTCACCGCCAAGGAGCTCGCCGCCATGGGGGTGGTCAACTACGCGGTGCCGGCGTCGGAACTCGACGCCAAGACCGACGAGATCGCGCAGCGGCTGATCAAGCGCAATGCCTATGCGCTGGCGCTGTGCAAGCGCGTCCTCAACAAGCAGGTCATGGCCTCATTCAATATGGTGCACGACGCCGCGCTCGGATATGAATTCCTCAATTTCTACATGCAGACGCCGCAGGCCAAGGCGCTGGGCCAGGGCCGCGGCGAGGATCGGCTTTGACGCACCGCCGAGTGGGCGGCCAGGGAGTAACGCGTGATGACTGTCGTTGAGGCGAACGGAGCCCGCATTCCGGCGATCGGGCTCGGCACCATGACCCTGAAGGAGCAGGTGTGCATCGACGCGATCAAGGCGGCGCTGCGGCTCGGCTATCGCCATCTCGACACCGCCGAGCGCTACGGCAACGAGGAATGGGTGGGGGAGGGGTTGCGCCAGGGGCTGGCGGCGTCCGGCCTCAAGCGCGAGGAGGTCTTCATCACGACGAAGGTGTATTGGGACAAGCTCGCGCCGGGCGATTTCGAGCGCTCGGTCGAGGAAAGCCTGGCCAAGCTCAAGCTGCCCTGGGTCGACCTGCTTCTCATCCACTGGAACAACCCGAAGGTGGCGCTCTCCGACAGCATCGGCTCGCTGTGCGCCGCCAAGCGCAAGGGGCAGGCCAAGCACGTCGGCGTCGCGAACTTCACGACCACGATGCTGGACGAGGCGGTGAAGCTTGCGACCGAGCCGCTCGTCACCAACCAGATCGAGGTGCATCCTTTCCTCGACCAGAGCAAAGTGCTGGCGGCCTGTCGCAGGCACGGGCTGTCGGTGACGGCCTATTGCCCGCTCGCCCGCGGCAAGGTGCCGGGCAACGAGACGCTCGCGCGCATCGGCCAGGCGCACGGCAAGAGCGCCTCCCAGGTCGCGCTGCGTTATCTCGTGCAGCAGGGCATCATTCCGATCCCGCGCACGGCCAATCCGGATCACCTGGCCGCCGACTTTGCGGTCTTCGACTTCAAGCTCAGTGACGCCGACATGGCGGCAATCGCCGCCCTCAAGCGGCCGGACGGGCGCGTGGTCAACCCGGCGCACGCGCCGACATGGGACGATTGACCATGACGCCAGTGGTCGAGGCGAACGGCGCCCGCATTCCGCTCCTCGGTCTCGGCACCTGGGATCTGCGCGGACGCGCCTGCGCGCGCATCGTGGAGCAGGCGCTGCGGCTTGGCTATCGCCACATCGACACCGCCGAGATGTACGACAACGAGCGCGAGGTGGGGGAGGGGCTGCGCGCCTCGGGCGTGCCTCGCAACGATGTCTTTGTCGTCACCAAGATATGGCCGTCGCACTTCGCGCCGCGCGAGCTTCTGCGCGCCGCCAAGGAAAGCGTGTCGAAGCTGCGAGTGCAGGAGGTCGATCTTCTGCTGCTGCACTGGCCGAACCCGAAGATTCCGCTGTCGGAGACGCTCGGGGCGCTCTGCAAAGCGAAGGAGGCCGGCCTCGCGCGCCACATCGGCGTGTCGAATTTTTCGGTCGCGCTGATCGACGAGGCGACGCGACTTGCGAGCGAGCCCTTGGTCTGCAACCAGGTTGAGCTGCATCCATTCATCGATCAGTCGAAGGTCCGAGCTGCCTGCAAGGCGCATGGCCTGGCGGTCGTGGCCTATTGCCCGATCGCGCGCGGCAACGCTAAGAACAGCGCCGTGCTGGCGCGCATCGGCGAGCGGCACCGCAAGAGCGCGGCGCAGGTGAGCCTGCGCTTCCTGGTGCAGCAGCAGGTGGTCGTCATCCCGCGCACCAGCAAGATCGAGCGGCTGTCGGAGAACGCTGCGATCTTCGATTTCGAACTCGCCGCCGATGAGATGGCCGAGATCGGCGCGCTGGCGCATGGCGATGGCCGCATCGTCGATTATGCGTTCTCGGGGACGCCGAAGTGGGATTGATGGCGAGGACGTCTGCGCCGTACGTGCCGCGAACTCTGGTACCCTCTCCCCTTGCGGGAGAGGGTGGCGAGCCGCAAAGCGGCGAGCCGGGTGAGGTGGTGTTTGGAAGGCCCGAGTGCGAAAGGAACCCCTCACCCGCCCTCGCTGCGCTTCGCTTGCTCGGGCACCCTCTCCCGCAAGG
>DAIUEP010000177.1:0-10653 GCA_036845065.1 Xanthobacteraceae bacterium | reverse complement strand
GGCTAGTGCCCCGCTTCCGAAGTTCGTGATACATCGCAGCAACCTCTGGCACGAACTTCGGAAGCAAAGGGGCACTAGCAAGTCTATGTTTCTAGTGCCGCTTTTCGATTTGAAGTTCCTAGCCGAGTTTGCCGCAACTGGTGTAGGAACTTCAAATCGGCGGCACTGGGCGCGCATCGTTTCCGCGACGGTCCGTCGAGGATCGTGCGGGAGGTGGAAGAGGTCGCTTGATCGGAGTGCTGGAGGTTCCGGTGCCACCATTTTTCCGGACGCTGCTGTACACCCTCTTTGGCATCGCCATTGTGGCGCTGGCTTGGGAGGCCGCCGCCTTGGTGATCGACACCCCCACGAAGCTGCCGGCCATGTCGGGGGTCCTGCGCAAGGCGATCGCGATCGCGCCGAGCGCCGACTATGTGCGTCACGCCACCGACAGCGGCACGGCTCTGCTCTACGGCCTGCTGCCCGCCCTGATCGGTGCAGTGCTGCTGGGCATGATGGCCGATACCTCGTCGGGGATCCGGTTTCTGGTCGGACCGCTCGCGGTCGTGCTGGGCGCGGCGCCGCTCATCGCGCTGCTGCCGATGTTTGTCGCCTGGTGGGGACTGACCATGACCATGAAGGCGAGTGCCATTGGGGTCTTAGCCGGCTTTCCGGTCATGAACGCCGTCATGCTCGTAGCGGGAGAGAAAAGCCGGACGGTCGCAATCCTTCACGGCTTGCGGCTCGGCGTGGTGCTGGGCATGACCGCGCTCGTCATGGTCGAGTTCGCGGCAGCAAGCCGCGGCGTCGGCTACTTCATCATGAGTTCGGCCAACATGTTCGACACCACCGCCACCATGGCAGGGATCGTGCTGGTGGTGCTGCCGACCATCCTGGTGGCGGCGCTGCTGCAGGCGATCGAGGCCCAACTGGGAGATTAAGGTGGGGGATTGAGGCGGCTTCCGCTTCGACAGTGCAAGCTCAAGACTTCGCAAAGCTTTTCAAGCACGCCGGAATACGTCTCCAATCTTATTGCACGCCCAGGGGGCGCTTTGCGCGCGGTCGCCGAATCTGCGCATGCTTCTGGCATGGCCGCATGATAAGGCTGACGAGCTTATTTCTGCGATCGGGGAGATTTCGATGCCGCCATTTGTCAGAACTTTGCTCGAGGCCATCCTCGGGCTCGCCATCATAGCGGCGGCCTGGGTCGTTGCGAGCGGAGTCGCCGACAGTGCGGCCAAGCTTCCGGGCTTGCCTGCCGTCCTGCAGAAGGCGGTCGAGCTTGCCCCAAGCGATGAATTTCTGCGCCATTTCGGCGACAGCGGAACCGCCCTTCTGCTCGGTCTTCTGCCAGCGCTGTTGGCCGGCGTTTTCTTTGGCATGATCGCGGGCATGTCGCGGGGGACGCGCTGGTTGTTTGGTCCGTTCGCGGTCACACTGGGCGCAACTCCGCTGGTCCTCATGGTGCCGCTGTTCTTCGCCTGGTGGGGCGTGACGATCGCCACCAAGGCTGCCGCGGTCTTCATCATGGTTGGATTCCCGATCATGAACATGGTCATGGTCGCGACCGGAACGAAGCGCCCTGTTGTGACGAACGGGAATGAATCGAGGCGCCATGCTCCAATCGTGGATGCGAACGCGAACGCGGCGAATACCGCGGCCGCGGCGGCCGCGATCATCGGCGGCCTGCGGGTGGGCGTGGTGATCGGCGTGACCGCACTGGTCATCGTCGAGTTCATGGCGGGCAATCACGGGGTGGGTTATTTCATCGCGCAGTCGGCCAGCACGTTGGACATGACCGCGACCATGGCCGGCATCGCTCTGGTTGCCGTTCCGACCATCCTGATGGCGGCGTTCCTGCAGGCGATCCAGGAGCAGGTTGCTGGCTGAGGGCTGGCCGTAGCTACGGCTTCGGCCAGTTATCGCGAATCCAGCGCGCGAGGCTCTCCTCGCTGACCTCGCCAGCGGCAAGCGCCAGGATCATGGCGGTGGCATCCTGCGGGGGCACGTCGAAGTCGATCCCATTGAGACCAAGAAAAACCAGCATCGACGCGAACGCAGCTCTCTTGTTGCCATCAACAAAGGGGTGGTTTCTGGCGATACCGAAGGCATATGCTGCAGCCAGAGCTGCGAGATCGCTCTCACCGTAGGCAAACTTGTGACGCGGCCTGCCGAGTGCGGATTCGATCAAGCCAAGATCGCGGACGCCGTCGGCTCCGCCGAAGAGAGCCAACTGCTCGGCATGAACATCAAGTACGATGGCAGTGTCGAGCCATTCCGGCTCGCTCATTCGGCGAGCGCCTTGTAGGTGTCGGCGTACTTTCGGAACGAGCGCCGTGCGATTTCCATCGCCTTGGCATGCTTCGGATCGTACGGGCTGAGCTTGATCCCGCGCTCCGTCTGCTCAACAACGTAAAGCTTATCGCCTTCCGCGAGCTTGAGTCGCGCAAGCAAGTCCTTCGGAAGGATGAGCCCGAGTGAGTTACCAATCTTCTTGATTTGAAGAAGTTGCCCCTCGATCTCAACGTTGCGCAGAGTCTCGTTCACGACCCGACCTCCTGATGTTGTACAAACTGTATAACACGATTGAGGTCACGGTTCAACAATTGTATTACGATAATTTTTCGTCTATTTTCAAATAGTTACCCAAGCCCCTCGAGCTCCACGATCATCCGCTCGATCACCCCGAGGCCGCCTTGCCAGAACGCCGGATCGCGGGCGTCGAGGCCGAACGGCTTGAGCAGCTCGGCATGGTGCTTGGTGCCTCCGGCCGCCAGCATCGCGAGATAGCGCTCGGCGAAGCCCTCGGCGGCGCGCTCGTAGACCGCGTAGAGCGAGTTCACCAGGCAGTCGCCGAACGCGTAGGCATAGACGTAGAACGGCGAGTGCACGAAGTGCGGGATGTAGGCCCAGAACGTCTCATAGCCAGGCTTGAGCTCAATCGCGGGCCCCAAGCTCTCGCCCTGCACGTCCATCCAGAACCCGCAGAGCTGGTCCACCGTCAGCTCGCCCTTGCGGCGCTCGCCATGGACCTTGCGCTCGAAGGTATAGAACGCGATCTGGCGCACGACCGTGTTGATCATGTCCTCGACCTTGGCGGCGAGCATGGCCTTGCGCTGCTTGCTGTCGGTGGTGCCGGCCAGGAGCCGCTTGAAGGTGAGCATCTCGCCGAACACGCTCGCGGTCTCCGCCAAGGTGAGCGGCGTCGGCGCCATCAAGGCGCCATTCGGCGCGGCCAGCACCTGATGCACGCCGTGGCCGAGCTCATGCGCGAGCGTCATCACATCACGCGGCTTGCCCTGGTAGTTGAGCAGCACATAGGGGTGAGCTGAAGGAACGGTCGGGTGCGCGAAAGCCCCCGGCCGCTTGCCGGGACGCACCGGCGCGTCGATCCAATGCTGGGCGAAGAAGCGTTCCGCGACCGCCGCCATGTCGGGCGAGAATGCGCGGTAGGCGGTGAGCACGGTCTCCTGCGCCTCGCTCCAGCCGATGGTGCGGGTCGCGACCTCCGGCAGGGGCGCGTTGCGGTCCCAATGCGGGAGCCGCTTCTTGCCGAACCAGTTCGCCTTGAGGGCGTAGTAGCGATGCGAGAGCCGCGGATAGGCGGCGCGCACCGCCGACACCAGCGCGTCGACCACCTCGGGCTCGACCCGATTGGAGAGATGGCGGGAATCCGCAATGTCCGCGAACCCGCGCCACCGGTCGGAAATCTCCTTGTCCTTGGCGAGCGTATTGGTGATCAGCGCGAACTGGGGAAGGCTTTCCTTGAAGGTCTTGGCCAGAGCTCGCGCTGCCGCCTTGCGGCGCTTCTCGTCGGAGTCCTGCATCAAGCTGAGCGTCGGCTCGATCGCGAGCTGGTCCGGCCCTACCTTGAAGCGCAGCCGCGCGATCGTTTCATCGAACAACCGGTTCCAGGCCGCATAGGCGGTCACCGACTTCTCATGGAACAGCTGCTCGACGCGATCCTCGAGCTGATAGGGCTTCTCCTTGCGGATATCCTCGAGCCAGGGACGATAGTAGGCGAGCTTGGGCTCGCGCATCGCGGCGTCGAGCTTGGCGTCGTCGATGCGGTTGAGTTCGAGCACGAAGAAGAGGAGATGCGTGGACGCCGCCGTAATGCGCTCCTGCACGTCGCCATAGAACTTGGCACGGGCCGGATCGAGCGTGTCACCGGCATGCATGAGATCGGCATATGAAATGAGCCGGCCCAGGAGATCGTCGAGCTGCTCGTAGCGCACGACCGCCTGCGCAAGTGCAAGGCCGCCGTCTGGCTGCCCGACGAGCGCGGAAAGCTTGCCCTTGAAATCGTCCTCGAACGCCTTGCTGTACTCGTCGGCCCGGTCGAGATCGCGCTTCACCTTCGGGTCGTCGATGCCGGCATAGAGATCCTTGAGGTTCCATTCCGGCAGATCGCCGAGGCCCTTGCTAGCATCCATGGGGGCGGCGGGTTTCGCGGCTGTTGTGGTTTTTGCGGACGTGGACATGACACCATGAATGAGCTTGCGAGGACGGGACAACACGAGCGCCGGCGCGTGACCGACGCCGTTTTTGTGTGGATTTGATGGCTGTTTTGATATCGTGCGAACCCGCGCCGGATCAAGCAGGCGCCATGTCACGCCTAAGAGCTGACGCCATATCGCGCTAGTGGAATTTCATGCGGAATTCGCGGCTGAGCAGGTCCTGCAGCCAGTTGATCGAGCCAGCGTCCATGCGGCCGATGGCGGCGATGTTGGCCTCAAGCCGCTCGCCGGTGCTGAAGCCATAGCCTTCCAGCACGCTCTCGGCCACCTTGAGGTATTCGGGGTCCCTGATCATGGCCTCGATCGCCTGCTTGAGGGCCGTGCGCGCGGCAGGCGGCGCGTCGCTGTGGAGCATCAGAATCTTGCCGCCGTTGCCGATCGCGCGCGCCACCGCCTTGTAGGATTCCCAATCCGGTCCCGACGGCTCCACCCCATGAATGTCGCGGAAGACCTCGCCAACTGACGGCACGTCACGCGCGGCCGGATCGCGCACGAGCTGGTCGCCATCCATGAAGCCCTGCGCGAACAGCGGCACCGCCTGGCCCTCCTTGACCGATGGTCGCACGCTCTGCTCGAAGATCGGCGTCGCCTGCGAATCGAGGTTGACCTCGTTGCGCAAGAGCGCGAGCCGCACATCGCTCTTGCCCGGATAGCCGGTGACCGACCGGAACTTGACCTTGAGCACCGTGAGGCCGAGCACCGCGTCGATGGTCGAGATCACCTCGGGCACGCCGAGGATAAGTGGCTCGCGCGGATTGAGCGCGTCCTTGGCCAGCTTGATGCCGCTTGTCGGCGACGCATAGGTGATCCGACCCATCGGGGTTGCGACCAGCGCCACAAAATCCGAGACCTTCGCGCGTGCGCCATCGAGGCCCAGCAGGAGCCGCACGAGCAACTGGCCAGTTCCGACCAGCACGGTGGTGCCGTCGCGCGGAACCCGGTTCACATAATTGTTCATGGCCACGACGCTGGCGGCGCCCGGCATGTTCTGCACGATGATCGTCGGCTTGCCCTCGACGTGGCGCGTGAGCCCGTCGGCGATGACGCGGCCGTAGAGGTCGCTGCCGCCGCCGGGCGGAAAGCCGACCAGCACCTTGATCTGCTTGCCCTGAAAGAACGGCGTCTGGGCGCAGGCCGCGCCACCGCTGAGCGCGAGCAGCAGCGCCGCGGTCATCCAACGAAACAGCATGCGCATCGGTCACATCCCTCGCCACCGATAGTGACCCGAAAGCAGGCCGTGCGAAAGGTCCCTTCTATCCGATAGGATTGACCCGCAGATACAAGACGGCGAACTTGCCGGTCACAACACAGGGAGGACATCAGATGCGCAAGACGATGACATCGGCGGCTGCGGCCGCAATCATCGGCCTCTTGGGCACGCAGGCGCACCCCCAGCAGCTTCAGCCGCTGGCGCCGGCGCCGGATTTTGACAAGGTCGTGATCAAGACCACCGATCTCGGCAACAAGACCTACATGCTCGAAGGTGAGGGCGGCAACATCACGGTCGCTGTGGCCAATGACGGCGTCATCATGGTGGACAGTCAGTTCGCTCCATTGCACGACAAGATCAAGGCCGCCGTCGCCGCAATCACCAGCCAACCGATCCGCTATCTGCTCATCACCCATTTTCACCGCGACCATACCGGCGGTAACGAGGCGTTCGGCAAGGACGGCGCAACCATCGTGGCGCACGAGAACGTCAAGGCGCGCCTTGCCAGCGGAACGCGCAACGGCCTCACCGGCAACGTCGTCCCGCCCGCCCCGGCCATTGCGCTCCCGAAGGAAACCTTCAAGGACACCATGACGGTGCGACTGCAGGGACGCTCGGCGGAGCTCAGACATCCGGCGGACATCCACACCGACGGCGACACCTACATCTATTTTTCGGACGCCAACGTGCTGGTCACGGGCGACATGGTTGTCTTCGGCCGCTATCCGAACATCGATTTTGCCTACGGCGGCAGCATTGATGGCATGATCCGGGGGGTCGACGAGCTGATCCAGTTCGCCAAGGACGACACCAAGATCGTGCCGGGACACGGCCCTCTCGGAACGAAGGCGATGATGCGCGAGTATCGGCAGATGCTGGCGGACGCGCGCGAGCGAATTCAGAAGCTGAAAGCCGCCGGCAAGACCGAGGATGAGATCGTCGCCGCCAGGCCGAACGCCGACTATGATGCGAAATATCGCATGGACGAGCGATCGATCGGAAACTTCATCCGCGTGGTTTATCGCTCGCTGAAAAACTGATACCGCCGGAGCTTGTGTTCCGCCTGAATGCGTGCCGCGTGCGAGGAACGCGGCGCGCGAGGCCGCGCGGCCCAGTCCGCCAGCGTCCCTACTCCGCCGCCATCATGGTCGCGGTTTGCTCCGCAAAGATCGGCAAGCCCACCAGCAGCAACTCCATGCCGGTCTGCGAGCTCAGCGCGAAATCTTCCCGGCCCGAGAACGCCGAGTATTTGCGCAGCGCCTCGCCGTTGACCGTCCCCTCGCCCTGCAGCACGAATCCGATCTGAATGCCGCCGCGCGAGGGCTGCAGGGCATTCGCGCCCGGATCGAGCTTCAGGCTCGATATCTGCAGGTGGCGCTCGGAGAAATCGCACAGGTGCTTCCTGGCGAAGCCGGGCTCGGCCGCTTCCCAGTCGAAATTCATGGGCTTGATCAGGATGGGCTCGCCGAAACGCGGCTTGGGATAGACGAGCTTGCGCTTGTTGACGTGCTCCCAGATCGCTTCGTAGCTGTCCTGGTTGCGCTTCTCGCCCGGAGGGAGCTGGCCGACGCGCGTGAAGATGCCCTTCTCGAAAGTGCCGAACTCCTTCATCTCGTCCATGGCCTGCTGCAGCCGTTTCGAGCTGATAAAGCCGGAGCGGCTCGCGCCCCCAAACTGCAGCGTGATGCTCAGGCGCTCGCAATTGCTTTGCTCCGGCCCATAGGGCGTGCCTTCCGGGAAATACGCAAGCTCGCCCGCCTTGATCCATTTTCGGTCGCCATAGTTCTGGCCCTCGCCCTCCAGGCACATGCGGATCTGATCGAAATTGTGCTTGTGGCGCGGCACATCGACCTCGCCCTTCTGCCGCACGAAATAGAGCCGGAAATTGTCGAGCGCCTTGTCGTCGCCGATCAGCAGCGTCTTGAACTCGCGCTCGGCGCCGCGAACGCTGTTGATCTTGGCGCTGTCTTCGGCGTGGGCAACTTGCATGGCTCAACTCCTGATGCAGGCGCTCTCACCACAAGTGCAGCGCAGAATGGGTCTTAGCGCAAGGCCGGCAAGGGCCGATTTCCTGTCGCATAGCCGTGGTTGGAGCCTGGCGAAACTCCTGTCATGATGGGATCCAACAAAAATCGAACATGGTGTCGCGGGAGGCTTTTTCGATGACCACGACTGTCGATGTGCTTGCGCAGGCCTTCAAGGACGCTGGTACTCCCTTCATCGTCGGACATCCGGGCGGCGAGTCGGTCGAGCTGATGGAAGCCGCGCGCCAGCGGCAGATGCGGTTTCTCCTGATGAAGCAGGAGGTGGCCGGCGCCATGCTGGCTTCGACCTGGGGCGATATCACCGGCAGCCCCGGCATCTGCATGTCCACGCGCGGCCCAGGCGCAACCAACATGGTCAACGGCGTGGCGCACGCGTTTCTCGATCGCTCGCCGCTGATCGCGATCACCGATGCCTATTCGCGCCCGACCTACGAGACCGGGCTGCGGCAGCGCATCAACCAGCTCGCACTTTACGAGCCGATCGTGAAGTGGAGCACTACGATCGACGCCAAGACCGTTCGCCAGCAGGTGCGCCGGGCGATCCGCACCGCCACCGGGGCACCGCCTGGCCCCGTGCATTTCGAGTTCCCGCAGAGCGAGTCCATGCGCGAGGCCGGCGACTACGCCGCCGAGCCGCCGCTGGTGCCGAACTTGATTAGGCCCGGTCCCGATCGCGCCGATCTCAAGCCGGCGCTCGATATGCTCGCCCGCTCCCGGCGGCCGATCCTGATCGCGGGGCTCGGGGTGTTCTGGTGCGGCGCGTCGGCCGAGTTCGTCAAATTCGCCGAGCGCATCGGTGCGCCGGTGCTGACCACAACCAAATGCAAGGGCATGATCCCGGAAGATCATCCCCTGCGCGCCGGCTGCATCATCGGTGGGCTGATCGAGCGCAAGCTGGTCATGGAGGCCGATCTCATCGTGACAGTTGGCCTCGACGCGGTGGAGCTGCAGCCCAAGCCCTGGCCCTACACGCTGCCGGTGCTGGCGCTGTCCTCGATCCCGAGCCTCGATGCCTTCGTTCCGGCCGATCCTGAGATCGTCGGCGACCTCAAGGCGCTGCTCGCAGGTCTCGCGCAATGGGCGACGGAGGGAACGAACTGGGGCGAGAAGGCGGCCAGGACATTCCGGGAGGAGGTGCGTGACGCGCTCAATACGCCCAGCACCGGCCTGTCGCCGCAGCGCACGATGGAGGTCGCGCGCGCGGTTCTTCCTCGCGACACGATGGCGACCTGCGACGCCGGCGCGAGCCGGCTCCTGATCGTGCAGAAATGGGAAGCTTATGGTCCGCGCGAGTTTCTAACATCCAACGGGCTCGCATCCATGGGTTACGCGGTCCCCGGCGCGCTCGCGGCCCGCATCGCGTTTCCGGATCGCCCGGTCGTGGCATTCACCGGCGACGGCGGCTTCCTGATGACGATCGCGGAATTGCAGACCGCCCAGCGCGAGAATCTGCCCATCATCGTGCTGGTGTTCGATGATCAGGAGATCGGCCTCATCCGCGTCAAGCAGGAAATCAAGGGCATTCCTCCGCACGGCGTGCGGCTTGGCGGCGTCGATTGGGAGAAGCTCGCCCAGTCCTTCGGCGCCGATGGAGTCGTGGTGGACACGGAGCAGGCGCTCAGCACCGCGCTCAGCGCCGCGGTCAATTCCAAGCGCACCACCGTGATCGCCGCCCGGATCGACGCATCCGGCTATGTGGCGCAGTTCAATGCGCTGCGCGAGCTGTGAACGGGACACCATGACGCGGCGCCGTTTCCTTCGGTTGACGGCCGGCGCCATTGCGCTGCCGGCGCTCACGCGCACGGTCTTCGCGCAAGCCTATCCGGCGCGGCCGCTGCGCCTGATCGTGCCGTTCCCGCCCGGCGGACCAACTGATCTCGTGGCGCGGCCGCTAGCGCAATCGCTGGCGGAGCGGCTCGGGCAGCCCGTCGTGATCGAGAACCGCCCGGGCGCCGGCGCCACCATCGGCACCGAGGCCGCGGTCCGTTCGCCGCCGGACGGCTACACGCTGCTCATGAGCGCATCCAGCAGCGCGATCAGCGCCAGCCTCTACGACAAGCTCAGCTTCAATTTCATCCGCGACATCGCGCCGGTCGCGGGCCTGGTGCGATTCCCGCAGGTGCTGGTCGTGCATCCGGGCGTACCGGCGAGCACCATCCCCGGGCTTATCGCCTACGCCAAGGCCAATCCGGGAAGGCTCAACTTTGCATCACCGGGCGCCGGCACCGGCCCGCATGTGACCGGCGAGCTGTTCAAGATGCTCACCGGCGCCACGATGGTGCACGTGCCTTATCGGGGCGTGGCTCCCGCGATGACCGATCTCATCGCCGGACAGGTGCAATTGATGTTTGTCGTTCCGGTCGGGCTGGTCGAGCACATCGAGAGCGGCAAGCTGCGTGCGATCGCGGTGACGACCGCAACACGCTCGCGCCTGCTGCCGCAACTCCCGACCGTGAGCGAGGCCGTGCCGGGCTACGAGGCAAGCACCTGGTTCGGCGTCGGCGCGCCGAGGAATACGCCGGCGGACATCGTCGAACGGCTCAACCGCGACATCAACGCCTGCCTGGCAGAGCCCGCGATGAAAGCGCGTCTTGCCGACCTCGATGGAACACCCCTCGTTGGCGCGCCTGCCGATTTCGCCAAGCTCATCGCCGAAGAGACCGAGAAGTGGAGCAAGGTGGTGAAGTTCGCCGGCATCAAGGCGGAGTGATAGACGCTGCAATTCCGAAAGAGTTTGCTCGCCACGTCTGCGGCGCGTTGCACGCGCCCAAACAAAAGCTCGGCCGGACGATGGCGCCGGCCGAGCGGGGCAGCTTCACACAAACACACACGCTAGCGTGTCATGCGCCGAGTTGTTCCAGGCGCGCTTCGATGTCGAGTGGGGTGTAGGTCGGATGGG
>DAIUEP010000176.1:0-10817 GCA_036845065.1 Xanthobacteraceae bacterium | reverse complement strand
TCCTTCCAGATCTTCTCCCACTTCGGCGCCTCGTCGAACCATTTGATCGGATCGACCATGCTGAATTTGTGTTTGGTCATCAGCGTCGTCTGGGTCTTGCTCGCCGGGTTACGATCGAGGTCGTTGAGCACCTTCTGCCCGTCCGGCGACAGGAGAAAATCGGTAAACAGCAGCGCGGCGTTCGGATGCGGCGCCTTGCTCGCAACCGCCACCGCCTGCGGGCGGCCCACGATCGGCTCCACCGGAACCCATTCAACCGGTGCGCCTTTCTTCTTCAGCGAATCCGCATTGCCGCTGTAGACCGTGAGGCCAACAGGGACCTCGCCGGCGGCGATCAATTCGGCAAGCAACGCGTGGCCAAGCCGCATGTCGGGCCTCAGCGCGGCGAGCTTGCGGAACAGCTCCATGCCGCGCTCTTGCCCGAGAAACTGGACGACCGCATACATCCAGTCCTGGTCGGTCGACTCGATCCCGATCCGTCCGCGCCATTTCGGATCCGCGAAGCCTTCATAGTTTGCAGGTATCTCCTCGCGCTTCACCTTGTTGGTGTTGAAGGCGACGATCCAGAGATTGGCGCGCGCGCTCGTCCACTTGTGGTGGGCGGGCAGCGCCCAGTCCGGAAAATCCTTGAAGTGCGGGCTGAGATACTCGGCCACCACGCCCTCGCGCGCCAGCGCCTCGATTTCGGGCGCGTTGGTCTCGACCACGTCCATGGCGTTGCGGTTGCCGCGCGCCTCCGTGATCGAGCGCTGGATCACCTGGTCGCTGGTGGCGCGCCAAAGAATGACCTTGATGCCGTACTTCTTCTCGAACGCGGCCGACAGCGGACCCGATTCCGGCGTCTGCATCGACGTATAGAAGGTGAGCGTGCCCTCCTTCTTGGCGGCGTCGAGGAGCCGCTGATCGCGGTCGGCGCCCTTGTAGAGATAGACCGCCGACGGATCGACGCGCTGCGCGGGCGCCGGCGGCACCATGAGCAACGCCATACCCGCAACCAACAAGGCTGTGGTTATTCCACTCTGGAAGCGGATCATTCGTCTTGCTCCTGTCGTATTGACGCCGCTTGTAGCGCACTGCGCGCGGTGGCGGCAATGCGGCCAATCGCTGCTGCGCGGCCGTCCGTCTCGTCATTAACCTCTTGAGAGAGCTGGCGTTCCTTCGCCATAGTTGTGCTGATGGATCCGCGCCCACCACTTTCGCTTGCAGTCCGCATCGAGCACTGGCCGATTGCCGGCAGCTTTACGATCAGCCGAGGCGCCAAGACACAGGCTTCCGTCGTGGTCGCCGAGCTGAGCGATGGACGCCACCGTGGCCGCGGCGAATGCGTCCCCTACGCGCGCTACGGCGAAACCGTGGATGGCGTGGTCGAGGCCATCTCGGCGCTGACCGACGCGATCGCGCGCGGCCTTGATCGCGGCGCCCTGCAGGGAGCGATGCGGCCAGGCGCGGCCCGCAACGCGCTCGATTGCGCGTTCTGGGACTTGGCGGCCAAGCGCGCCGGCAAGCCCGTGCACGAGCTCGCCGGCCTGCCGCCGCCGAAGCCGCTCGTCACCGCCTATACGATCTCGCTCGCCGCACCCGAGGTCATGGCGGAGCAGGCCGCAAAGGCCGCCGGCCGCGCGCTCCTCAAGGTCAAGCTCGGCGGCACCGACGATCTCGCGCGCATCATGGCGGTGCGGCGCGCGGCGCCCAACGCAGAGCTGATCGTCGACGCCAACGAAGGCTGGCGAGCGGACAACCTGCCCGACAATCTCGCGGCCTGCGCGCAGGCCGGCGTGACACTCGTTG
The DNA here is from genome assembly GCA_036845065.1 of Xanthobacteraceae bacterium. Lineage (GTDB taxonomy): Bacteria > Pseudomonadota > Alphaproteobacteria > Rhizobiales > Xanthobacteraceae > VAZQ01. The sequence continues at coordinate 9,029 of DAIUEP010000176.1, read as the reverse complement.
AACAACCGCTGCCGGCCGACGCCGACGATGTGCTCGCACAGATCGCGCGGCCGCTGCCGGTCTGCGCCGACGAGAGCGTGCACGCACGCGCGTCGCTGCCCGCGCTGGTCGGCAAATACGACGCCGTGAACATCAAGCTCGACAAGGCCGGCGGCCTGACCGAGGCGCTCGCCATGGTCAAGGACGCCGAACGCCTTGGCTTCGCGCTGATGGCCGGCTGCATGGTCGCGACCTCGCTCGCGATCGCGCCCGCCGTCCTGCTCGCCCAGCGTGCCCGCGTGGTCGATCTCGACGGCGCATTGCTGCTGGCGCGCGACCGGCCGGAAGGGCTACGTTACGAGGCAAGCTTGGTGCACCCGGCGACGCCGGCGCTGTGGGGCTGACGCTATCGTCTGTAATGACTGCATCGTCTGCAACGACAGGAGCCTTGCATGATCACCAGGCGAGACGCGCTGCCGGCGCTGCTCGGAGCATCGCTGGGCACACTGACGATGTCGCCGGTCGTTGCGCAAAACTATCCGAGCCGCCCGGTCAAGATGATCGTGCCGTTCGCGCCCGGTGGAATCGACGTCGTCGCGCGCCTCGTCGCAGACCGGCTGGCCGCCACGCTCGGACAGCCGTTTGTGGTCGAGAACCGTCCAGGCGGCGCCGGAGGCTCGATCGGCGCCAAATCGGTCGCAACGGCGGAGCCCGATGGCTACACGCTGCTGTTCAGCTCGCCCGGGCCGGCCACCATCAGCCCGGCGATCAACCGCAACGCCGGCTACGACATCAACAGCTTCGCCGCGGTGGCACTCGCCTCCATGAGCCCCATCATCCTGGTCACCAACCCGGCAGTGCCGGTCAAGACCGTCGATGAGCTCATCGCCTACGCCAAGGCCAATCCGGGCGAGCTGCGCTATCCCTCGCCCGGCTACGGCACGCAGCCCCATCTCCTCGGCGAGATGCTCAAGACCACGACAGGCGCTCCGGTCGTGCACGTTCCCTATCGCGGCTCGACACCCTCCATCACCGACCTGATCGCGGGCCAGGTGCACTTTTATTTCGATAACCTGACCAACGTGCTCCAGTACATCCGAAGCGGCCATCTGCGCGCGCTGGCGTTCACCACCGAGGCGCGCGACCCGCAATTTCCCGACTTGCCGACCGTCGCCGAGAGTGGCCTCAAGGGTTTCGTGGCGACCTATTGGAATGGCGTGCTGGCGCCCGCCGGCACGCCTGCAAGTGTCATCGCCAAGCTCAACGCCACCATCAATGACGGCCTGCGCTCGCAGGAAATGCAGGCGAGCCTGCGCCGGCTCGGTGCCGAGCCGCAGATCGTGTCGCCCGCGGAGTTCGCCGCCTTCATGCTGGCGGAACAGCGCAAGTGGTCGGACGTCGCGCGCGCCGCCTCGATCAAGGTGGAGTGATTGGGTCGCACACAGGTGGCAGAAGAGCGTCCGCCCCCACGCGATCAGGCCGAATTTATGGCGCGAAGGACCATTTCTGCACCGCCGTCCATTCGCCTAAATGCCCCCCTAGTGCCCTAGTACGAAAGTTCGTGATACGACTTCCTCCACGAACGTCGGAAGCGGGGCACTCGCAGAACCTATAATTCTGGTGCCGCTTTTCGATTTGAAGTTCCCGATCGTGTTTGCAGCAGCCGCTGCGGGAACCTCAGATTGGCGGGCACCGGGCGGAACCTGGAGGGGAGCAGATGCGGTCAGGCGCGGTCCTGCTTGGCGTTCTGGTAGCGGGGATATCCCTGTCGTCGGCCTCGGCCGCCGTGCGCATCGTCAGCGACTACGGCGGGCAGATCGGCCCCTACCTGGAGCAGTTCGCCGCCATCCGCAGCTCGGGCGAGCGTGTGATCATCGACGGCCCCTGCCTGTCGGCATGCACCATGATCCTCGGCCTGATCCCGCGCGACCGGATCTGCGTCACGCGCCGCGCGCGGCTCGGCTTCCACGCCGCCTGGAATCCAGGCGATGCCGGCGAGCCGATCGTCAGTGCCGGCGGCACCCAGCTCCTGATGGAGATCTATCCGCAAAACGTGCGCCAATGGATCTCCCGCCGAGGCGGGCTGACGCAGCGCATGCTCTTTCTCGCGGGCCGCGAGCTGGCATCGATGTATCGGACTTGCCGATAGAGTTTTATTTCGCCCAGCGCCTTGCTGCGAGCGCGCAGAGCCCGCCCGCACAGGCAATCGCCGCCATCGCCCCGTAAGCAACGCTGCCGAGACTGCCATACAGCACGCCAGCGAGCGCCATCGCGAGCGCCATGGTGGCACCGAGCACGATCGCAAAATAGCCCTGCGCGGTGGCGCCTGCTCCGGGCGGCGCCACGTGCGCCACGAAGGCGAGCGCCCCCAGATGCGTCGCGCCGAACGAGAGCGCGTGCAGGCATTGCAGCGCGGGCAGCACCACAGCCGGCGGCCCCGCCGCCATGGCGCTCCAACGCACGGCGGCGCCCACCGCGCCGATCAGCAGCAACGCCATCGGGGTGATCCTGGCCGGCAGCCGCGCTGAGATCGCGAACAAAGTGATCTCCGCAATGACGCCGAGCGCCCAGAGCGCGCCGATCGCCCCACCATCAAAGCCCGCCGCCTGCCAGTCGATGGTCGCGAACCCGTAGTAGAGTGCGTGGCTCGCCTGGATCAGGCTCGCGGCCGCAATCGCCGCCAGGAAAGCCTTGTCGCGCAGGAGCCGCGTGGCCGACGCCCGCGCCGGCAAGCCACTCGTCGCCTCCGCGCCAAGCGGGGCAAGCGCGAGCGCCGCGGCCGCCGCGATCGCCATCGCGGCCACCATCAGCCAGATCAGGTCGCCGGGCGCGATCCAATCCATGAGCGCGCCGGCGCCAAAGCTCGCCGCGATGAAGGCGGCCGAGCCCCACAGCCGCACCGGGCCATAGGCGCGCCCCCGCTGCTTGAGACCGCGCAGCGCATAGGTATCGACCAGCATCATCGCCGGCGCATAGGCGGCCGACGCGAGCGCATAGGCGAGCGTGATCGCGACCAGCCCTTGCGTAAAGGCGAGCGCGCAAAAGCCTGCCGTCGCGCCCGCCGCCGCCAGGATGATCACTCCGCGTAGCGCATCGTGGCGGTCCGCCATCCGCGTCGCCAGGGGAATCGCGATGACGCGAATCACCGCCGGGACCGCGAGCACGATGCCCACGGCCCGGGCGTCGAGGCCCTTGGCGGTCAGCCAGACCGGCAGAAACGGCAACTGAACACCCAGGGTAAGAAACAAGGCGGCGTAGAAAGCCTTGAGTCGCAGCGAGAAATTCTCGCCTGTGGATTTCTGGGGGATAGCAGCCATCAGCGCGATTGCGGTCCGGCCCCGATCATGCTGATCGTACGGTTTGCGGGTCGTGTGACGCCATGTCCGATGGGTCCCTAGCGCTATCGACGATGCCGCCGGGTCTGCCGGCGGATGCAGACTATGACGCCCTCTGCCAGGCGCTAATGGCGAGCGCCCGCGGGCGCTGGTTCCTGGAAGAATACGCCAAACGCAACCGCAACGCCGATACCGGGGTCGTGCTCGATGCCATCGCACGCGTCGAGGCGGTGGTGCGGGGTGAGCAGGCCAACCGCGCCACCCAGGGCATGCGGATCGAGCTTCTGGAGATGGCCAGGACGATCGCGCAGACGCGTGCCGACGTCGCCGAAGCGAAGCCCGCGCCCGCTTCCGCCGAAACGGCGACCGATATCTTTGCCGTCGCCGGCCGGCTGCAGGACGTCGCCTGGACCATGCGCGAGCGCGGGCTCGACATGGCCATGTGCGACCAGATCGCGGATTTGTCCTGCGCCATCCTGTCAGCCTCCTCGCTGCGCAACCCCAACGACGGCCGCGCCCAGAAGCTCGGCGAGGTGCTGCGCTCGCTCGAGCATCGCATCGACGCCATGCTGAGCGCCGCCTCCGAGCCGCCCGCCTCCGACGGCTCCGGCGGCGCCGAGCGCGCGGCGCCGGAGCATACCCACCGCGCCGCAATGGCGCTGCTGCCGGAGGCCGCGCCAAGCCCGGTCGCAACAACTCCCATCGCGACAACTCCCGTCGCGACAACTCGCGTCACGACAAGTCCCGTCACGACAAGTCCCGTTGCCACGGACGAGGTTGAACCCGACAAGCAAGCGGCGCTCGAAACCACCGCACCGCTGCCAGTCGCCGCACTGCCCTTCCCGGCCGTTGCGGAACCCGAGGCGGCGCCGGCTAGCACGGCGACGCCTGCCACAGATTCCGAGCCCGCCCAGATCGATCTTGATCCGATCCCGGTGCGGCCGCCGCCGGTCGCAGCCGCCGTTTCCGAGCCAGCTCCGCCGCCCGCGCCGCTGCAGGCGGATGCGGAGGCTGACGACTTCCTGCTGGCTCCGCTGCCGCTACCGGGAATGCCAGTCGTGGACGTGGCCGCGTCGACGCTACCGGCGACGGACCCGCTCGCGGCGCTGCGCGCGCTGTCGCCAGAAGAGCGGATCGCGCTGTTCACATAAGCGGCCGCTCCTCGCATCGTTCTCATTTCTCGCGGAAGGCGCGCGAGAGCTGGTCCTGGAACGGCTTGACCAGATAGGACATCACCGTGCGCGGGCTGGTCTGAATCAGGGCCTCGACCGGCATGCCCGGCACCAGCTTGGCATTGCCAAGCCGCGCGACCTCGGTCTCCGGCACGTCGAGCCTGATGGTGTAGAAGCGCGCCCCGGTCTTGGCGTCCTCGCTGACATCGGCCGAAATCCTGATCACCGTGCCGGCCAGCTCCGGCGTGGTGCGCTGATTGAAGGCCACGAACCGCAGCACCGCCGCCTGCCCGATCCGCAACTGGTCGATCTCCTGCGGCGCGACCTTCGCCTCCACCTGCAGCGTATCGGTCTGCGGCACGATCAGCATGATCAGCTCGCCCGCCGTGATCACGCCACCGACGGTGTGGACCGTCAGCTGGTGCACGACGCCATCGATCGGCGCGCGGATATCGACGCGCTTGAGCTGGTCCTCGGCCGCGACCTTGCGCTCGATCAGCTCCGCCGTGCGCGCCCGGATCTCGGCCAGGTCCTTGCCGACCTCGGCGCGCATGTCCTGGTCGACCTGCAGGATCTGCAGCTCGATCTCGGCGATCTTGCCCTTGGCCTGGGCAATGGAGGCCACGAGCTGACCGCGCTCGCCGACCAGCCGCTCCTTCTCGCGCTCGAGATTGGTGACACGCGAATAGGGAACGAGGTTCTTCTGCCACAGCTCATAGACGCCGACGAGCTCCTTGCCGACCCACTCGATCTGCTTCTCCTTGGACGCGATCTGCGCCTCGTAGCCGCCGATCTCCTGGCGCAGCTGCACCATGCGCTCGCGCAACTGCGCCTTCTGGCCTTCGCGCGCCGCACGGCGGATCTCGAATTGCCGCTCTTCGCCGACGATCGCCTTGGCGACGTCGGGGTCGCTCCTGCGCGCGATCAGCTCGTCAGGAAACGTGATCTTGGCGATGCCGTCGCGCTCGGTCTCCTCGCGGGCCTGCCGCGCCGCCAGCTCGTTGAGCGCCTTGACCACGATGTCGCGGTTGGCGCGGATCTGGGTGTCATCGAGCGACACGACGATATCGCCGGCCTTGACCGGGCTGCCATCGCGCACATTGAGCGTGCCGACCACGCCGCCGGTCGGGTGCTGCACCTTCTTGACGTTGGAGTCGACGACGAGCTGGCCGGACGCGATCACCGCTCCGGAGAACTCGGTCGTCATCGCCCAGCCGCCGAGGCCGGCGACCAGCAGCAGCGCGGCCACCACGATCGCGACGGTCTGCCGCCGCAGCATGCCGCGCAGCTCCGGTGACAGCGTGGTCATGACGCGGTCCCTCCGGGTTCATTCACGACGCGCAGGCCCGCCGCCGGCGCAGCGGCCGGCGCTGTCGGCGCGGGCCGCCGCCTCTTTTGCACGAACTCATCCTTGCGCTCGGGCGCGGCCGCGCGCCCCTGGCGCATCTCCATGATCAGGTCGACGCCCGCAAGCGCGCTCGGGCGATGCGCGATCACGATCACGATCCCGCCGCGCGCACGCACGCTGAGGATGGCGCGCGTCAGCGCCTCATCGCCTTCGCCGTCAAGGTTGGAATTGGGCTCATCCAGCACGACCAGGAACGGATCGCCGTAGAGTGCGCGCGCGAGCGCGATCCTTTGCCGCTGCCCGGCCGAGAGCACCGCGCCGCTTTCGCCGATCTCGGTATCGTAGCCGTCCGACAGGCGCAGGATCATGTCATGCACGCCCGCAGCCTTGGCGGCGGCGATCACGTCGTCGGCGCGCGCCGCCTCGTCGAACCGGCCGATGTTCTGCGCGACCGTCCCGGACAGTAGCTCGACGTTCTGCGGCAGATAGCCGATATGCGGCCCGAGCGCCGCGGACGACCACTGATCGAGCGCCGCACCGTCGAGCCGCACCGCGCCACGCGTGGGCGCCCACACCCCGACCAGCGCCCGCGACAGGCACGACTTGCCGCTTGCGCTGGGGCCCACGACGCCGAGCCCGTAGCCCTTTTCAAGACGGAACGACACGTCCTGCACCACGAACCGGTTGACGCCAGGCGGCGCGACGCTGATGCCCTCGACCGCAAGGCTCGCAACGGGCTTCGGCAAGGTCATCTGGTCAGCGTCGGCCGGGAGGCGCGCCAACAGGGCGTTGAGGCGATGCCAGCTCTGCCGGAATGCGACGAAGCCGCGCCAGTTCGCGATCGCGAGATCGACCGGCGCAAGCGCGCGCGCCGACAGGATCGAACCCGCGATGATCACGCCCGCGGTCGCTTCCTGCATGATCACGAGATAAGCACCGACGCCCAGCACCGCCGACTGCAGCAGCATGCGCATCACCTTCGACATCGCGCCGAAGCCGCCGCTGACATCGCTCGTGCGCTGATAGGCGGCCAGGAACTTGTCGTTGAGCGCACACCAGCGCGCCGCAACGCGCGGGCCCATGCCCATGGCGTGCAGCGCCTCGGCGTTGCGCCGCGTGGCTTCCGCCAGCGTGTGACGCTGCCCCGACAGCTCGGTGACGGTCTTCTGCGGGCCGCGCGTCATCAGCTCGGTGAGGATCGTGAGGCAGACAATCACGAGCGCGCCACCGAGCGCGGTCACGCCGAGCCAGAAATGGAACATGAAACAGATCAGGATGTAGAACGGCATCCATGGCAGGTCGATGAGCGCCACCGGGCCAGGGCTCGACAGGAAGGCGCGCACCTGGTCGATGTCGCGCAGCGGCAAGAGGCCGTCGCCGCCGCCGCGGGTGGCGAGCGCAAGCCGGCCGATGACCTCATAGACGCGCGCGCTCAGGCTTTCGCCGAGCGAGCGGCCGATGCGGACCAGGACGCGGCTGCGCAAGAGGTCGAGGCAACCTTGAAAGCCGTAAAGGATCGCCACCATAATGGTGAGGCCGACCAGCGTCGGGATGCTGCGGCTGGTCAGCACGCGGTCGTAGACCTCCAGCATGTAGATTGAGCCGGAGAGGTAGAGGACGTTGATCAGCGCGCTCGCCAGCGCAATGCCGACGATGGCGCCGCGGCAGGCGCGCAGCGCATGGGCAAGCTCGCCGCGCGGCTGCGGACCGACCCCGTTTGCTGGTGCTCTCGCGCTCAACTTCTTCTACCTGTCCTGCTGGACCGTCCTGCTGGCTTGTCCTGCTGGCTGTTTGCAGCGAATTTGCCCGCACCCGGTCGCAAACTGCATTCTAGCAAGCCCGGGTTAGTCTTCGATGAACCGGCCGTGTCTTCCCGGGCCCCCCATTAAAGCGCTGAAATACAACAGTAATTTTACGCCAGCCCAGCCCGGCGCTAAGACAGCCGCAAGTCGTCGTCGGGGACAAGCTGGCTATCCGGCAGAAGGTCGTAATCCTGGCGCAACGCCGCGGCGGCGGCCAGCCCAATCTCGCGACAGGCGGCGGGGACGGCGCCCCCCGGCGCGTAGATGTCGGCGACCTCCCAGCTCTCGCCATCGGCGGTCGGCCGCACAGTGACGGCGCTGACACCATTGCAGAGCGCGTACCGGCGCATGTCGGTGAGCACCATGCGCTCGAGATGGGAGGCGGTTTTCTGTCTGCGGTTCATGTCTCACGCGTCCGCCATCACATCACGCCACCAGGCGATGAAACAGGTCGCTATCGACATTGCCGCCGGAGAGCACCGCGACCGCGACCTTGCCGGTGATATCGAGCTTGCCGGCCATCAGCGCCGCGAGCGCGACCGCACCGCCCGGCTCGACCACGAGCTTCAATTCGCGAAACGCAAACGCGACCGCGCGAGCAACCTCCTCCTCGCTCGCCCACACGCCCTCGCCCACAAGCGTGCGATTGATTGCGAACGTGAGCTCACCGGGCGTGCGCGCCATCAGGGCGTCGCAGATGGTTCCGGTCGGCGCCGCATTGGTCTCGCGCCGTCCACTGCGGAACGAGCGCGCGTGATCATCGAAATGCTCCGGCTCCGCGGTGAATACGCGCGCCTGCGGAAGGCGCGCCTTGACGGCGAGCGCGATGCCAGCGGCGAGCCCGCCGCCGGAAGCCGTGACCGCGATCACGTCGGGCGCGAGGCCAAGTGCGGCAAGATCCTCGACGATCTCGCGGCCGGCGGTGCCCTGCCCGGCGATGATCTGCGCATCGTCATATGGTGGAACCAGGGTGGCGTTGCGCTTGGCCGCCAGCTCGCGCGCGATCGCTTCGCGGTCCTCGCGCACGCGATCATAGAGCACGACCTCGGCGCCGAGCGCGGCGGTGCGCTCGCGCTTGGCGCGCGGCGCATCCGACGGCATCACAATGAGCGCCGGCATGCCGAGCAATGCGGCGGCCGCTGCCACACCCTGCGCATGATTGCCGGACGAATAGGCCACCACGCCGCCGGCGCGGCGCTCCGGCGCGATCTGCGCGAGCTTGTTGTAGGCGCCGCGGAACTTGAATGAGCCGGTGCGCTGCAGCGTCTCGGCCTTCAGGAAGACGCGCGCGCCCGTCAAGGCGTCGAGCGCCGGCGAGGTGACGAGCGGGGTGCGCAACGCAACGCCGGCGAGCCGTTGCGCGGCGGCGTCGACGTCGGCGGCGGTCGGCAAG
>DAIUEP010000175.1:0-10863 GCA_036845065.1 Xanthobacteraceae bacterium | reverse complement strand
TCGGCTTGGCCTTGGTCATGTCGCTGCCGCGCGCAAAGAGGCGATGGGCCGAGTCGGCATTGCGGCCACGGGTCGACACGATCTCGCCACCGTTCATGAACGACTCTGACACCGTGATCGCCTGGTCGAGCAAGCCGCCTGGATTGTTGCGCAGATCGATGATGAAGCCCTTGAGCTTGTCGCCGGCCTGAGCGGTCAGCTCGCCAATGGCTTTGCGCACATTGTCGGTAGTCTGCTCGTTGAATTGGGTGATGCGGACATAGGCGACGTCCTCACCCTGCAGGCTCGCCCGCACTGAGCGCACCCGAATGATATCCCGTGTGATCGAAATCTCGATCGGCTTGTCGGTCCCGTCGCGGACGATCCTCAGCTTGACGCTGGTGTTGACCGGGCCACGCATCTTGTCGACGGCCTGATCGAGGGTGAAGCCCAGCACCGGCTCGCCGTCGATGTGACTGATGATGTCGTTGGCCATCACCCCGGCCTTGGCGGCCGGTGTCTCGTCGATCGGGGCCACCACCTTGACCAGGCCCTTCTCCATGCTGACCTCCATGCCGAGCCCGCCAAACCGGCCGGAAGTCTGGAGCCGCATGTCCTGAAGGCTCTTGGCACCCATGTAGCTGGAATGCGGATCGAGCCCGACCAGCATCCCGAAGATCGCCGATTCGACGAGCTTGTCGTCGTCGGGCTGATCGACGTAGTCGGCGCGCACCCGCTCGAAAACAGCACCGAGCAGGCTGAGCTGACGGAAGGCGTCGCCGGCCGCCGCTCGTGCGCTCGCACCATCGAAGACCAGTCGGGGCTGTATCGTGATGAGCGTCAAGGCCGCGCCTGCCGCTGCACTGAGAAGGCTGAGAGACGTCCTGCTCATCATCCGCAAACCTCGCTTCCCGTTACCACCCGGCGAATGGATCAACCGTTATGCCGCGTTTGCGGAAAATCAAAGACGTGAAGATGGAAGATGTCAGTGATGACGAGCACCTGTCGCGAGGGGTGCAGCATGTCGCGCGTCGCCTGCTCATCACATCCGTCAATGGACGAGCACGATCTCTTCTGGATCGGCTGACCCTCAGTTTCTCCGAGAGCCCGGCCTTGCGATACGGCCGCCCTTGCGGCCACTCCTACCGCTGTAGCCGCACTCCCACGAGCACCACGTCCGCCTGATAGTCGTTGCCGGGCGCATTGGAATGCCGCCACTCGTGTCGGTATTCGGACTTGAGCCACAGCTCGCGCGTGAGCTTGTAGGTCAGCAAAGCCGCGGTCGCGTAGCGCTCGTCCTGGCGCGGCGAGCCGACATAGTCGACGCTCGCGCCCGTGATCTTGAGCGAAGCGGTAAGCCATCGCCGAAAGGCATGATCGATCTGCAGCGCCACCTCGCGCGTGAACGCGCCGGCGACGCCAGTCAGGATCGTCTCGTCGACAGTGGTGCGCGCCGTCAGCTTCATGACGGTGAGCGCGCTGGCCAGCCAGCTCAGCGAAGCATCGAACGTGACGCCGCTGATCGTCGGCAATGTCGGATCCTGGTAGCGGCGCTCGACATAGCCCACTGCCACGTCGCCGGTGAGCGTGCGCTCGAGCTCGAAGGTGGTGCCGCCTTTCAAATAGCGGCCATCAGAATCGCGGCGCACGCCGCTGCGGTCGATCGCGAGATCGTGCGCGCGCCGGTCGGCGCCGATCTCGACGAACGGCTTGACGCCGGGCGTGAGCTCGTAGCTCGCGCGCAGCTCGCCAAAATAGCGGTCGTAGTCGCGATCGGCATTGCTCGCCGTGGTGCCGTCGGTGAAGGTCGATTGCTGATAGACGGTGCGGTCGACCCCGCCCTTGAGCGCGACGTCGACGCGATTGATCCGCTGGCCGAGGCCGGCGCTGCCGCCCACCGTCGTGTAGATGGGTAGCCGCGCCAGACCGGCCTGGATATTGGGGCTGCCCGGATTGTCGGTGCCGACGAGGACGCGCCCTTCCAGGTCGAGCCGTGTCAACGGCGTTACATCGATGCGTCCATTCACCCTGGCATCGAGGCTCGGCCGGTTGAGGTCGGACGCATTCTCGTAGTCGGTGTAGCTGCCGCGGAGACTGGCCGTCAGCTCATGGCGCGACCAGTTGGAATTGACCAGAAGCTCCGGCGCCATCACCGCATACCAGGATGACCTGGCGGCCGCTGCCCGCGCCGGATTGCTGTCATAGCCGGCGATCGCCTCAACGGCCGGCCGCAGCACGAGCGCGCCAACGTCGATACCGGTCGGTGCGAACGGATCCTCCTCCAGCGCGAGCCGCCGCCGGACCGGCAACGCCGGCGGATCGCCTATAGCACCGACCGGGTACGCGGCGTTCGCGGACGCCGCGGCGCGGGGCTGCTGCGTCGGGTTCTGCTTGAGGCCCTGTTTCGGATTTTGAGCCGGGCTCTGCGTGGGCAGTGCGGGCCGTGACGACGCGGGTGGGTCAATGGCCGATTCCTCGGCCGCAGCCGGCATCTGCGCCGATCGGGCTTTCCGGGCCTGCTGGGCCTTTGACCGACGCGAGCGGGCCGAATCAAAACCGGTCGTGCCGGCGCCCCGCGCTGGTCGATAGGCAAAACCCCCATCCGAGAGCTCTGGGCGCGTAGTCCGACTGAAGCGCGGCGGATTGCGCGGATCCCCGTCCACCTGCGGGCGCATCAGGTACGAATCGAGCGCGTCCGCCACCTGGGCCGTCGCCGCAGACGGCACAGCAATCAGCGCCGCGAGCAAGGCGCCGAGCGGTCGTGGCCGTCGGCGAAGCACCTCGATACCCCCCCGGCAAGTAAAAGCTTGGGACACAGGCCCGCCCATGCCAGGCAGCCCTTCAGTTAACAGAGGTAAAACAGATATGGTTAACGAGTGGTTGCCGGTTCTGGGTAGCCCTCGCACGCTGGTTTCCGTAGTATTCAGTCCCGACCACGGAGATTCCCCGCCCTCATGGCCCAGCCCCTTACGGTTCGCCAGCACAGCGACGAGCACACCCTGATCGCGTCGGCGGTCCGCACGCTCGAGGCCGAGGCCGGCGGCATCGGCGCGCTGATGGCGGCGATCCACAACGGTCTTGGGCGCCCGTTCACGGCCGCGATCGAGCTCATCCGCGGCGTCAGCGGGCGCGTGATCGTCACCGGCATGGGCAAGTCGGGCCATGTCGGCCGCAAGATCGCGGCGACGCTGGCCTCGACCGGGACGCCGGCCTTCTTCGTGCATCCGAGCGAGGCGAGCCATGGCGACCTCGGCATGATCACGCCCGACGACGTCATCATGGCGCTGTCATGGTCGGGCGAGACCGCCGAGCTCAAGGACCTCACCAACTATTCGCGCCGCTTCAAGATCGGCCTGATCGCGGTCACCGCCTGTCCGGACAGCGCGCTCGCGCAGGCGGCTGACGTGGTACTCGCTTTGCCGCAAGCGCGCGAGGCCTGCCCGCACAATCTCGCGCCCACGACCTCGACCCTGATGCAGCAGGCGCTCGGCGACGCGCTGGCGATCGCGCTGCTCGAAAGCCGCGGCTTCACGGCGCTCAAGTTCGCCGAGCTGCATCCGGGCGGCCGGCTCGGCGCCATGCTCAAGTTTGCGCGCGACATCATGCGCAGCGGCGAGGCAATGCCGATCGTGACGCTCGGCACCCGCATGTCAGAGGCGCTGGTCGAGATGACCGTCAAGAGCCTCGGCTGCGTGATCATCACCGGTCCCGACGGCCGCCTGCAGGGCATCATCACCGATGGCGATCTGCGCCGGCACATGCGGCCCGATCTGCCGCAGACGCAGGTCGAACGGATCATGACCCGCGCACCCATGACCATCGGCCCGGACCTGCTCGCCTCCGAAGCGCTTGAGATCCTCAATTCGTCAAAGAAGACGCAGCTGATCGTGGTCGAAGCCGACCGGCCGGTCGGCGTCGTGCACGTGCACGACCTCCTGCGCGCCGGCGTGGCCTGACTCGCGTCAACTCAGGCCGCCTCCACCATCAGCTCGGCACCTTCCGCCCGCGCGATCTTCACCCGGCTGCCGGCGGGGCAATCCGGGCCGCTGACGCGCCAGACCGTATCGTCGATGCGGATCGTTCCGAAGCCGTCGACGATCGGCTTGTCGAGCGTGAAGGTGCGCCCGACATAGCCTTCCGCGCGCCGATTGAGGAACGGCCGATCGGCCGGCCCCTCCACCCGGCGCGAGAGACGCCGCCAGGCCGGGATCGCCGCGATCGAGAACACCGCGAACGCGATGACCTGCGCCTGCCAGCCCCATTCGACGCCGAGGGAGATGCCGCCAACCAGGAGCGCGGCGAGACCGAGCCACATCATGAAGCTGCCGGGCGCAATGATCTCGACCAGGAACAATACCGCGGCGGCGATGAACCAGTTCCAATGCCCGAGCGAGACAAACCAGGCTGCAAGGTCGGTGTTCATGGCTGCTCCCATCAGCTCGAGACGCCCGCGGTCGGCACGGTCGGCCGCCGCGGCGGCGGAGCCTTGCCGTCACCGCTTCTCGGGTCGCCCCCGAATGTCGCCTTGGCAATCTCGCCGATGCCGGCAAGCGAGCCGAGCACGCTCATGGCTTCGATCGGCAGCATGAGGACCTTCTGGTTCGGCGACTCGGCAAGCTGGCCGAACGCCTTGAGATACTTCTCGGCGATGAAGTAGTTCAGCGCCGCGACGTCACCGTTGGCGACCGCCACGCTCACCATCTCGGTGGCCTTGGCTTCCGCCTGCGCCAGACGCTCGCGGCCCTCGGCATCACGGAACGCGGCCTCGCGCCGGCCCTCCGCTTCGAGTATCTGCGACTGCTTGGCGCCTTCCGCCTTGAGGATCGCGGACTGGCGCTGGCCTTCGGCGGTGAGAATCTCCGCGCGCTTCTCGCGCTCGGCTTTCATCTGCCGCCCCATCGAGGCGACCAGATCGGCCGGCGGCACAATGTCCTTGATCTCGATGCGGTTGACCTTCACGCCCCAAGGCGAGACCGCGGCGTCAACCACGCGCAACAGCCGCTCGTTGATCTCGTCGCGATGCGACAGCACCTGGTCGAGGTCCATGCCGCCCATGACCGAACGGATGTTGGTCATGGTCAGCGTGACGATCGCCATGTGCAGGTTGGCGACCTCGTAGCTCGCCTTGGCGGCGTCGAACACCTGAAAGAAGGCGACACCGTCGACCGTGACGGTGGCGTTGTCCTTGGTGATGATCTCCTGCTGCGGAATGTCGATCACCTGCTCCATCATGTTCATTTTCCGGCCGATGCGATCGAAGAACGGCACGATCAGATTGAGGCCGGGATTGAGGGTCCGCGTGTAGCGGCCGAACCGCTCGACGGTCCAGTTGTAGCCCTGAGACACGGTCTTGACGCCCGCGAACAGGGTCAAGATGGCGAGGACGAGAACGACGATCGAAAAGACGCTAAAACCCATGGCAAGCCCCCTCCAGCGAGGCTCGGCGGACATGTGGACGCTGCGCGAGGCTCGCGCAAGCCATTGAAATCACGCCGTTTTGGCGGAGTTCCACATGTATTAGTCGCAGCCGGAAGGCTTCCGGTTCAGCTCAATAGAAGCTGCGACTCGCCCTGCCTTAGGGCAGGGTAAACACCAGCATCTCGTTGGTCACGCCGGCCGAGCCCGGCCGCAACGAGCCGGCCGCGACATAGAGCGCGCCGCCCGCGACCGCCGCGCCGGTGCCGTGGCGGCCGGCCGGCATCGGGGTGAGCGAGCGCCAGCTCTTGGTCTTGGGATCGTAGGCCTCGTTCTGGGAAAACGTATTCGGCGGCAGCTCGCCGCCCAGCACCACCACCAGGTCCTTGTAGAGCGTGGCGGCAAGCCCGCTGCGCGCGGTGGGCAGCGGCGGCGCGGAGCTCCAGGTGTTGCTCGCCGGATCGTAGACGTCGTGCAGGTCGGTCTTGTCGGTGGGCGGACCGAAGCGCCCGCCGGCCACGTGAATCTTGCCCTCGGTCGCCACCACGGCGGCGTGGTCACGCGCCTTCGGCAACGGGGCGAGCTCCTTCCAGTTGTTGGTCGCAGGATCGTAGGCTTCGTGCGTCGCCACCGTCTGGCCGTCGGCGTTGCGCCCGCCGATGGCATGCACCTTGCCTCCGATCACCGCCACGCCAACCGATGCGCGGCCTGCCTTCATCGCAGGCAGGATGCGCCAGGTGTCGCTTGCGGGGTCATATTCATAGACCGCGTTCTGCGCATCGCGGTGCACCGACGCCACGAAGCCGCCGATGGTGTAGATCTTGCCGTTGGCAACGGCGGCGCCGATATGGTCGAGACCTTTCGGCAGCATGGCGCGCGCGAACCACTTGTCGGCCGCCGGGTCATATTCCTGATGATAGGGCCCCGCCACGCCGAGCACGCTGCCGCCGAGCACGTGGATCCTGCCGCCGACCGCCACCACCGCGACCTCGTTGACGGCAGCCGGAAAGGGCGCCTTGATCGCCCAGCTGCCTTGCGGGCTCCCTTGCGACCAAGCCGGCCCAGCGCTGAGCGCCGCGCAGATCATCACGAGATGCAACGCCGACCCGGATCGACCGCGCATCGTGTCCTCCCATTCAAACGTACGGGCACGCGTTCGAGGCGTGCCCGCCCTTCGCGGTCCCGTCACGGCATGGTGAACACAATCGTCTGATCGGTGACTTGGCCGGCGCCCGGCCGCAGCGAGCCGGCCGCTAGATAGACGCTGTCGCCAATGACGGCCGCCGCGGTGGCATGGCGTCCGGCGGGCATCGGCGCGAGCGTGCGCCAGGCGTTCGCTTTCGGATCGAAGGCCTCGTTCTCGGCGTTGGTGGCCTGGGGCGGCATCTCGCCGCCAAGCACCATGAACACGCCCTTGTAGACCGTGCCTGCAAGCCCGCTGCGCGGCGTCGGCATCGGCGGGCCTGACGTCCAGGTGTTGGTCTTCGGATCGTAGATGTCGAGCATGCCGGTGCGCTCGGTGGACGGGCCGAAGCGGCCGCCGGCGAAATAGATCTTGCCGTCGATCACGCCAGCGGCGGCATGGTCGCGCGCCTTCGGCAACGGCGCGAGCTCCTTCCAGCTGTTGGTCGCCGGATCATAGACCTCATGCGTCGCGACCGTGACGTTGTTGTCGGGCGAGCGACCGCCGATGGCGTGGATCTTGCCATCGAGCGCGACCACGCCAACGGAGGCGCGGCCCGCCTTCATCGGCGCCAGGATGCGCCAGGTGTCGCTTGCGGGATCGTACTCGAACGCCGTGTTCTGGCCGTCGCGATGCACGCCCCCGCCGACGAAACCGCCGATCAAGTAGAGCTTGCCGTTGAGCTCGACCGAGCCGATGTGGTCGAGCGCGCGGGGCACCGGCGCGCGTGGGCGCCAGCTATCGTTGGCCGGATCGTATTGCACGTGATAGGGGCCGGTGAAGCCGAGCACGCTGCCGCCCATGACGTGGAGCTTGCCGGCGGCGGCGGCGACCGTCACCTCATTGAGCCGCGCCGGGACCGGCGCCTTCATGGTCCAGCTGCCTTGCGCCTGCGCGCTCGACGCCCAGGCGCCGACCGCCACGCCGACACACACAAGCCTCACAACGCTTCGAGTGCGATCACGCATTGTTTCTCTCCCCTTCATTCCGTCGTTTCGTTTGGTTGTTTCGTTTGGTCGTTTCGTGTTTTCGTCGTTTCGAGCCACTAGGTCTCGCGGCGCTCAACCCAGCCTGCCCAGCCGCTCAACCTGCGGCTTCATACCCATCCCTTCAGCTCGCGCAACGCGACATGCCGGATCACCAGCATGCCCGGCTCGCTATCGTTAAGACAAGGGATAGTCACGAAATTCTCGCCGCCATAGCGCTTGAACACAGCGGCGTTTTCGACCCCGATCTCCTCCAGCGTCTCCAGGCAGTCGGCCGAAAAGCCGGGCGTGATCACGGCCAGATTCTTGACGCCGCGCTTGGCCAGCGCCTTGACGCTGTCGATGGTCGCGGGCTCGAGCCACTTGGCGCGGCCGAAGCGTGACTGGAACGTGAGCATCAGCTTGGTCTCGTCAAGCCCGAGCTTCTCGCGCAAGAGCCGCGTCGTCATCACGCATTGATCGTAATACGGATCACCCTTGTCGATGTAGCTCTGCGGCATGCCATGGAAGGAGGCGATGGTCACGTCGGGCTCGAACGACAGCCGCGCCAGCTCGGCGCGCATCGTGGTTGCAAGCGCATCGATGTAGATCGAATCATCGTAGTAGGGCGCCGCGATCCGCAGTGTCGGCTGCCGGCGCAAGTTGGTCAGCACGCGAAACACCTCGTCGCACACCGTCGCGCTGGTCGCCGCCGAATACTGCGGATAGAGCGGAATCACCAGCAGACGCTCGCACCCCTGGCTGCACAATTCGCCGAGGCGCGACGCGATCGAGGGATTGCCGTACCGCATCGCCCAGTCGACCACGATATGATTGCCGAACAGGTTGAGCGTATTGGAAAGCTTCTGCGCCTGCGCCCGCGTGAACGTCTTCAGCGGCGACTCGTTGAGCTCCGTGTTCCAGATCTTCTGGTAGTCGCGCGCCTTGCTGCGCGGCCGGAACCGCAGGATGATGCCGTTGAGCACGATCTTCCAGATCAGGCCCTGGTCTTCGATGACGCGCGCGTCGCGCAGAAACTCGTTGAGATAGCGGCGCACGCCCGGAGCGTCCGCGGTATCGGGCGTGCCGAGATTGACCAGCAGCACGCCGACCTTCCCGACCGACGGACGGACTCGCTCGGACGCCGGCGTCGGCGGCGGAACGACCACGGTCGCGGTCGGCATGGACGGCGCCGCCGGGGCCGCAGTGGCGGGCCGGGCTGCGGGCGGGGCGATCGTGTCAGGCGGGCTTGGGTCGCTCATGTGCCTCGTTCATCTTCTGGGCCTCGTTCATTTTGTGTCATTCAGCGATACTCAACCGTAAACATTGGGGGCCGATCATACGCGATGGCGGGGCCGCTTGCATGCGCCGAACGGGGCCAAACCGGCACCCGCCGGCCGGACCCCGACACCGGCCATGCGGCATGCATGACGGTTGATTAAAGAAACCATGCGCCATTCGTGACGGTCGATTAAAGAGTGGTGGTCCAAGGTGCCGACATCCAGGGTCTGGCATAATGCCACGCCCGCACCATGATGCCACGCTCGCAAACTGCAGACCTCACCATGACCCTCACCCGCCGCTTGTTCGCCGCTGCCGCGCTCACGCTTCTTCTTGTCACCGCGGCATCTGCCGAGTCCACGCGCGTCACCTTCCTCCTGGTCAACGACGTCTACCTGATGGGCGACCAGATGATGCCGGATGGCCAGCGCCGTGGCGGGTTCGCGCGGCTCGCCGCCGTGGTCAAGGCCGAGCGCGCCAAGGCACGCACTACCGGCGGCCACGTGATCTTCGCGCATGGCGGCGATACGCTGTCGCCCTCGCTGATGTCGGGTATCGACAAGGGCGCCCACATCGTCGCGCTCACCAATATGGTGCCGCCCGACATTTTCGCACCTGGCAATCACGAGTACGACTTCGGCAAGGCGATCTTCCTGCAGCGCATGGCGGAAGCCAGGTTTCCGATCTATGCCGCCAACCTGCGCGGACCGGACGGGGCGCCGGTGCCGAATGTCAAGGATCGCGCCATCATGACGCTCGACGGCGTGCGTATCGGACTGACCGGCGCCACCTATGACGACAGCCCGCGCGCGTCGAGCCCGCAGGACCTGCGTTTCGCCCCGACCGTCGCGACCATCAAGGAGCAGGCCGAGACGCTGCGGCGCGAAGGCGCCGACATGGTGGTCGCGGTCGTGCATGCCGACCGCCGCCAAGACCACGACATCGTGGCGACGCGCGCAGTCGATCTTCTGCTTGGCGGGCACAACCACGACCTGTTCATCAACTACGACGGCCGCACGGCGGCGGTCGAATCGGGCTATGACGCCCTCTATGTCACCGCGATCGATCTCACCATCGAGGTCAAGGTCGCGGACGGCCGCCGCGTCACCACCTGGTGGCCGCAGTTCCGCGTGATCGACACCGCGGACGTGACACCCGACCCCGAGGTCGCCGCCGCCGTCGCGGTCTACGAGCGCGAGTTGAACCGCGACATGGACGTGCCGCTCGGCACGACCGCGGTCGCGCTCGACAGCCGCAGCGCGACCGTGCGCACGCGCGAGGCCGCGATCGGCAACATCGTGGCCGATGCCATGCGCGCGGCAGCGCATGCCGACGTCGCGATCATGAACGGCGGCGGCATCCGCGGCGGCAAGCTCTACGCGCCCGACACGCCGATCAGCCGCCGCGACGTGCTTGCCGAACTGCCGTTCGGCAACCGTGTGGTGATGCTCGACATCAGCGGGCGCGCGCTCAAGGCCGCGATCGAAAACGGGCTCTCGCAGCTGCCCAGCGCGTCCGGCCGCTTTCCGCAGATCTCCGGGCTCGTGGTCGAGGCCGATGCCAAACGCCCGCCCGGCAGCCGCGTCACCGCGATCAAGGTCGGCGCTGCGTCGCTCGAGGACGAGCGGATGTATCGCATCGCGACCAACGACTTCCTCGCCCGCGGTGGTGACGGCTACGCCATGTTCGCCGGCACGACGCCTGTCCTCGCCGACACCGATGCGCCGCCGGTCGCCGGCGAAGTGATGGATTACATCACGCGGGTCGGAACGCTGCGCACCGATGTGGAAGGGCGTATCGTCGTGAAGTGACACGCGTGCCGCGAGCTCCCAACCCTCTCCCCTCGCGGGAGAGGGTAAGAGCCCGCCGCGCTCGCGTTCGTGTCCATGCACGCACTGAGGTCGTTGGCCCGCGGTCACCCATTCGATTGTCAAACAGCCCAGTGGCGTTGGATGAAATCCAAGAAGGCAAAAGGATATCGGCCCCTGTTTCGGTCTTTGGGCCAGGGGGCGCCCTCCGTCTTTGTCTCTTCGCTCCCCC
>DAIUEP010000174.1:8902-10878 GCA_036845065.1 Xanthobacteraceae bacterium | reverse complement strand
CACCGCGACGCGGTGAAGCCATCGGGAGCGAACGCCGTGCCGAGCCGCACGCCATCGATGTTTCTGCGCCGATACATCCTCGCGTCGCTCGGCCTCATGGCCAGCACGCTCGCAAGCGGCCCTGCCGCCGCGCAGTCGTATGAAGGCAAGCAGATCCGCATGGTGATCGCGAGCGGCGCCGGCGGCGGCTATGATGTCTATGCGCGGTTCCTGGCCCGGCACCTGTCGCGGCACATTGCGGGCAATCCCACGATCGTGAGCCAGAACATGCCCGCCGCGTCGGGCCTCGCGGCGACCAACTGGGCCTATTCGGCCGCGGCGCCGCGCGACGGCACCGTCATCCTCGCGACCTACAACGCGCTGCTCGACGATCCGCTCTACGGCAGCCCGGTCGCCCGCTTCGATCCGCTCAGGTTCGAGGCGGTCGGCAGCATCGCCAAGCAGCAGACGGTCTGCGCCACCTGGCACACCAGCGCGATCAGGACCATCGCGCAGGCGCGGGCGCAGCAGGTGACCGTGTCGGCGACCGGCTCCTCCGGCGACCGCGCCACCATGCCGCGGATTCTCAATGCGCTCGTCGGCACCAAGTTCAAGGTGATCAACGGCTATGGCACGACGGAATCCATGCTGGCGGTCGAGCGCGGCGAGGTCGACGGCATGTGCGGCGTCTCGTGGTCGACGCTGAAGGTCTCCAATCCGGATTGGGTGCAGAACAAGCGCCTCAACGTCATGATCCAGGCCGGCGCCAAGCCGCAGGCCGGCCTCATGGACGTGCCGCTCGTCGTCGATCTCGCCGCGAGCGCCGACGACCGCGCGCTGATCGAGCTTCTGTTCTTTCCGCAGGAGATGGGCCGTCCGTTCGTGATGCCGCCCGACACGCCGAAGGAGCTGGTGAGCACGATCCGGCGCGCCTTCGACGCCACCATGAAGGATCCGGCCTTCCTCGCCGAGGCGCAGAAGTCGCTGTTCGACGTCGACCCGCTCAGCGGCGAGGAGATGGAGCAGATCCTCCGCCGCGCCTACACAACCCCGAAAGCGCTGGTGCAGCGAGCGGCCGAGTTCAACGGCAGCGGCGGGCCGTGACGCGCGCCGCGCAACAATACCAACGGCGTTAAACCATGACTCACCGCATCGTCATGGCCGGGCTTGTCCCGGTCATCCACGTCTTGCGTGTTGCGCGCCTTCCAAGACGTGGATGCCCGCGACAAGCGCGGGCATGACGGGAGAGATGCAATGCAGTTGGAACTACACCATCTTCGGCAGCTCCCGCAGCAGCTGCCCAAAGCCGTTGCGCGGCTCGTTGACCTTGAGCCGCATCATGATCTCCCAGGCCGGCGCGATGTTGGCGTGCACCACCGGTATCTGCAGATCCTGCTCGAGCAACTCGACGACGCTTTCCGTGTGCCAGGCGCCGCCCTGGATGTAGATGCCGTCGGCGCCCTTGTGCTCGCGATAGAGCCGCTTGATGTGCGCGTAGAGCGCCTCCGGCGAGATGTTCTGCGCCTCGTTGAACGGAACGTCGATCGGCTCCATCGACACAACCTTGAAGCCAGCCTCGGTCATGTAGTCGATGACGATCTTGTTCTGCAGCGCCGAATAGCTCGCACCGATGAACTTCTTGATCCCAAGCGCGCGCATGGCATGGACATGGTTCTGCCCGGAGGTGAAGATCGGCGTCTTATATTTCTTCTCCCAGGCACGGATCAATTTGTCCTCGCCCTTGTAGCCCTGCAGCATGAACGGCGGCGTGCCGCCCGGATGGATCATGTCCATGCCCTGCTCGGCGAGCTCGGCGACATGTTTCTCGTAGAAGGGAATTGCCGAACTGAATTCGTCGTGGCTGCCCTGGCGCACGTTGAGCAGAAGCGGCACCACGCCGATCCCCTCCGGCAGGAGCCGGATCAAGGTCTCGAGCGAGCCCGGCCGGCGCGTCGGCTTGACCAGTCCGGCGACGCCTCGCCACATCGAATAGTGCA
>DAIUEP010000174.1:0-8802 GCA_036845065.1 Xanthobacteraceae bacterium | reverse complement strand
AGATCAGCGTGCGGCTTCATGCCCATCTGCACCAGGATGTTGATCTTCTTGTCCCTGATCCACTGCGGGCGCGTCGCGGTGAGCGTCGTCCAGTCCTTGCCGGCTTCGCCGTGTATCTCGCCCTTCTCGACCGCAAGGCTCACCTCGTTGGCACCGGCGTAGCCGTGCACGATCTTGAATTTCGTGCCGAGCAGATTGTTGCTGAGCACTGCCAGCACATGACTGTCGGAGCTGGTGCCGCTCGCGCCCAGCACCGCCTCTTTGGTGGTCGCCTCCGCCAATGTCTTCACCGGCGCGTCGTGCCATGTGACCGTGACGAAAACGGTCTGGGTCATGCTGCCGATCCAGCCGAACTTGGTGGCATCAAACATCGCGTTGCGGCCGTCCGGCGACAGCGTTTGGAACAGCCGTTCGAATGCCAGCCCGTTCTGCACGGTGAGGATCTCGGTGCCGTCCTTGGGCGCGCGGTTGTAGAGATAGTTCGCCGCCGTCAGCCCGCCGGCGCCAGGCATGTTCTTGGCAACGATCGCCGGCTGACCCGGAATATGGCGATTGATGTGCCGTGCCAGCAGGCGTCCGTAAGCGTCATAGCCCCCACCCGGCGTCGTGGCGATGAGCAGCGAGACCTGCTTGCCCGCATAGAACTCGGCGATGGTCTCCGCCGACGCCCGGCCCGCTATGGCCATGACCATGGCAACGCCAGCGAAAAGCAAGGACGCTGCCACTTTTCCGCGTGTCGCCATCTGCGCGCCTCCCGCCTTAACCGTGTCACCGTGCAGCTGCAATTGCGGCAGACAGACGGTTTTTTCTTTCACCGTTGCGGATTTGCCCGTTCGCTGTCAAGAATGCCGCGCGTCCATAGGACGGCCGGGAGATGTCAGCCCCGCGCGCGGCGATTGCAGCCGCTCGCTTTCCAGGAAAGACACGATGAATATCCCTTACCCGAAGGTTCTCGTCCGGCTTGGCGTCATTGCCGCCACCGTCGTCCTGGCGCTGCCCGGATACGCGCAATTCCTGGGGACCACCCCGTTGCTTCCGTTCGACGCAGCGAAGTCCCGCATGACGTCGAAGAAGCCCGACAAGGGCATCTATTTCGGCGACATCACGCCGAAGGGCGCCTATCCGTTCATCGTGGCGCTGATCCAGTCCGATGCGAACGATGACCAGGAAGGCAACTATGTGGGCCAGTTTTGCGCCGGCTCCCTGATCGCGGACCGCTGGGTCGTCACCGCCGCCCATTGCGTCACCGGCGAGGACGACCAGAAGCGCCCCACCCTCGTCGGGCCTGAGAAGATCGACATCTACGCCGGATCGAACGACTTCAAGGACGGCGCCCGCATCAAGCTCAAGCGCGTGATCCGCCATCCACAATACAACCAGGAAACGATGGACAACGACATCGCGCTGCTCGAGCTCGCCGCCAGCGCGCGCTCCAGCAAGACCGCGACCATCGCCCTGCTCACACCGCAGAACGAAGCCACAATCGGCGGCGTCGGCAAGAAGGTGGTCGCTGCCGGCTGGGGCGAGACCGAGACCAAGGACACTCCGACCGAGCTCCGCCATGTCGAGATGGACATCCTCGACAACGGCACATGCAACGCCAGCATCATCAACTATCGCAAGGAGGTCGCGCTCGGGGAGCTGTTGCGCAAGGCGCAGGTGCAGTTCGGCCTCGCCGATCGCGTGGTCCAGCAGGTCCGCGGCCTGGTCGAGGGCAATGTCGGAAAGCTCGTCAGCGACAACATGATCTGCTCGGGCCGCGCCGCGACCAAGCGCGATACCTGTCAGGGCGACAGCGGCGGTCCGCTGTTCGCAAAGGGCGCCGACGGCAAGTTCACGCTGGTCGGAGTCACCAGCTGGGGCGAGCTCTGCGGCGTGAGCGAAAAAGGCCTTTACGGACTCTATGCGCGGGTCGCACGCTATTCGTCCTGGGTGCAGCAGAACGCGAAGTAGCGCGCCTCGCGCGGCGTCCTTACCGATATTTAATCCCCGCGTGCTGGCGCGTACGCGGGGATGCCTTATTCGCAACATACAGTATCTCGCTAGTCGATCGTGACTTCTCCCACCGAGGCATTCATGCGCATTCTCAGTCCATTGATCCTGGCGTCCGCAGTGCTCGCGACACCCGCGCTCGCGGAGTGCACGGACCAGCGACTGGTCTTCCAGCCGACGAGCGGAAAGCTCGGCTTCCGTGTGGAGATCCTGCCGGCGGAAGCAGGCGCCAAGGCGCTGGTGCACCGCCCGTTCCACAGCACGCCTGACACCTATCAGATCGTGAGCGAGCGAGCCGCCGATGCCGGATCGCAGTATGTTCTGGTCGGTCCGGCCGGGACGCTGCGGTTCGACGTCGATCCCAACGGCACCGCCGTGATCGAGGCCAACCGCGAGATTCCGTCGCGCTGGCGGCTGGTGTGCGAATAGAAAGCGCCGGCGCCGGGCGCAACGCCCATCAGCGTTAACGGCATCGCGTAGAGCCGTGGCTAACCATTCCCGGCAATTTGTGCTGCCCGGACGTGGACGGCGTGTTACGAACCGCACGCGGCCCGGTGGCGGAATGGCGACGCAGGGATGACGCATCATCCCGTATCCTGGTTCAAGTCCAGGCTGGGCCTCCACCAATCAATTCGCTTCCCCTCGCCTATGGCAGGCAACAGTCCAAACGCCGCCCTGGAGCCGGGCCGGCGACCCTGATCCTGTGCGCTCGCCTGTCCGATCCGTTCCGTCGATGCGAGTTAATATTAATACGTCAGTCCAATTTTGTTTTGCCGGCGGATTGCGTAAGCACCATGGGTTTCGCAAGACCGGCGCTGCCACGCACCGCTCCAAGGCCAGACGTAGCGGCCTTGGCACGGTGCCCGGCGAGCGCGCTTTGCTGCGGGCGTGCATGGTTGTGGACTTTGTGAACGTTGGGGAGGGATGCATCGGCGCCACGATGGGTCGTATGCCCGTGGCCGCCGTCGGGCGTGAACTGGCGGACGCCCGCTGATGAGCTCGATCAGCCTGGTGACGCCGACGTCTCGGCGCGATCTCGAGCTTTGCGCGCTCCAGTGCGCCAGCGTCGATCGTCATCTCAGCTGCTACGTCAAGCACCACGTGATCGTGCCGGACGATGACCTGGCGCTGTTCGATCGCTTCAACGGCACCCGTCGCGTAGTGGTGCCGGCCTCCCATCTCCTGCCCGCCTGGCTCAAGCCGATGCCTCGCCTGCTGCAACACAAGGGCCAGCGCTACTGGTGGTCGCTGCGCACGAGCCCGGTCGGCGGCTGGCATCTGCAGCGGATTCTCAAGATCGCGGCCGCGGTCGCGTTTCCGGAGGACCGTCACTGCATCCTCGATTCCGACGTGGTCTTCTTTCGGCGATTTGATCTGTCCATGCTGCTGCGGCCACGGCTCGCACCACTGCTTGAGACGCCGGACGATGTGCTGGCCAGTTCCCCGATCCATGCGCAGCGGGTGCGGACGAGCCGGCGGCTCCTGGGACTGAAGGCGCCCTCGGTTGCGATGACCGATTTCAGCGGCCGCATCGTCGTGTGGGACCGGCGCGCCGCGCGCGCCATGGTCGAGCGCATCGAAACAATCACCGGCGCCGAATGGATCGAAGCGCTCTGCCATGCCCGCGGCATCTCCGAATACATGCTCTATGGCTATTTCGTACAGGATAGCCCCCGACACCGGTCGGAGCATGTCTCGATATCGGACACGCGCTGCCTGAGCCTTGGCCCGTATGTGGCAGACCGCGCCACGCTCGAAGCGACGCTGCGAACGGCCGGCGAAAACTGCGTCGCAATTTCGACAGCGGGCTTGCCCGCGACGTCCATCGATATCCTAGTCTCGGTTCTGGCCGCTCAAGCGAGCGGCCAGAAGCAAATCGCGTAGACACCCTCGTCACGGCGTCGTGGCGTATCGCTCGTCGGCACGTGCGCGCTTCAGCAAGGCGCGCCAGCTGAGCGCATGACGGCCGAGCCGGCTCGCCACGATCGCCAGCAAGGCGGCTCCAAAGAGGTGCCAGACCAGGATCTGGATGCTGAGATCGCCGACGTGAAACAGCCGCAGGCCGAGATTCACGATCGCGGCGACCGCAAGCGCGCCCAGCGCCATCGACGTCGCCGGCACCAGGGGGGCGCCGCGCCGCAGCATCGCCAGCATGGCGACCGTCGGAAGAATGCCAAGCAGGATCGCCGCCGGCGCGCAGTCCCAGTCGGGCCGAAGGCCAAGACCTGCGGCACCGGACGCCTGCCAGTCGCTCAGGCAGCCTTGGCCGAGCGTGGCGAGCCAGATCGCCAACGGGAGGAGCGGGAGGAGCGCGACGCGCCGGTCACGCCCCGGCACGATGCTGGAGAACGCCGCCATCGCGGCGGTCACCGCCGTTGCCAGGATCGCGGCCTGCTCAAGAGCGAGGCGAAACCCGATCGGCCCCGGCAGACCAGTTGTCAGCAGATGCAACCAGGCGACGACGCCAACATAGAGAAGAGACAGGGCGAGCCAAAGCGCGGTCCGCCGCCACGGCGAAAGCAGCCGCGACACCGGCGCCGCTCGCATCGCGAGCTGATCGATCAGAGTGTTGGTTTCCATGGGTCAACCTCATGTCCCGGCGACTCGGACGTCGATGCCGGTCGGGGCGTCTGTGGATATGCTCACCGGCTATGTTCGCCATGCTTTCCGGGAAGGTTACGAGGCCGGCCGGGGGCACCCGCGATCTGGGCACCGGCCGGCTGCCCTCGCAAAACAGCGCATCGACAGGCGAAGGCGGCCGCAACTGCGGCGCCCACGCGCCCCGCACGCGGACGAACAGGCCGGTTCCGCCTTGTAACCTTCTCCCGCCGTCCGCGAATTCATTGCCGTGTGAGCCACAACGGCTCGACCGAAAAGGAGACACGACGATGTTCACCAAGATCGCAATTGCCGCCGCCATCGTGCTCGGGACCGTTTCCGGCTCGATCGCCATGGCCAAGAACGCCCGCTACGACGTGATCGTCAACGGCAAGAAAGTCGGCGCCGATCCCGATCCGACGGTCCGCGCTCAGCTCGCCCACGACCCGACCCAGGGCCGCTGACAAGACCTCTTTCTCGTTTCTCGCAATCCACTCTCTCCTATCCTCCCGTCCTCCCGCGGCCGATCCTGGATCGGCCGCTTTTTTTCAGGGCGTCGACACGACCGGCGCGCCGATCTGCAGAACGCCGTGCGCGCCCTGCCCGACAACAACCGCATCGCCATGCCCGTGCTTGTCGCGGGCATCCACGTCTTGAAGTGGCGCAACACCGAAAACGTGGATGGCCGGGACGAGCCCGGCCATGACGTGGAGAGTGTGTCCATCACAACGAGAGCCGAGCAGCCTTACCGAGCAACGGGCCGCCTCCCCCGCCGCCTGCTACGCCAGGCCGCGGGCCTTGAGGCGCGCCTTCTTCTCATCCGAGATGAAGGTGTCGAGCTTGAACAGCTTGCGCGCGTTCTCGCCCAGAATGTTGCGCTTGGCCTGCATGGACAGGAACGGCAGATCGTAGATGGTCGACGGCAGGTCCATATCCCAGTGCGGATAATCGGATGCGTAGACGAGCTGCGTCTCGGCGTTCATCATCTTGAAGGTCTCTTGCAGCATGGTCTGGTTGCCGATCATCTCCATCGGCTGCGTGGTGTAGAACATTTCGCGCATGTAGTCGCTCGGCTTGCGCTTGAGCGAAGGCGCCTCCGAGCTGCGCATCATGTATTCGTTGTCGAGCCGCTGCATCAGGAACGGAACCCAGGCGAGCCCGCTCTCGATCCAGATCGTCTTGAGGCCCGGGAAGCGCTCCGGAATGCCGTTCACCACCCAGTTGGTCAGGTGGACGATGTTGAACCAGGTGAAGCCGAGCGCATGCGTCGCGATGAAGCGATTGGTAATGTGCATGCTCTGGTCGCCCCAGTTCGTCGCCGCATGGAATGCGAGCGGCAGCGAGCGCTCCTGGAGCGCCGCGTAGAGCTTCATGTAGGCGTTGTCGTAGAGCGGCTTGTAGCGCACGGTCGTGACCAGGAAGCCGACCACGCCTTTGCGGTCGCCGAAATCCTCGACCATCTTCAGTGCCGCGACCGGATCGTTCATCGGCAGATAGAGCATGGATACCATGCGCGGCTCTTGCGACAGGATGTTCTCGGTGAGCCAGCGGTTATAGGCGCGCGCATACTGCACCTCGACCTCGACCACCGGGTTGAGGCCGAGCCCCAGCATCGGGGTCGGAAAGATGCAGGCGACATCGACCCCGATCGAGTCCATCCATTTTCGGGTCAGGCTGATGTCGCGATGCGGCTTGTCCGAGGCCACTTCGGAGGCGCGATGCTGATAGCGGGTGATGCGGCCGGCCATCTCCTGGTAGCCGCCGGTCGAGCGCGGCTGCAGCGTGTTGCCCTTGCTGTAGACGAACTGGTCGCGCATCACCGGGTCTTCGATATAGCCGAAGATCTCCTTGTAGGAGCCGGTCTCATAGTGATGGGCGTCGACGTCGACAATCATGAAGTCTTCGTACTTGCGGTCCTCGGCCTGCTGCTGCGCATGCGCGAGCAGACGGCGGGTGTCGAACTGTTCCTGGTTCGGATCGCGGACGATGGGCGTCACGATGTTCATGGGATGTCCCTGGGTTTGGGTCGCGCCCGCGCGGCGGGCCTTTATCGGTGGAGCTCTCAGGATTGCGGCGCGTCGACCCGCTGATGCGGCGCGATGCAGTTGCCGGTCATCGCCTGCCACATGCTGAGCTCGAACAGCTGCACGTTGAGCGCATGCAAGAGATCGGTGACCGTGAGCATCGCGTCCGTGATGGTCACGCCGCCGCCGCCCGCGGGCAGCGGCGCGCGCATGCCGTTCTCCGCCTTGACCGCATAGAGCCGCACCGCATTGCCGATCAGCGTGCGCAGCGCGGCGTCCGGAACGCGGTCGGGATCGGCAACCGCTGCGGCCAGCGCATCGCTCGCGTGCTTGAGCATGTCGGCCGGATGGTCGAGAGCCTCAGACGACGACATAGATGCCTCCCTCGCGCTGCACGACCTCAAAGCGCTTGAGCCGCAGGCTCGGATCAGGCGCGCATTCGCCGGTGAGTAGCTTGTATTCCCAGCCGTGCCAGGGGCACACGATGTGGGGATCGTCATGATCGTAGGTCTGGCCGAGATAGGATTTGTCCGGGCCGAGGAGATCGACCACCTTGCCCTTGATCACGCCTTCGCAGGCCGGGCCACCCTGATGCAGGCAATGGTTGCGGTAGGCGTAGTAGGCGCCGGCATGCCGATAAACGCCGATCTCAAGCCTCTCCTGACGAACGATGCGCACATCGCCGTCACGCATCTCGACGTCTTTACACACGAAAATCTGCGGCATCCCTCCCCGGCTCCTTCCTGGTGTTCAAGTTTGAAGGAGCACTGTAGCCCACAATGTCCTGGGTGACCAAGCCGGCAAGGATCGGTCGGTCAGGGATTCGGCACGGACCTGTCAGGCGTCAGACGGCAGGCGAGCGCGCTGCCGGCCGCCAGCGCGAGGCCGATGCCGACGACGCAGGCGGCCCAGCCGAAGCGGTCGAAGATCGTGCCTAGCACCGCGGTCCCCACCATGCCGCCGAGGAAATAGCAGGCGAGATAGATGCCGCTCGCGGAGCCGCGCTCCGAGGTGGCGGAGGCGCTCACGAAGCCGGTCGCTGCGGCCTGCGCAAAGAACGTCCCGACGCCCACCAGGACCATACCGGCCAGCACGGCGGCCAGATCCGGCAGCAACAGGAGCGGCAGGCCGGCTCCCGCGAGACCGAACGACAGCCAGACGGTCCGCATCGTGCCGATCCGACGCACGGCACGGCCCGCGAGCAGCGTCGTCACGATCGACGGCGCAAAGACGAAATAGACCAGCCCGAGCGTCATGGGCGCCAGCGACAAGGGCGGCCGCACCAGCACGAAGTTGACGTAGGTGAAAGTGCCGATGAACGCGAACAGGATGCAGAAGCCGATACCGAACGCCGCCCGCAGGCGAGGATTGCGGAGGTGGTCGAGCCAGGCCGCCAGCGGCGAGCGCCTGGACATCGCCATCTCGTGCATCGGCGTGCTGCGCGCGATCGTGAAATAGACCAGCACCGCGCCGGCAAGATTGAGGATTGCGAAGAAATAGAAGTTCAAGGCAAGGCCGAAATGGTCCGCGACCGCGGCCGAGACCAGGCGCCCGATGAGGTTGCTGGCGACATTGCCGGTGATGTAGGCCGCGAACGCGCCGCCGGCGTCAGCCGCGCTGCATTCCTCGCCCAGATACGCAAGCGTGAGCGTGAAGGCCGAAGCCATGCATACACCCTGCAAGAGACGCAGGATCGTGAACGTCATCAGGTCGGGCGCGTGCGCAAGGAGCGCGGTCGGCACCGCCAGCACCACGAGGCTGACCAGGATTCCGAGCCTCCGGTCGATACGCCGGCTGAACAGCGCGACCACAAGCCCGGCGATCGCCATGCCAAGCGTGCTGGCGTTGACCGCGACACCCATGGCGGCCGGAGCCACCCCATAGGCGCGCGCCAGCGACGGCAGGATCGCTTGCGTGGCGAACAAGTCCACGACGGTGAGAAACGCGGTGAGGCCAATGATGGTCGTGCGCCACAGCACGCCCGAGTGGGTCGCAGCGCCGCCAGCTTGTGCGGGCTCGAGAGCGTGGGCGCTGTGAGACATGGCCGACCTCGCTGGAATGTGCAGCCGATGCAAGACAGAATCCGATCAGACGGTCGACACCCCGCGCGAACGCGGGGCGTCACGAGCCGCGACTAGTGCCGCCGATTTGAAGTTCCTGCACCACCTGCAGCAAACTCTGTCAGGAA
>DAIUEP010000173.1:0-10880 GCA_036845065.1 Xanthobacteraceae bacterium | reverse complement strand
CATCGATCAGGCGATGGCCCCGCTTGCTGGATGAGCGGCGAAGATGCAGCGATTGAGCCTGACCGGAACAGTGTCCTCATCGGATGGGGACTGAACTGTCCGACGTCGCTGCCTCAATAACCCCCGGCGACGGTTCCCGTTACCGCGCGCCTTGCCGCTGCGGGATCACCGGATTGAACGGCGCTGAGGGCGCATCGTTGCCGCGTTCGGCGGGCGCCTCGAGCCCGAGCGTTTCGCGCACCGCCGGCAGCGCTGCGTCCGCCATGGCGGCGTGGCCTTCCGCGGTCGGGTGGATGGCGCCGCCATAGACGGCCGCGAGCACGCCCCAGGTCGCGTCGTGGATGTTCGCGGGCTGCAGCGTCGCGCCGAGCCCCTGTGGGTAGGTCATGGCGACGAAGTAGCTGTCATTGGCGGTGCGCACCCAGCGCTGCCGTGGCGCATAGGGCCGGAACTCGCTGGCGCCGCGCCCGCACGCCATCGGATCGCTTGCGGCGGTGGCCGGGTTGCGATCGAAGCTTTCGCCCTTGGACGAGAAGCATTCGCGGTCGAACGGCGGATCGTTGTCGGAGCGCGTGCAGACGCCGTGGTCCGCGAAGGCGCGCTGATGCGCGTCGACGAAGGTCATGCGGTCTTTGGCGTCCCGGCAGCCGCGGCCCTCGCAGAGCGCCAGCGCCTTGATCTTAGGCAGGAATTGTTCGGAGACGAAGTCGGCGACTTCGCGCAGGCGCGTGTCGTCCGCTCCGAAGGCGGGATGTACGTCGAAGCCGTCGCGTCCGCCGGGGCAGGGCGTATCGGGCGCGGCGAGCGCCGGATGGCCATAGGAGACGAACACGACGCGTGAGAGATCGCCGCCGACGAGCGGCTTGAGCGCCGAGCGCAGCTTGGCGAAATCGTTCGGGAACGCGCCGTCAAGGATTTTCTGCGAATCCGCGACCGTCGCGACATGGCTGCCACGGCCGAAGAGCGCGCGCTCGGTCCGCGCCTCGATGATGACGTGACCGACAAGGCCCGAGAAGCGGATGTCGTTTGCCCCGATTGTGAGCAGCACGAGATCGAGCTTGCGCTCGGCATTGGCGGCGCGCGCCTTGGCGAGCGTGTCGGTAAGCTCCGTAAGCTGCGCGCGCGTGGTGTTCGGGCAGGTCGTGTTCGTGCCGGGGCTCGCGCATTCGACAATGCGCTGGCTGCCGAGGAAGCCCGCGCTGATGGTCGCGCCCGAGCAGGCGAGCGGCAGGTAGGTGACGGCGATATGCGGGTTCTCGACCGCAAGCGCGAGCGCGGTGCGCGTCTGATAGCTGTAGAGCGAACGGTGGCAGGGACCACTCTCCCAGCGCGCGCTCTGGCGGGCCCAGCCGGCGGTGTCGGAGTCACTGCCGGGGTCGCCCGCACACGATCGGTTGCCGCCGTAGCCGTCGCGGCCGGGGCGAAAATATTCGCTGAAGCTGCCGCCCAGGAAGCGACGGAAGCAGAAGCCTTCGTCGGAGAGCCGCACCGCGCGATCGGGATTGCCCTCGCCGGCCGCGATCGAATCGCCCATGCCGGCAATCAAGACGTCGCGCACCGCGATCTCGGTCACGACGCGTTGGGCGGTGCCGTCCGGCAGCGCGATATCGACCGTTGCGGCGGTCGTCTTGCCGTAGGCGACGCGGATCTTGACCTCGTCGTCGCAGGTGGCCTCGACCTGCCGTGGCTCGCCCGCGCCGTCCTCGAAGGTCCATACGCAGCGCACATTCGCGGGCACCGTGCCTGCCAGCACGAGGCCGATGGCGTGGTCGCGCGGCGACAGATAGTTCTCGCGCGTGCCGTCGCGGTCGCAGGTCTCGATCAGGCGTCCGGCGCGATCGACGCACAGGCGCTCGACGATGTCGCGGGCCCAGCCGCGACCGTCGCTCCCGATCGCCAGCCGGCGCTCGGCCCCGAGCACGCCGTCATTGCGCGACGCCGCGACGTGGCGCTGGAAGTCGGCCTCGTTGCGGAACAGGCGGAAGCGATGCTTGACCTCCCACTCGATGCGTGGGCCGGAGGCACCCGGGCCATTCTGGGCGTGGGCAGCCGGCAGGAGCCATGTCGACAACGGTGCCGACAGCAATGACAAGACCAGTCCTGACATGACGGTGCGGCGCATGATCTATCCATAGCCGAGGGAAAACGGAGCCATGGATAGCATGGCTGATACGGCAGAAATAAGAGGTGCCGGGTTCCGCCTGGGTGAAAGCGTCGCCACGAGGGCCTGCCCGTCGTCGCAACGCCCACGATCGGACCCGCCATGATCGGTCATAACGTCGCAACAAGCATGCGCGCGGCATTCAAAATTGACGCGGGTCCTGACCGGGCTAACATCCGGCGCCTTGACCGAAGAGCGTTCACCAGGGAGGCTTTTCCGGAGATCGCTCTGATCATCCCCAATACGATGATCAAATGACGGCCGCTTTCCGATCGGGGAATTTTCTTGGCGTTGACAGGGAGGACAACATGACCATCAGCATCATGACCATCTCGATGATGACGCGATTGGCCGCCGCCTCGGCGATGCTTGCCATCGGCCTCACGACGGCGCTCGCGCAACCGGGCTTCAGCCCGCTCGACCGCACCAATGCGGGCGCGAGCGGACAGGACTCCAATCTGCGCCCGCATCCGACGCCGCCCTTGGCGACGCCGGTCGACAAGCTCCCGCTCGACAAGATCAAGCTGCCGCAGGGTTTCAAGGCCGAGCTCTGGTCGAGCGGCCACCCGGGCGCCCGCACCATGATGATGGGCAGCAAAGGCACGATGTTCATGGGCACGCGCACGATCGGCCGCGTCTATGCCATCACGGAGAAGGACGGCAAGCGCGAGCCCAAGGTGCTGCTGCAGGGACTGACCCAGCCGAACGGATTGGCGTTCCGCGACGGCTCGCTCTACGTGTTCGCGATCAACCGGGTGCTTCGCTACGACAACATTGAGGACAAGCTCGACAACCCCGGCGAGCCGGTCGAGCTGACTGAGAAGTTCAATCTGCCGGACACCGTGCACCACAATTGGAAGTACGTCGCGTTCGGTCCAGACGGAAAGCTCTACGTGCAGGTCGGCGCAAACTGCAACGTCTGCGAGGTCAATCCGGGCGTCCACGGCCAGATTCGGCGCTACAACGCGGATGGCTCCGGCATGGAGATCGTGGCGCGCGGCGTGCGCAACACCGTCGGCTTCGACTGGCATCCGGTGACGAAGGAATTGTGGTTCACCGACAACGGCCGCGACTGGGCCGGCAACGATGGCCCGCAGGACGAGCTCAACCGCATCCCGCGCGGCCAGGAGGGCGCCAGCTTCGGCTTTCCGTATTGCCACGCCAACGGCATCGCCGATCCCGACATCAAGCGGCCCAACCCCTGCGCGGGCGTGATCCTGCCGGCGGCGCTCACCGGCCCGCATGCCGCAGGCCTCGGCATCAAGTTCTACACCGGCGCGATGTTCCCCAAGCAATATCAGAACATGGGCTTCATCGCCCGGCATGGCTCGTGGAACCGCGAGAAGAAATTCGGCTATGACGTCGTGCTCGCCAGGGCAAACGGCGCGCGCGCAACCATAGAGCCGTTCCTGACCGGGCTCCTCGACAACGGCAAGAACGAGTTTTACGGCCGGCCGGCCTACGTGCATCAGATGCCCGACGGCGCCATGCTGGTGTCGGACGAGCAGAACGGCGCGGTCTACCGCATCTCGTACAGCCGCTGAGACGGGCGTGTCCGCGATGCTTTCGGCAATGTGGCGGCCGCTGGTTCTGGTCCCTGTGCTTGGGCTTGTGGCCGCCGCCGTCTCGATCGGCTGGGCACGCGCGCAAAGCGTACCCATAGCCGAACGCATCAAGCAATGCGGCGCCTGCCATGGCGAGGATGGTAATTCGCGCCTGCCGGCCATTCCGTCGCTCGCCGGTCAGCCCGAGTTCTTTGTCGTGAATCAGCTCTTCCTGATGCGTGAAGGCGTGCGCAAGGTCGAGGCCATGGCGGGGCTGATCAAAGGGCTCAAGGACGACGACCTGCTGGCGCTGGCCAAGCACTTCGCCGCGCTGCCCGCGAAACCGAGCGGCGAGCCGATCGATCCGGCGCTGGCGGCGCGCGGCGCCGAGCTCGCGGCCGGGCGGCGCTGCGGCTCCTGCCATCTGCCTTCTCTCACCGGCGCGGACCAGATCCCGCGCCTTGCCAAGCAGCGCGTCGACTACCTGAGCAAGGCGCTCCAGGAGTTGCGCGATGGCCGGCGCTCCGGCGCCGACACGCTGATGAGCGCGGCGGTCGCCGGCCTCGCCGACGCCGATCTCGCGGCGCTCGCGCATTACGCGGCGTCGCGGTGATGCCGTCTCGCAACTTAATGGTTGCTGCGTTCCGATGCTCGCCCTACCGCGCGCCGGTGATGACCGCGTCCTCATACTTGCCGGCGCCCATGCCGGTGTCGGCGAAGATGCCGTGGTCGGCGATCCACTTGAAGGTCTCGTCATAGACCTCCTTGGTGTAGGGCTCGAACACCAGCCGCTCGCCCGGGCCCCAGCGCCGCGTGTCCATCGTGGCGTGGTAGCGCACCGGGAACTCGCGCTTGTAGTAGTGGGTGTAGAGGTCGGGGCGCAGGTCGATGTCGCGTTGCGCGCGCCGCAGCGCGCGGAAGAACTTGCGCAGATCCTCCGGGTCGGGATCACCGGTGACCATGCTGGCGATCATGAAGGTCGTGTCGATGATTTTGCGAAAGCCGAGCTGCTCGGCGAAATAGTAGGGCCCCGAGAACAGCGCGGAGGCCTGCGCCTTGCCGTCGATGAGCTGATCCATGCGGTGGAACAGCATCCCGTCCGCGAAGGTGAGGTTGATCCGGTCGGCCGGCATATATTGTTCGAGCGCCTGGATGGTCGAATAGTGGCTGCCCGACTGGTAGCCGACCGCGATCGGCACGCCCGCGAGATCCTCGGGTTTCTTCACCGGCGAATCCGCCGGCACGAACACGCCGGACGGCGCGACCGAGTAGACGTCGGCGTAGAGGCGGCCCTTGCCCTTGGAGGCGGCGACGCCGACCGTCCAGTGACAGGCGCAGCTCACGTCCGAGGCGCGGCCGCGCTCGAAGCTCTGCATCGCGCCGACCTTGTCGCCCTTGTAATGATGCTTGCCGTCGGTCGACTGGATCAGCTCCTGGAAGATGTAGTCGAGCCCTTCGTCCCTGAAGTAACCCTTCTCTTCCGCCACCCATTCCTGCAGCCGGAAGTGCGGCTCGACGATGAACGTCTCCTTCGCCATGGGCGTCTCCTCTGTGATCACTGGTGTTACGGATGGTTCAGCAGCAGTCCCGTTCGGCCCCGGCGTCGCGATGCTCGGCGACGCGCCGCGCCCTGATCATCTTCACGTGCTCGTCCATCAGCCGCCTGGCGCCGGCGGCGTCGCGCATCTCGATCAGCGCGGCGAGCTCCTGGTGCACGCCGAGAATGCGCCGCGCCACGGCGGGCGTCAGCGTCGGATTCCGCGACGGCCAGGACACGTGCTGAAGCGAAATGAGCTGCACCACCAGGACGCGATTATGCGAGGCCTCCGCGACGGCGAGATGGAACTCGCGTCCGAGCCGCGTATAGGCCGCGACGTCGTCGATCTGCCGTTCGGCCTCGGCGTTGAGGGCGTGAAGCCGCGCATGGTCCGCCGCGGTGCCGTTGATGGCGGCAAGCTCGGCCGTGAGGCTCTCGATCGCGCGCTGCGCATCCATGATCTCGCCGACCGACACGCCCGTGAGGTCGAGCTGCACGGCGAGCGCCTCGGCGAACAGGCGGGCATTGCCTTGTGCGATGCGCGCGCCGCCGCCCGCACCGACCTTGATCTCGACGATGCCGAGCGCCTCGAGCGTGCGCAGCGCGTCGCGCGCCACGATGCGGCTTACCCCGAACCGCTCGGCCAGATCCTTCTCGGTGCCGAGGAAGTCGCCCGGCCGCATATCTTTGGCAAACAGCGCCTCGCGGACCTGCCCGACGATACGCGCCGACAGCGTCGGGCCGCGAAAGGCGAGGATCTGGCCGCGCGTGATGGCTGGATGGAGCGGCATGTGTCTGAGCCCGATCGAAACATGATAAAGATAATATCTTTTGACCGACCGCGTCAAATCAGATTCTCCGCCCGCGAATCACGCTGGATCTGGAGAGTTGTGGGTTGAAGGATCAGGAGCGGGGGGAAGGCTGTGTCAGGTCAGGAAGAGGCCGCCAAAGAGGCGTGCGCGATCGAGAAACAACAGAGAGAGACCCAAAAAGAAGGAAAGCCCCGGGCCGTGCCCGGGGCTTTCCGCTCCAACCCCCCGATAAAATCGGTAAGTCAACCTAAGCCGGGAGCGTGCTGATTTGCAATTTTCAAATGTGTTGCCGCCGACGAATCCCGGCTGGTGTGACTTTCATGCCACTCCCGGAACTCGGAGCGACGGGCCAGGGACAGAGCACCAGCGTCAAGACCGCCAGCCAGACCATCCGGGCGCCGTAGCGGTCATGCGGGTTCGACAGGGCGCCGCAGACGAAGGCATTGGCCAGAAGCGCAAGCGCCACCGTGATGGCGAGGGGCCGGAGATGCGCGATCCGGTCGTGCCGCGGGGCGAGCGCGATCAGTCCGATCAGGAGCAGCATGGCGAGATAGGCGGCCGGCACATGCAGGCGGTTGATGGTTCCGAAATTGAGATCGCGGTGCTGCTGGTGGGCGGCATTCATGGCTGGCAGCATCTGGGGCGCGAAGGTCTCGATCATGCCGTAGGTGTGCCAGACCTCGGTATTCACGCCATAGCCGGTGGCGACCATCACAAGCTGCCGTGCCGTTGCAATCACGGCCCCCTTGATTTGCAGCCAGGGATAGGCGGCGAAGCTCTCGAGCACGATGGTACGCATTTCCGCGTTCATGCCTTTGAAGCGCCCGAGCCGGTCGAACACGCTCTCGCCCCAGAAGAACACGTCGGCATCGTTGGGCAACTCGCTGATGTGGTCGCAGAGCTTGAAACGCGGGTCCGGGCAGCGCTCGGTGAGAAAACGCTGCGCAATGCCCTCGTTGAGCATGCGCCCGAACATGAGTGCGATGCCGCCGGGCGTCCAGGCAAGCTTACGCGCTACCACATAGTTCGTGGCCACCAGGAGCGCGGCGCCAAGCGCGAGCGCGAGCGCCCCACGCCCTACCCCGGCGAGTGGCACCGTCGCGCGATCGAAGAGGGCGATGACGAGGCCCGCGGCGACGAGCAGCATGAGCACCGCAAGCGTGGCGTTATGGGTCGCGGCCGCAAAGGCGATGAACGCCATGAGCGCCACGCGCTCCCAAGCCATGAGCGTGCCCGCGCGCGCGACAACGAGATAGAGCGCCAGCACCGCGAGGCCCGCAAGGATATCGGTGATGAGCTGGCTGGTCAGCCAGGGCAGCGCGGTCAGGACCGACAGCGCGGCGATGGTGATTGGAAGGATGAGCGCGCGTCCACCGAGTCCGTGCGAGCGCAGCACCAGCGCCAC
Organism: Xanthobacteraceae bacterium; assembly: GCA_036845065.1. Taxonomy (GTDB): domain Bacteria; phylum Pseudomonadota; class Alphaproteobacteria; order Rhizobiales; family Xanthobacteraceae; genus VAZQ01. The sequence goes on along the minus strand of DAIUEP010000173.1, from coordinate 3,421 downwards.
GATCCAGACCGTGACCAGGGTCTGCACCGCCACGACCGGCCAGAAATCGGGCCACGACAGGAGATTCAGGAACAAGCCGTAAACCGTCGAGCGGCTTTCCTCCAGCGTTCCCTCGTGCCAGCGCACGAAATAGCCGCCGGTATCGTACTGCAACAACGGAAAGCCGTTCCACAACGCCGGCGCGAGCAGCATGAGCGCGGCCGCGAGAATGCCGGCAAGGCGGGTGACAGACTGCATGTGGAATCCCCGCCCACTGGCGCATGCCTCATAGGACTCCTTCTCAACACATCCTCGTACGCGGCGAAAGCGCGAAGTCATCCGTCCATCCGTCGTTGACACGCGTGGAACAAAAAGAGAACATCAGCGGGTGGGCCTTGCCAATACTACGGACTCTCCGTATATGCATGCTGTCATCGAAACGTCGGTCTTCCTACGGGATGCGGCGCGAGCCGGTCTGTCGGAATCAGAGCGCTTCGAGATCGTCACGCTGATTGCGCGTGATCCAACGGTCGGCGACGTGATCCCGGGGACGGGAGGCGCCCGCAAGGTCCGCGTGGCCGGGCGTGGCAAGGGCAAGTCAGGAGGCTACCGGATCATCACCTATTTTGCGGCGGAGGATGTGCCAGTGTTGCTGCTGGCGGTGATCGACAAGGGGGAGCGCGCGAACCTGTCGAAGGCCGAGCAAAACGAATTGAGGGCGGAGCTCTCCGCCGCAGCCGACGACTATCGGGAGTCCGTGCGGAGCATGATCGCGAATCGAAGAGGCGGGAGATGAGCAAGCTTGGAAAGAGGCTGATCGAGGCTGCCAAGGAAGCGCGCGCAATCATTCGCGGCGAGGCCGAGCCGGGCACCTATCGCATCCACGTGCCGGTCGAGGTGAACGTCAAGGCGCTGCGCCGCAAGCTGCGCTTGTCGCAGGACGAGTTCGCGCGCCGCTATGGCTTCACGCCCGCGCGCATCCGCGACTGGGAGCAGGGCCGCTCGAAACCGGATGGCGCGGTCCGCGCCTATCTCATCGTGATCGAGCGCGAGCCGGACGCGGTCGCGCGCGCTCTCCGGGTCGCGTAAGCGCATGTTCGTCACCTTTTTCCATGAGCTGAAATCTGCCGGCGTGCCGGTGACGCTGCGCGAATATCTCACGCTGATGGAGGCGATGGAGCGCGACCTCGCGTCGCGTCGGGTCGAGGACTTCTACTATCTCTCGCGCGCCGCGCTGATCAAGGACGAGCGCAATCTCGACAAGTTCGATCGCGTGTTCGGCCATGTGTTCAAGGGCCTGGAGCTGCTCAGCGACGCGATCGCGGTCGACATCCCGGCCGAGTGGCTCAAGAAGCTCGCCGAGAAATATCTGACCGAGGAGGAGAAGAAGCAGATCGAGGCCATGGGCGGCCTCGACAAGCTGCTCGAAACGCTGCGCCAGCGGCTCGCCGAGCAGAAAGGGCGCCACCAGGGCGGCAGCAAGTGGATCGGCACGGCCGGCACCTCGCCGTTCGGCGCCTATGGCTACAACCCGGAAGGCGTGCGCATCGGCCAGGACGAGGGCCGCAACCGGCGCGCGGTCAAGGTCTGGGACCGGCGCGACTTCAAGGACCTCGACGACAAGGTCGAGCTCGGCACCCGCAACATCAAGGTGGCGCTGCGGCGGCTGCGCAAGTTCGCGCGCACCGGCGCGCCCGAGGAGCTCGACCTCGACGGCACCATCAAGGGCACCGCGCACAAGGGCTATCTCGACATCCTGATGCGGCCGGAGCGCCACAACGCCGTGAAGGTGCTGTTGTTCTTCGACATCGGCGGCTCGATGGACTGGTACATCAAGGCGACCGAGGAGCTGTTCTCGGCGGCGCGCAGCGAGTTCAAGCACATGGAGCATTTCTACTTCCACAACTGCTTGTACGAGCGGGTATGGAAGGAGAACCGCCGCCGCTTCAACGAGACCACGCCGACCTGGGACGTGCTGCACACCTATCCGCACGACTACAAGGCGATCTTCGTGGGCGATGCCGCGATGTCGCCTTACGAGATCGTGGCGCCGGGCGGCTCGGTCGAGCACTACAACGAGGAGGCCGGGCAGCTGTGGATGGAGCGCGTGACGCGCACCTATCCGGCCTGCGTGTGGCTCAATCCGACGCCGGAAGCCGAATGGGAGCACACCCAGTCGATCCGCATGATGCGGCAGATTCTCGGCGGACGGATGTATCCGCTGACGCTCGAGGGATTGGACAAGGCGATGCGGGAGTTGGTGCGTTAGCTTGCGAATTCAATCGAGGTCAGGTGGCAAACATGGTTTCACGCAAGGATCTACTGGCCGGTGCCGCTGCGTCCCCCGGGGTCAGACTGACCGAGCCTGATGCTGAACCCGTTCAAGTACGGGCTGGGCTTGCGTGGCGGCACTAGGTCCGGTTTTGTCACTCCAGTTCCGCTCTCAGTCTCGGCCAGCAGGCCGTCCCTGGCGAGGAATTCGTCGAACGTCTCGCTGCGATCGACACTGCCCCTTCGTTTCTTCGCCGTCTTTTTCATCGCGCGCCTGTGCTAACCTTGGGCCAAAGCGAGGCCAATGGTCGTCGCCGGAAAGAAACACAGGAGGAAGCGCCATGAAAGTGAGTATTGCAATCGCATTGGCTCTGTCAGCTTTCGCCACCCCCGCCGTCGCCCAGACCGCGCCCGGCACCGCCGAGCGCCTGTACGTGATCGAATGCGGGCAGGGGCAGGTGCCCGATCTGTCGCGCTGGTCGCCGGGCGTGAACGTGGGCAAGAAGACCGAGTACGTGACCAACTGCTATCTCATCAAGCACGCGCAGGGCTATATGCTGTGGGAGACCGGGCTGAATGACGAGCTCGTCAATGTCCCGGAGGGCCGCGGTGAGTTCACGCGCTGGCGGCTGGCGCGCACGCTCGCCTCCCAACTCGACGAGATCAAGGTGAAGCCTGCGGACGTCAAGCTCGTCGCGGCTTCGCATACCCACCCGGACCACATCGGCAACGTGGAGCTGTTTCCGCAGGCCATGCTGCTGATGCAGAAGGCCGAATACGAATGGCCGGGCGCCAACAACGCGCCGCGCTTCAAGCCGTCGCATCCGGTCACCAAGCTCGAGGGCGATTATGATGTGTTCGGTGACGGCAGCGTGACGCTGCTGTCGACGCCCGGCCATACGCCCGGCCATCAATCGATCCTGGTCCGGCTGGCGCGCACGGGCCCGATCCTGATCAGCGGCGACGCTGCGCATTTCCGCGAGAACTGGGATTATCGGCGCGTGCCGTCCTTCAACGTCGATGTGCAGAAGACGCTCACCTCGATGGATCGGATCGCCGCGATTCTCGCGCACACCCGGGCGCAGCTCTGGATCCACCACGACAAGGCGCAGGCGGACACTCAGAAGAAATCGCCGGCCTATTACGACTGAGCGCGTCGCTTGGCCGGGCG
>DAIUEP010000172.1:0-10925 GCA_036845065.1 Xanthobacteraceae bacterium | reverse complement strand
CGGCGAGGCTCGCGGCGGTGGCCGCACCAAGCTTGAGGAATTGGCGGCGTTTCATGATGGGTCCCTATTCCGCGTAGCGATCGCAACGAATATTCGTCCCAGTTCCACCGGCCCGCCGCAGCTTCACTATATAATATACGCCTTGAGCAGATAGACCTGTCTTGCGGAGCGAACATTGCCAATCACAATCGCGGCGTCTCGGACCACGGATCAATGACTTCAACTCCAACGCGGCTGTAGTCCGCCGTGTTGCGTGTGGCGACCGTCATTCCATGCACGAGCGCAGTTGCCGCGATAAGGCCATCGTAGGCCGGCAGCATGTTGGGGACTGAGATCTTCGACCAGGCCATCATGACTGCTTCATCGACAGCGAGCACTCTATCGCCGATCTGCTGACGCATATCAACGTACCAACGCTCAAGGATGTCGGCTTGCAACCTGTCGCGCCTTGCAATGAGTTTGATTCCGCGACGAATCTCGCCGAGAACGACGACGCTGGTGAATATTTGCTCCGGTGGCAGGGCTGCGGACCAAGCCGTCACGGCGGGGTGAGCATTGCGACCGCGCTTGAGCTCAGAGATGACATTGGTGTCGACGAGGACACTCAAAGGTCGATATCTCGGCTGCGGCTGAGGGTCGGATCGTGCCGTTCGCGTTCGATCCGCGCCATGGCATCATTCCACAGGGTTTCGCCTTCCGGGGAAAGCTCTTCCTTCATCGCGAACATATCGAGGGCGCTTGACAAGCGGCCGGGCTCGGCTGCGAATCCCAAAAACGTCCGCAGCTTGGCTGCCTCGGCTTCTCGGTCGCGTAGGATTGCTGCAGCCTTCCGGATTACGGCAATCTCGCCCGTCGGCACTTGGACCTCCAGACGCGTGAGGCCGCGTTTGCGGCGCCGCTCGCGGTACCGCTTGGTTGCTCGACGCTGGGCTGTTGTTGTCACCGCTTCAGTGGCCTATAACCGGACATCTGTTTATGGCCGGATATATAGCCAGATATAGTGCAAAATGCAAGACTGGAGGAGACCCCCGTGACCATCAATCGCATCGATGTCGGAGCGCGGCTGAGCAAGGTCGTCATCCATGGCGACACCGTCTATCTGGCGGGGCTGACCGCGGACAAAACCGCCGGCCAGAGTGTCGGCGCTCAGACGCAGGAAATCCTTGCCGCCATTGATGCGCTCCTCGCCAAGGCCGGTACCGACAAGTCGAAGCTCCTGCAGGCGACGATCTGGCTGCAGGACATCCGCACGGTCGACGACATGAACAAAGTCTGGGACGCCTGGGTTCCGACCGGCTGTGCGCCGGCGCGCGCCTGCATCGAGGCGCGGCTGCAATCGCCCGCCAAGATGGTCGAGATCCGGGTGACCGCGGCGCGGTGAGGGACGATGAGCGACGACGGGCGCGACTTTGGCTTTGCCGCAGCGGATGACGCGCCGATCCCCTACCTGCAGCGCGTCCGCAGCTACTACGAGACGCTGGGCTATGGGGCGCCCTACCGTTGGGCGCACTATTCGCACGTGCCGTTCCATCCCCTGGCCAAGCCGCTGTCGCAATGCCGGCTCACCATCATCACGACCGCGGCGCCGTTCCAGCCGGGCAAGGGTGATCAGGGGCCGGGCGCGCCCTACAATTCCGCGGCCAAGTTCTTCACCGTCTACTCCGGCGATACGGCCGTCGACCATGATCTGCGCATCTCGCACATCGCCATCGACCGCACGCATACGACCGCCGAGGACATCGCATCCTACTTCCCTCTCACCGAGCTGCGCCGGCAAGCGGCGGCTGGCCGGATCGGCTTTGTCGCTCCGCGCTTCCATGGCCTGCCGACCAACCGCAGCCATCGGGTGACGCTCGAGGTCGACTGTCCCGAGTTGGTGCGCCGTTGCAAGGCCGATGGAGTCGATGCCGCGATCCTCGTTCCCAATTGCCCGGTTTGTCACCAGAGCGTCAGCCTGGCGGCGCGCGCTCTGGAGGAGGGCCGCATCTCCACCATCGTGATGGGCTGTGCCAAGGACATCGTCGAGCATGTCGGCGTGCCGCGCTTCCTGTTCTCTGATTTTCCGCTCGGCAACGCGGCGGGCCGGCCGGACGATCGCGCCTCGCAAGCCGCCACGCTCGATCTCGCTCTGAGCATCCTCGAGCGTGCGCCCGCGCCGCGGACCACTGTGCAGTCCCCGCTGATGTGGAGCGAGAACCCGGACTGGAAGCTCGACTATTGCAACATTAACCGTCTGTCGGCGGAGGAGATCAGGAAGCGGCGTGCGGAGTTTGATCGACAGAAGACGATCGCGCGGGCGGCGCGCGAAGAGGCCGCCACTTAGGCGCTAGTGCCCCGTTTCCGAAGTTCGTGATACACCTCAGCACACTCTGACACGAACTTCGGAAACAAAGGGGCACTAGCAACTCTATGATTCTAGTGCCGCTTTTCGATTTGAAGTTCCTGACCGAGTTTGCCGCACGTGGTGCAGGAACTTCAAATCGGCGGCACTAGTACTCGTCGAACATCCGCTGGATCTCATCGGGCTTCGACGTCTTGGTGAGCGCAAGCTGCAGCAGGATGCGCGCCTTCTGCGGGCTCAGGTTGTCGGCGGCCACGAAGCCCGGCTCCTGCCAGTTGTCGTCGCGGATCACCCGGCCGGCGCCGACGCGCGCGCTGCGCACCACCACGACGCCGGTCGAATCGTAAAGCCGCTTGAGCTCGGCGCGCGCGTTCTGGGTGTGGCCGGCGCCGGTGCCGGCGATGACCAGCCCCTTGGCGCCGGCTGCGACCGCCGCCTTGGCGAGATCGCCATCGTCGCCGGCATGGCCGTACAGAATGCTGACTTTAGGGAACGCCGTGACCTGCGCGAGATCGAACTGCGATTGGGTGGTGTGCCGGCGCGTGGGCGCGCGGTAGTAGACGATCCGGTCGGGATCGGCGTAACCGAGGATGCCGAGCTCGCGGGCCTGGAATGTCTCCACCCGATAGGTGTTGGTCTTGGTCACGTCGCGCGCCGCGTTGATCTCGTCGTTGAGCACGACCAGCGTACCCTTGCCGCGTGAGGCCGGGTCCGCGGCGACCCTAATGGCGTTGAGCAGATTGAGCGGCCCGTCAGAGCTGAGCGTGCTGAACGGGCGCTGCGCGCCGACGATCACCACCGGCTTCTCGTGCTTGAGCGTCAGGTTCAGGAAATAAGCGGTCTCCTCGATCGTATTGGTGCCGTGCGTGAACACGATGCCGGCAATGTCCGGATCTTTCAGTCGCTCGTCCATCTTGAGTGCGAGATCCTTGAGCTGCTGCGGCTGGTCGTAGGGCAGAAACTCGTCCGACTCGACCGTCACGCGCGCGAACTGCTGCACCTCCGGAATGCGCTCGATCATCTGCTTGCCGGTCAGGCGCGCTTCGCCGGTGGTCGCATAGCGCAGATATTCGAGCCGGTTTTTGGGATTGCGCGGCAGCGTGCCGGTGCCGGTGATGACGTGTACGCGCACCGATGTTCCCCTGTCCTGTTGCGCCGACGCGATGGTTGGGATCGATACGGCAGCGGCGAGTGCCACTGCGAAAAGGCGTTTCATGTCTCCCTCCTGATTGTTGTCTCCTGATTATATTATTGTGTATCAGGACGCCGGCCGCTCCGGCTGGTCGTCGAAATGCTCCGGCGCCATCGCCCATGACGACCCGTCGTGGCCGGGCGAATAGGTGCGGTTGCTCTGCAGCGGATTGCGGTTGACCAGCGGGCGCATGAACATCGGATTGGTGATGCTGCGCACCTCGTGCTCGATCGTGAAGAGATGCCGCCCGCTTTCGACGTCGACGATGTCGCGGAAGCGATACTGATACTGGTTGTCCTCGCGATTGACGAGCTTGCCGAGGCGGCGGTGCGGGCCGGAGAAATCGACGACGTAGATCTGCACGTGATGCTCGTCGTATTCGGGAAGCGGCCGGTCGGTCTCGCGGAACATGAGATACTGGTCCTTGCCGACCTTGACCCGCGCGGTGGTGCCGTCGCCGTTGGTCACGGTGGCGGGTGCGCCGATCATCGCCGGGTAGAAAGCCGCGATCCCCCGCGCGGTGCCGACCGGCACGTCGAACTCGACATAGGGCATCCCGAGCGCGACGCGGCCAAACCGCGCGACGTCGGGCTCATAGCAGCGCACGCGGTTGCCCCATGGGCAGGTCGCCTCGACGTAGTCGTTGTACTCGGCGAAGGCGAACTTGGTCCCCTCGAGCTTCTTGCGCACCGAAGCCAGCCGATCGAGCAGCGCGGCGCGGCCGGCGATGACGAGGCCGGTATGGCCGCGCAGGACCTGTGGCTTGTCGGTTGGCAGATGGAACTGGCTTCTGCCGACATTGACCCACATGTTGTTGTCGGACGTCATCAGATAGGGGTCGCGGGTCAGCCCGAGACCCGCGACGTAGAACAGCGTGGCAAGGCGCTGGTCTGGAATGGTGACGTTGACGTGCTCGAGGTGAATGGCATTGCCGAGGTCTTCGGCGGCGCGATCGAAGGTCTGCTGCATGGCTTGGGTCCCGAAGGCGGTCTGGCGATCGCGGAGGCTATCACATCCAGGGGGCATTGACGGAGCAACCGCCGCTCGTGATTCAAGGGACGGGCAGCCCAAACGACATCCGCGCACTGTATATTATTGATTAACCAAAAGAATACCGCCGGCCTCTATGGTGGTGGCGAATCCCGCGGGTGCCAGTCCACCATGAATATGAATGTCACGCGAAGGATTATGGCGGTTGGCGCCGTCGGCGTTTTCGGCCTGGTGCTGGTCGGCGCGCTCTATTTCTACGGCATCTGGGTTCAGGATGGTTTTCGCGCAGCGAGCGACGACGCCGAGAAGATCGCCGGCACGGCGCTTAAGCTGCAGGTCGATCTTCTGGATGCCCGGCGGCTGGAGAAAGACTTTCTGTTGCGGCGTGAGCTGGACTACGTCACCCGCCACGGCGAGGTAAGCAAAGCGATCGAATCCTGCCTGTCATTGCTGCGAGAGAGCGCGCAAGCGCTCGGGAAATCAGAGCTCGCGATGCAGGCCACCTCCATCACTGACGTGTTCGGCTCATACAAGAAGCACTTTGCCGCGATTGTCAGCGGGCAGAAAGAGCTCGGCTTGAACCAGAGTCTGGGCCTTGACGGCGCGTTGCGGGCCTCCATCGAGGCGATCGAGAAGAAGCTCAACGATTTCGACGACCCCCGCATTGAAGTTGCGATGCTGATGATGCGTCGGCACGAATTGGACTTCATGCTCAATCACGACCCGCGCTATGGCGAGGCGATGAAGAAGGGGGCGGTCGAGTTCGAACGCAGCCTGGCTTCCGCTCCCTTTCCGCCGGCGGTCAAGCAGGACCTCGCCCAGAAGCTCCACGCCTACCAGCGCGACTTCTTTGCCTGGATGGATGCCGCAACAGTGCTTGCAAAAGAGCAGAAGGCGACGTTGGAGGCCTACGAGACGATCGAGCCGATGATCGAAGCCGTGCTCAAGGCGGTGGAGCGCATCAGGGACGATGCGGAAGCCGCCTATACGACAAATCGAACCAATGTGAGCCTGCAGGCGGGTCTCGCCATTCCCCTGATCATCGGATGCGTCGTCATTCTCGGAGCGATGGTGGCGCGCTCGATCTCCCGGCCGATCGTGGCCATGACCGAAGCGATGACCGAGCTGGCGAACGGAAATGTCCAGATTGTTCCGCCCGGCCTTGGGCGCAGGGACGAAGTCGGTGCGATGGCAAGCGCCGTGCAGGTCTTCAGGGACAGCATGATCGGGGCCGAGCGTCTGCGGGCCGAGCAGGCCGAAACGGAGAAGCGAGCCAGCGGCGAAAAGCGGGCAGCCATGCACACGTTCGCCAACGAGTTCCAGACCGCCGTCGGCAATGTGGTCGACCTTGTTTCCTCCGCCTCGACCGAGCTTGAGGCGGCGGCGCAGACCCTGACCAAGACGGCAGGAACGACTCAGACATTGTCCACCAGCGTCGCAGTGGCCTCCGAGCAGGCCTCCGTCAATATGGAGTCGGTCGCCAGCGCGACCGAACAGCTCGCCGCGTCGGTCGGCGGGATCATGCGTCAGGTGCAGGAGTCGAGCAAGATTGCAGCCGACGCCGTGCGCCAGGCCCAGCAAACCGATGCCCGGATGAGCGCGCTATCCAAGGCATCGACCCGCATCGGCGAAGCCGTGAAGATCATCACCGCCATTGCCGAGCAGACCAATCTTCTGGCGCTCAATGCCACCATCGAGGCGGCGCGTGCCGGCGACGCCGGCAAGGGCTTCGCGGTGGTGGCTGCCGAGGTCAAGGCGCTCGCCTCCCAGACCGCCAAGGCGACGGACGAGATCGGCCAGCAAATTTCCGGCATCCAGACCGCGACCCACGAATCCGTCGCCTACAGCCAGGAGATCAATACGACCATCAATCGCATCTCGGAAATCTCGTCGATGATTGCAAGCGCGATGGAAGAGCAGGGCTCGGCCATGCAGGGAATCGTCCGCAACGTTCAGCAGGCGGCGACGAGAACCACGCAGGTCGCCTCGAACGTCACCGAAGTGAACCGCGGCGCCTCCGAGACCGGCTCGGCCTCGGCGCAGGTGCTATCGTCGGCCCAGGGGCTGTCGACCGAGAGCGTCCGCCTCAAGGGCGAAGTCGAGAAGTTCCTCGCGAAAGTCCGCGCCGCCTGATTGACGGCACCGTGAGCGTCGGCTAACCCGCCGCCATCCCGGAGCGCACCTCGGCGCGCAGCGCGTCAATCGAAATGAGACCCTTGGCGGTCTCGACATGCCAGAAGGTCCAGCCGTTACAGGCTTCGAGCCCCTGCGCGAGCGCGCCGATGCGATGGATCGAGCCGACCGTCTCGCCGAAAGCGATCGCGCCGTCGGCGCGCACCAGCGCGGCATGCCGGCGCTTGGCGTCGACAAGGCGCGCGCCGGCCAATACCAGGCCGCGCTCGAGCAGAGCGGAGAACGGCACGCGCGGCGCCTCGCGTGCGGTCATGAAGGGCGCGAGGCTGGGCGCCGGCAACGGCTCGACTGCTGAGATACGCTTGCGGGCGGCGGCCGCGTAGGCCGCTTCGCGCTCGAAGCCGATGAAGCGGCGGCGCAGCCGCTTCGCGACCGCGCCGGTCGTGCCGGTTCCGGAGAATGGATCGAGCACGAGATCATCGGGACGCGAGGCCGAGAGAATCACGCGCGCGAGCAGCGCTTCCGGCTTCTGGGTCGGATGCAGCTTCTTGCCGTCGCCGCCCTTGAGCCGTTCCTCGCCGGTGCACAACGGCAGCGTCCAGTCGGAACGGACCTGGACGTCCTCGTTGCCGGCCTTGAGCGCCTCGTAGTTGAACGTGTAGCCCTTTGCGCCGGCTTCGCGTGCCGCCCAGATCATCGTCTCATGCGCATTGGTGAAGCGCCGGCCGCGGAAGTTAGGCATCGGGTTGGTCTTGCGCCACACCACATCGTTGAGAATCCAGAATCCCAGATCCTGGAGTATGGTGCCGACTCGGAAGATGTTGTGATAGGAGCCGATCACCCAAAGCGTGGCGGACGGCTTCATCACCCTCCGGCAGGCGATCAGCCAGGCGCGGGTGAAGTCGTCATAGGCGGCGAAGCTCGAGAATTTGTCCCAGTCGTCGTCGACGGCATCGACTCTGCTGTCGTCCGGGCGTTTGAGATCGCCCTGGAGCTGCAGATTGTAAGGTGGATCGGCGAAGACCAGATCAACGGAGGAGGCCGCGATTTTCGCCATCTCAGCGACGCAGTCGCCGACGACGATACGCGGACTCTCGCTTGCTTCTGATACTTCGCGGGGCGTCCTTAAGGACGCCCCGCGACGCGACACAACCATGACTCAAACTCTGACTCAGGCGACGCAGCCGGTGACGCGGGACCTACAACCGACTGGCAAGCATGATGACGCACCAAGGTAAAAAACGGCTTAATCAAACTTGCCGCCCACTGGGCAAAAATTGCCGGAGACTTATATTCATGACGCCTCATGGGTCCCGCACACCACGATAGACGTCGTGGGCGACGGCAGAGGCGAGGAGGCGACCGATGCAATATGATGACCTGCCGGAAAGCACCAATATCGAGGATCGCCGCGAGGAGGGCCCAGCGCGGGGCGGTTCGTTTGGCGGAGTTCCCGGCGGCGCCGGCGGCCTGTCGATCGGCGCGGTGCTGGTGCTGGGACTGATCGGCTGGGCGCTCGGCATCGATCCGAGCTTCCTGATTGGTGGTGCTGAGGTACTGACGCGCGAGCAACCCCGCGTCAACGCGCCGTCGCAGAAGGGACCGACTGGCAGCCCGAAGGACGATGCCGGTCGATTCGTGGCGCGCGTGCTCGGCAGCACGGAGGCGGTGTGGAAGGATGTTTTTGCGAAGGACAAGGGCAACTACAAGACGCCGACGCTGGTCCTGTTCCGCGGTCAGACCGAGGCGCGCTGCGGCGGTCTTGCGCAGAGCGCGATGGGCCCGTTCTATTGCCCGAACGACGAGAAGATCTATCTCGACACGTCGTTCTTTCAGGAGATCGAGACGCGCTTTCGTGGCTGCGAAGGGAAGTCCTGCCAGTTCTCGCAGGCCTATGTGATTGCGCACGAGGTTGGTCATCACGTCCAGAACCTGCTCGGCATTCTGACGCGGGCGCACTCCGCCCAGCAGGCTGCCGGCGGCCGCACCCCGGAGGCGAACCGTATCCAGGTTCGTGTCGAGCTGCAGGCCGACTGCCTCGCCGGAATCTGGGCCAACAAGTCCGAGGAGCGCTGGCATCTGTTGCAGCCCGGCGATGTCGAAGCGGCGCTACGCACCGCGGCGGCGATCGGCGACGACACGCTGCAGAAGCGCTCGCAGGGCAGGGTGGTGCCGGACAGCTTCACCCATGGCACGTCCGAGCAGCGCCAGCGCTGGTTCGAGACCGGCTTAAAGCAGGGAACGGTCGCGGCCTGCAACACGTTCGCGCCGTCGGCGCAGCTCTAAAGGCGTACGATTCCACGCGGCGCAACAGCATGCGCCGCTCATGTGAGGGAGGGCTCCATGTGGCAACGTGATATGTCGCAACGTGAGATGTCGCATCGCGATCAGCCGGATCGGCGCCGGGTGCTTGTCGCAGGGGGCGCGCTGCTCGGCGCAGCCGTGATGCCCGGTACCGCCGGCGCGGCCGAGGCGGGCCTGGGCTCCGCCGCCGATCTCACCGCGCGCACGCGGGCGTTCCTGGCGGGCCTCGATCCCGACAAGCGCAAGGCGGCAACTTTTGCCTGGGACGGCAAAGAGTGGCGCGGCTGGAACTATTTCGGTTTCCCGAGCGTGACCAAGCCGGGCCTGCGAATCGAGCAGATGGATGCTGCCCAGAAGGACCTCGCCTGGTCGTTGCTGGCGAGCGTGATGTCACCGGAGGGTCTCCAGAAAGCAAGAAACGTCATGACGTTGCAGGACGTGCTGATGGAGCTCGGCGACGGCGTCGGGCAGCGCTCGTCCGAGCGGTTCTCGTTCGCGGTTTACGGCACTCCAGCGGAGACCGGTGCCTGGGGCTTCCGGCTCGAGGGGCACCATCTGCATCAGTCGATTGCGGTGCGGGACGGCCAGATCGTCTCGGTCTCGCCCTCCTCGTTCTCGTGCAACCCCAATCGCGTCACCTCCGGCCGGCATGCCGGCCTGGTCACGCTGCAAGCCGAGGAGGCGCTGGCGCGGCGGCTGATCGGCGATCTGAGCCCGCGGCTGCAGGGCCGGGCGCGCGTCTCGAACACGCCGATTGACAACATTCTCTCCTACGCGGGTCGCGAGCGGGCGAACGGGCGCAAGGTGGGGCTGCCGGCGTCCGAGCTGACGTCGGCGCAACGCGATCTCGTGTGGCAGCTGATCGAGACCTATGCGGTCGAGCACCTGTCGTCGCCGCTTGCGACCGCCCAAAAGGCGCGGGTGCGCGCGGGTGACCGCGAGGCGGTCCATTTTGCCTGGTATGGCCCCAACACGCCCGAACGGGCGTTCGGTTATCGTGTGATCGGGGACGGCTTCGTCATCGAGCTGGGGTCTGTCGACCCGGCGGCGCAGCATCTGCACACGATCTACCACGACCTCGCCAACGTGCTCGGACGGGTGGGATGAGTTGTAGATTGCCGCAATTGGCCTGCCGGATCGCTTTCCTGCCGCGCTGAATCAGGTAATGGTGCCTCATGCCGGGAATCGATCAAAACAAGCCGTTCGTGCCGCTCAAGTTCGCGGTGCTGACTATCTCCGACACGCGCGACATGGCCGACGACAAGTCGGGTGCGACGCTCTCCGACCGCATCAAGGCCTCCGGCCATATCGTGTTCGAGCGCACCATCGTGCGCGACGACGTTGAGGCGATCCGCACCCGGGTGAAGGAGTGGATCGAGACCCCCGCCGTCGATGTGATCATCACCACCGGCGGGACCGGCTTCACCGGACGGGACGTGACGCCGGAAGCGGTCGAGCCGTTGTTCGAAAAGAAGATGGACGCTTTCGCGGCGCTGTTCCTGATGGTGAGCTTCCGCAAGATCGGCACCTCGGCGATCCAGAGCCGTGCGACCGCGGGCGTCGCCAATTCGACCTACATCTTCTGCCTGCCCGGCTCGCCAGGCGCCTGCAAGGACGCCTGGGACGAGATTCTGGTCTATCAGCTCGACTATCGCCACGGCCCCTGCAACTTCGTCGAGATCATGCCGCGGCTCGACGAGCATCTGCGCCGCCCGAAGGCGAAGGGTGCGACGGCGTGAGGGACGGCCATCGCGCCTGGTGCCGCCGATTTGAAGTTCCTGCACCACGTGCGGTAAACTCGGTCAGGAACTTCAAATCGAAAAGCGGCATTATAGAGTTGCTAGTGCCCCTTTATTTTCCGAAGTTCGTGTCAGAGTATGCTGCGACGTATCACGAACTTCGGAAAACGGGGCACTAGACCGGATTCCGGTCATCTCGATACACTCGCGGTCTCTCTCGGCCTCA
>DAIUEP010000171.1:0-10940 GCA_036845065.1 Xanthobacteraceae bacterium | reverse complement strand
GCCGCGCAGCGTTTCGATGGCGAGCCGCGGCGCCGCGACCGTGACGGCCGCTGTGGTTCGCATCCCCATCATGCCAACGGAACCCGACAATGCCTGGGCCAGCCGCGAGCACGGCGCCTGTTACTGCGCCCTCTCCCCTTGTGGGAGAGGGCTGCTCGGCGCTTCAGCGCAAATGACTGGGTGAGGGGGCTCAAACGTGCGCGATGCCCCCTCACCCAACAGCGTTTGCGGCACTGCTTTCCAGCCCTCTCCCGCGAGGGGAGAGGGCGCAATAACGGGCGCCTCGTTCGCTGCGCACCCATTATCGGCTCCGGTCGCTGGTCAATACGCGTGCTCGGTCTTGGCGAGCGCGAGCGGCGTGCGCGCCAGGATGGCGAGGTCGAGCAGCACCGACCAGTTCTCGATGTAGTAGAGGTCGTGCTCCACGCGCCGCCTGATCTTCTCCTCGGTGTCGGTCTCGCCGCGCCAGCCGTTGATCTGCGCCCAGCCGGTGATGCCGGGCTTGACGCGGTGGCGCGCGAAATAGCCGTCGACCGCCTCGTCGTAGAGCCGGTCCGCGGCCTTGGCGTGCACCGCGTGCGGGCGCGGGCCGACCAGCGAGAGGTTGCCCTTGAGCACGACGTTGATGAGCTGCGGCAGTTCATCGAGCGAGGTCTTGCGGATGAAGGCGCCGACTTTGGTGACGCGCGGATCGTTCTTCTGCACGAGCTTCGAGGCGGTCGGGTCGCACTGATCCACGTACATGGAGCGGAACTTGTAGACCTCGATCAGCTCGTTGTTGAAGCCGTAGCGCTTCTGCTTGAAGAGCACAGGCCCGCGGCTCTCGAGCTTGACCGCGATGGCGACGAGCAGCATGACCGGCGACAGGCAGAGCAGAGCCAGCCCGCCGACGATGCGGTCGAACAGCCACTTCATCACCACGTCCCAGTCGGTGATCGGCTTGTCGGCGACGTCAAGGAGCGGCACCCCGCCGAGATAGGAATAGGTGCGCGGGCGGAACCGCAGCTTGTTGTTGTGCGCGGCAAGCCGGATGTCGACCGGCAGCACCCACAGCTTCTTGAGCATCTGCAGGATGCGGCTCTCGGCCGAGATCGGCAGCGAGAACAGCACCAGGTCGATGCGGGTCTTGCGCGCAAACTCGACGAGGTCGTCGACGGTGCCGAGCTTCTGATGCCCGCCGACGCTCGACTGGGAGCGACCGTCGCCGCGGTCATCGAACATCCCGATAATGCGCACGTCGGAGTCGCGCTGCGTGGCAAGCGATTGCACCAGCGCGTCGCCGTTGGCATCGGCGCCGACGATTACGGTGCGGCGCTCGAGGTGGCCCTGGTGGGTCCACTTGCGCACCAGGAGGAACAGAGCGCGTCGAAAACAGAGCAGCGTCACGAGCCCGACGACATGATAGCTGCCGAGCCAGACGCGCGAGAACTGGTCCCCGGCCTTGGCGAAGAAGCTCGCGCCAATCACCAGAAGAAAGACTGCCGACCAGGCCGTGGCGAGCCGGAAATATTGCTTTTCGTGGCCGCGGAACGCCTCCACCTGATAGATGTCGGCCACCTGGAAGGCCAGAGTCGTGAGCACGCCGATGCAGGCGATGGCGACGGCATAGTGCCACTCGAAACCATCCCTGGGAATCACATACAAAGCATAGAGCGCCGCTCCGACCATCACGGTGAGCGCAAGCTCGATCAGGCGAACGACGCCGGCGAGCACGATCGGCGAATAGGCGGGGACGGTCGGCTGCGCCGCGACCTTCAGCGCATCGGGCGAGAGCGCCTTGGGGGCAAGCGCGATCGGTGCCGCCTTGGCGGTGGCTGCCGCGAAATTGCGCGCGTCGAACTCCAACATGACTCACAAACGCCAACACAGGCCGGCTGCGCAGTTGCAGCGGACCCCATCCCCATACCGAAAAAGTTTCAAGAAAATCTTAGATGGATAGGACAGATACGATTTCTTAACCAACACGCCGTGCCAGCGCCTCCCGATAGGCGGCGAGGACGGCGTCGGTCATGGCGTCAGCCGAAAACGAGGCGCGCACGCGCGCCTTCAGGCGCAGCGTCGCGGAGTGCCTGGCGCCGCGGTCTTGCATGGCTTGGCTGATGGCGCGCGCAAGGGCTGCCGGATCGCCCGGCGCAACCAGCGCGCCCGCGTCAGGACCGAAAATCTCCGGGATGCCGCCGACATTGCTGGCGATCACTGGCAACCCGGCGGCGGCCGCCTCCAGCACGACATAAGGCAGCGATTCAGCGCGCGAGGGAACCACCATGAGCCGCCCCAGCGCGAACGCCGCGCGAGCTGGCTTGGCGCCGACGAAGTGCACCTGCTCGCCAAGGCCCTGCCTGCCGACTTCGCGCTCAAATTGAGCGCGGTCGGGCCCGTCCCCCACGATGGTGACGCTGACATTGCGCCCGTCTTGGGCGATCTGCCTGATCGCGGCGATCAGGACGTCCACGCCCTTGAGCGCTCGCAATTCGCCGATGAACAGAAGATCGGTCGCGCCCGGGTTCTGGACGACCGGTTGGAATTCGTCGTCGCTGACGCCGTTGTGGACGACCCGCACCAGGCCCTGCGGCTGGCCGATCTTGGCCTTGTACGCGTCGCGGCCGTAGGCGCTTTCGAACAGGAAGAGATCCGTGCGGCCCGTGAGCGCACGTTCGGCCTTGAGGTAGAAGAAGCCGGTTGGCGAGCTCCAGTGATAGTGGAGGCTGCCGCCGTGCGGGGTATAGACGCGCACGGCCCGTCCAGGCTGCGCCAGCCGCGCATAGGCGCCGCCCTTGGCGCCATGGCCGTGGATCACGTCGGCCGCGGCCGCCTTGGCGCGCTGCGACACATGCCTGACCGCGAGGATATCGCCGACGCCGATGTGGCGGCTCATCGGCACGCGCGTGACGCCGAGCGCAAGCTCGCCGGCGAGCGCGGCAAGCGTCGATTCCGCCTGGGCCCCTCCGGTCGACGAATCGGCAATCAGCCCGACGCGGTGTCCGCGCGCGACCTGTCCGCGCGCCAGATCGGTGACGTGGCGGAACAGCCCGCCGACCGGCGCGCGCATCACATGCAGGATATTGAGGGGAGCTGCGCGTGCGTCAGTCATCGCCATTTACGACTTGTTAGTGTTCTGAGCGCCCCGCCATGGACAGTACGGAAGCCGCACGTCCACATTGCGGCACACGCGAATGTGCGAGGCAGAGCTTAACGCACGATAAACCTTGATGGAATCTAATCACGCCGTGAGAGTCGCGCGGACTTCTGAGCCGCCACGCTGGATTGAGAAGCCGGTCATGATCGCGGCGGTGGCATCGAGAGGACGACACGCGGTGGTCCATGCCATCGACGAGCTGGACCTGGCCGCGCTCGGCCAGGCGTTGTGGCGCCGCAAGGGGCGGATCGCCGCGTTGACCCTGCTCGCGGCCGGGCTTGCGTTCGCGGCCGTGAATATGGTCACGCCACGCTACAAGTCGGAAGCGCGCGTGCTGATCGAGACGCGCGACAACATCTTCCTGCGGCCGGATGCGGAGCGGGCGAGCGAGCGCGGCGCCACGATCGACCCGGAGGCGGTGACCAGTCAGGTGCAGCTCATCCTGTCACGCGATCTCGCGCGCGATGTGATCAAAGCCCTCAAGCTCGCCGACCGGCCCGAGTTCGACCCGGTGCTGCGCGGCAGCTCGACCGTCGGGGTGCTGCTGGGGCTCGTCGGTCTCGTCCGCGACCCGATGAGCCAGACGCCCGAGGAGCGGGTGTTCAGAAGTTTTGCGGAGCGCCTGACCGCGTTTCCGGTCGAGAAATCCCGCGTCATCGCGATCGAGTTCGAGTCGGAAAGCCCCGAGCTGGCCGCGCGCGTCGCCAATACGATTGCGGAGACCTATCTGGTCCTGCAGCAGACCGCCAAGCAGGACCAGTCGCGGGTGGCCGGCCACTGGCTCGCGGAAAAGATCGAGCCGCTCCGCGGCGCGGTCGCCGACGCGGAGGCGAAGGTCGAACAATATCGCGCCAGGAACAATCTGCTCGTCGGCACCAACAACACGACGCTGTCGAACCAGCAGCTTGGCGAGCTCAATGCCCAGCTCTCGGCGGCGCAGTCGCAGAAGGCCGATGCGGAGGCCAAGTCGCGGATCATCCGGGAAGCGCTGCGGACCGGGGTGGCGGTCGAATTTGCCGACATCATCAACTCCGAGCTGATGCGCCGGCTCTCCGAGCAGCGCGTCACGCTGCGCGCGCAGCTCGCCGAGCAGTCCTCGACCCTGCTCGAGCAGCATCCCCGCATCAAGGAGCTGAGAGCGCAGATCGGCGATCTCGATCGCCAGATCCGCTCGGAGGCGGATCGGCTCGCACGCTCCTTGGAAAACGACGCGCGGGTTACCTCCGCTAAGGTCGAGTGGCTGAGCGCGAGCCTCGATCAGCTCAAGCGCCAGGCCGCCAACACCAACGAGCAGGACGTGCAGCTGCGCGCGCTCGAGCGCGAGGCCAAGGCGCAGCGCGAGCTGCTCGAGTCCTACCTCGGGAAGTACCGCGAGGCGAGCTCGCGCGACAGCATCGGCGCCGGCTCCCCGGACGCGCGCGTCATCTCGACTGCGATCGTGTCCAATACCCCATCCTGGCCGAAGAAGGTGCCGACCGTGCTGATCGCGGCGCTTGGCACATTCGCGCTGGCGGTCGGGTTCATTCTCTCGGGGCAGCTCCTGTCCGGACAGCATGCGGGCGCAACGATGGCCTGGCCCGGGCCGGACGCGGCCGAGGATTTGCAGGTGACGCAGCCTGCGCCGCTCGAGGTGGCCGCGCTGCCGCTCGTGCCACAGTCGGCCGAGCTAACCGCGAAGCCCGTGGGTGTGCCGGGCATGCTGGATGCCGCGCCAACGAACGAACCTGGCGCAGATGAAACGGCTGCGCCGGAAGCTCTTGCGCCGGAAGCACCTGCGCAGACTGGGCGCGAAGCGGCAGTGGGAAACGTGATCGGCACCGTTACGAGCCGGGTGATGGGGCGGATCGCCGTGATCGGCGCGCATCCCGCCATGGACACGACAGCGGTTGCCATTCTGCTGGCGCGTGAGCTTGCCGGCAGGGCCAAGGTCGTCTTGCTCGATCTGGCGTTCGGGGGAGAGGGCTTGTCGGCGCTCGGGGCCGATCCGTCCGCGCCAGGGATCAGCGACCTGGTTCTCGGCGCAGCGTCATTCGGCGAGATCATTGCGCGCGACCGCCATTCCGGCTCTCATTTCGTTGCAGCCGGAAGGGTTACGGTTGATGTGGCGTCGATCGTGCGGTCGCCTCGGCTTGTGATCACGGTCGAGGCGCTGGCGCGCAGCTACGACCATGTTGTCATCAATGCCGGCGCGTTGCCCGACATCCCGGCCGAGGCGATTGCCGAGCTCGCCCCGCAGGCCGTTCTGGTCACGGATACGCTCGACGATCCGACCACCGCATCGGCGCAAGCGCGCCTCGTCGCGGCAGGCGCCACGGCCGTGAGCGTGCTGCCGAGCGTGCCGCCGCCCGCCTCGGATGGGACGACGACGCGCGCGGCCGCCTGATCGGAGCGAGCAAATCGGAGCGAGCAATGACGGCGCTGAAGAAAACGATCATTCGCACCGGGCTCGAGACCCTGTACTTCAGCGGGGCCTACCAGATCCTGCGCCCGTTCGTGTCGGGCATCGGCGCGATCCTGACTCTCCATCATGTCCGGCCGCTGCGGCCCGACCTGTTCCAGCCGAACCGGCTCCTGGAGATCACGCCACAGTTTCTCGACGACGTGCTTGCGGACCTGCGCCGCAGTGAGGTTGACTTGGTCAGCCTCGATGAGATGCACCGCCGCCTGGTCGAGCAGAACTTTCGGCGCCGCTTCGTCTGCATCACCATCGACGACGGTTACCGTGACACGATGCAATGGGCCTATCCGATCCTGCGGCGGCACCAGGCACCTTTTACCGTCTATATCCCGACCAGCTTCCCCGACCGACTGGGCGAATTGTGGTGGCTCGTGCTGGAGGCGGTCGTGGCGCGCAATGACCGGATCAGCGTAACGATTAAGGGACGCGAGGAGGCATTCCGGTGCGCCAGCGTCGCGGAAAAGCGCGACGTGTTCGATCGTCTCTATGGCTGGCTGCGCAGCCTTGCGACCGAAGACGAGCTGCGTACCGTCGTGCGCGCGCTGGGCGCTCGCTATCACATTGACACTGCAGCATTCTGCGATGAGCTGTGCATGGGCTGGGAGGAGCTCAAGACGCTTGCGGCCGATCCGCTGGTGACGATCGGAGCCCACACGGTGAACCATGTCATGCTGGCCAAGGTACCCGAGCGACTGGCGCGCCTCGAGATGGAGATGAGCCGTGCGGTAATCGAAGCGGCCCTCGGTACCTGTCCGGCGCATCTCTCCTATCCGGTGGGCGACAAGACCTCGGCAGCTGCACGCGAATTTCGGATCGCGGGTGAGCTCGGGTTCAAGACGGCCGTGACTACGCGACCGGGTGTGCTGTTCCCGTCGCACCGCGATCATCTGATGGCGCTGCCGCGCATCTCGCTCAACGGCGAGCATCAACAGTTGCGGTATGTGCGGGTGCTGTTGTCGGGAGCCGCTACCGCGATGTGGAACGGCTTCCGGCGCGTCGACGCCGCGTAGCGATGATCAAGTGATTGGTGGCGATGCGTTATTCCAGCGAAGCGTGATGCCCATTGCGCCAACAAATCTTTTGCAGCGGGTCAACGCTCTAACGAAGATTACTGGATCATAAATGCAAACCTGAATGATGTGGCGTCGCAGGCCAAAAGAAGTTGCCGCAAGTGTATTGTCTCGCTATAGTTGTTTAGGCCCGGGGGGGCTTGCATTTGTCCGGCCAGATTTCAAACTGAAGAAGCGTTTCTGATTCGTCCCGAGGGAACCTTATATCCTGTGTGGACGTTCAGACACGCTTAGTCTCAAATTACGACCATGCACAAATTACAACGGCAAAAAGGAGAATGCCGCCACAATTTCCGTCCAATCGTTTCGACAAACGCGAGGCAGGAAGCATGAATGCGTTCGCACTCAAGTACGGCAACCAGTCCATCACTCTTGCACAAAGCAAACAATTGATTGGCGTCAAGCTCAGACAGAACAAGGCGGAGGACGCGCAGGACGCTGTTCAACGGACATTGCCTGAGAGCAACTGGAATTCAGAAGGGACTGTAGCGGGATTTCGACTGGTATCGATATGCGACTGTTCGGTCGACGCCGATCAGGCGCTCGACAGAATACGGCGCGACGAATCCGTGCTGGTCGGGACTCATGTTTTCGAGCTGCCCGAAGGACGCGGTATTTTTGTTCCGACGGGTGAGCTGTTTGTCGGCTTCAAGATTGGCACGTCTGCGGAGTTGAAGCAGAAGGTCATCAGCGAATTTGGTTTGAAAATCAAAGAAGCCCGCGGGAGAGAAGGATTTTTTCTGGCCGTCACGCCACAGTCCCCCAACCCAGTCAAAGTCGCAATCAACCTCCAACGCAGACCGTTTGTTCAGGTTGCAGAGCCGGATCTCGCAAGCAAGGGGGTCATCAAGGTGCTCAGGCTTTCGAGCGATGGTCTGTCCGCCGAGCAATGGCATCGTCGCAGCGTTGGCTTTCAGAGAAGTGCCAAGGTTGAATTCATGGGTGACGCCGCGCGCAGGATCAGCGAGGTCGTGTCCCGGCAGATGGCGGCGCTGACCGAGCGGACCGCCCCTCCGAGTTGGCATTTCAGCAGGGCCAAGCGTGAGCCGAATGTCGAGTTGCTGCGGAAGCCGGAGTCGGTCCGCCACCCGAACGTAGCGACGGACGCCGGCCAGCAACGGAAGGCCGCGCAGGACGATGGCGGTGCGCGCCGCGCCGCCGCCTCGGCGGTGGCGCCGCTCGTGAACACGCCATCCGGCAAGGATGACCCACCACCCGCTGGGGGGACGACGCCCATGATCGAGATCGTCATCGGCGCGGCGACGATACGGGTGCCGCCAGGCGCGGACCTGCCGACCTTGCAGGCTGTGCTGCACGCGGTCCGAACCATGTCGTGATCGCGACGCAGGCGAGCACTGCGCAAGGCGCGCAGGATTACTCATGGGCTACTCATGGGCGCGTTGGGTCGCGATCCCGGGCCGTTTTTTGTCCACGACCATCCACTTGACGAGTGGCATGGCCAGGAGCACCCAGCCGAGCCCGGCCACGACATAGTAGATCGTCTCAACAAGCGCGTTAGCCTTGATCACGGGCAGCTGTGCAAGCGCCATCGCGAGCAGCGCCCAGCCGACGACCAGGATAATGAGCGCGATGCCGCCAACGAGCTTGCGAATGCGGATGGGCATCGGCGCTTGATCTCGGACAATTGCGAGCGGGCGGTTGCCTACCTATAAGGTCCCCAGCGGACCCGCAAGCGATCGAGCCAATGACCCCTACGGTTCCATCCACCTGTTCTCATGGCCGCGCGCTCCGGACCTGGCTGATCCTGGTCGCCGGGCTGATCTTCGCGATGGTCCTGGTCGGCGGAGCAACGAGGCTCACGGAGTCCGGGCTCTCGATCGTCGAGTGGAAGCCGCTCACCGGTACGATGCCGCCCTTGAGTGAGGGCGCATGGCAGGCAGAGTTCGAGAAGTACAAGACCATCCCGCAGTATCAGCAGGTCAACCGCGGGATGACGCTCGATGAATTCAAGCTGATCTACTGGTGGGAATGGGCTCACCGGTTGCTTGGTCGTTTGATCGGGGCGGCCTTCCTGTTGCCGTTCCTCTGGTTCCTCTGGAAGGGCCGGATCGAGCCCCCCCTGCGCGGATGGCTGTGGGCGATCTTTGGCCTCGGCGCGCTGCAGGGCGCGGTCGGATGGTGGATGGTGGCGTCGGGCCTCGCCGAGCGGGTCAATGTGTCACCCTATCGGCTGGCATTCCACCTGACGCTCGCCTGCGCAATCTTTGCGCTGATCGTGTGGACGATCCGGCGGCTACGGCCGCAGGCGCCGGTGCCGGCTCTGATGCGACTGCGCGCCTCCGCGATCGGCCTTCTCGCCCTTGTGCTGTGCCAAATCTATTGGGGCGCGCTGGTCGCCGGCTTGCGCGCTGGCCTTCTCTACAACACGTGGCCACTGATCGACGGGGACTTGGTGCCGGCAGCCTCAAGCCTGTTCTTCAACGAGCCATGGTGGCGCAATCTGTTCGAGAACCCGCTCACCGTGCAGTTCATCCACCGTGGCATCGCGTATCTTCTGTTCATCGCGGCGCTGCTGCACGCCGCCGATGCAGCGCGCGCGGGGAGGGGAGCGCTCGCGCTTGCCCTGGCGGTTGCGGTGACGATCCAGGCCGCGCTCGGGATCGCGACGCTGCTCTATCAAGTTCCGATCGGGCTCGCGCTTGCTCATCAGGGCGTGGCGGTCGTGGTGCTGGCGATCGCCGTGATGCATGCCGAGCGGCTGATGCCGAGGCGCAACGCGCGGTTGGTTGAAAGGCCGGTCGCCGACGCCGCGTGAACGGACGCTGCTCACATCGCGGGGTAGTACTCGCAGGTTTTGGAGACGAGTTTCCAATTTCCGCGGTTGTCTTTGACGTCGACTTCGCAGTTTTCACCCTGCAACCTGACCGTATAGCGGGTCGGCTCCACGCAGCGGAATTCCGGCTCGCCGCGGAGACGGTTGCAGGGCTGGAATGTCGCATCGAGGTTGTTTGCGGTCTGCTGCACGCTGCCGCCGTAATAGCTCTCGATCGTCGTCTGGCCCTTCTGTCCCGCGACTCCGGTGACGCTCGTCCTGACGGGCGAGCGCTCGAGCGAGGTCTGCCCGGGTTTGAAGCAAACCTTGTGGTCGACGCCTGTGATGTCGCTGATCTTCGGCCGGAAACCCGGATTGCCGAAGCGGAAGCAGCGTTGCCCGCTGTTGTCGGTATAGACCATGAACCCCCAACTGGAATTGTTGTCCCAGCGATAGACCACGCGAACGATGCGGCCAGCAAAGGGATCGTCGGATTGTGCCCTCGCCGCGCTGGGCAGCAGCGCACTCGCGCTTGTAGCGACGGCAACCAGGGTGAAGCGGAGCGTCGTCCGGCGCAGCATGGCGGTGGCCTCCGTCAGTTCGGCATCACATCCGATCATTGGTGTGCCGAGTGCGTTGGCCGGTTCAATGCCCCTCGAAAATGTAGCGGCGCCTACTGCGCCGCCAAGCCCTGGTCCAGGTCGGCGATGATGTCGTCCTTGTCCTCGATGCCGATCGACAGACGCACCACGTCCGGTCCGGCGCCAGCCACGACCTTCTGCGCGTCAGTGAGCTGGCGGTGGGTGGTCGAGGCCGGATGGATGATGAGCGAGCGCGTGTCGCCGATATTGGCGAGATGCGAGAACAGCTTCACGTTCGACACGAGCCTGATGCCCGCCTCGTAGCCGCCCTTGAGCCCGAAGGTGAACACCGAGCCCGCCCCCTTCGGCACGTACTTCTTGGCAAGCGCGTGATAGCGGTCGCCGGGCAGGCCCGGATAGCTCACCCAGGCCACCTTCGGATGGTCGACCAACCATTGCGCCACCGCCGCGGCATTGTCGCAGGCGCGCTGCATGCGCAGCGGCAGAGTCTCGATGCCGGTCAGGATCAGGAAGGCATTGAACGGCGACAGGCACGCCCCGATGTCGCGCAGCGCCAACACCCGGCAGGCGATCGCGAACGCGAAGTTGCCGAACGTCTCGTGCAACACGATGCCGTGATATTCCGGCCGCGGCTGCGAGAGCATCGGATAGCGGCCCTCGCGCGACCAGTTGAAGGTGCCGGCGTCGACGATCAAGCCGCCGATCGAGTTGCCGTGACCGCCCAGAAACTTGGTCAGCGAATGGACCACGATATCGGCGCCGTACTGGATCGGTCGGCACAGGTAAGGCGTCGCCAGCGTGTTGTCGACAATGAGCGGCACGCCGGCAGCCTTGGCGATCTTGCCGATGGCCTCGATGTCGGTGACGACGCCGCCCGGATTGGCGAGCGACTCGATGAAGA
>DAIUEP010000170.1:0-10980 GCA_036845065.1 Xanthobacteraceae bacterium | reverse complement strand
TGAGCCGCCACCGCCGAGCCCGCCGCCTTCCGACTTCTGCAACAGCACAAAGCCGATCATGGCGAGCACGATCATGAGGTGGACGACGATGACAAACTTTTCCATGGCAACCTATCCGTTGACCCGAGCCGCCCCCGGGTGACCTCCCCTCCATATGGTGGGATGCCGGCGGCGTGTCTACACGACCCGGCGGGGCATTTCTATGGCCGGTGAGTTGGTGAGCAAGGCCTCAGACCATGGCACGAGGCCGTGCCCGTTGCGAGGCAATGCCCTCTAAGCCCGCTGCTCACTACACCAACGGCCCGGGCGACTTCAGATACCGCGTGGTGATGGCGTTCGCCGACCAGTAGGCGAGCGCGCCGACCGTGCCGGTCGGGTTATAGCCGGCGTTCTGCGGGAACACCGACGCGCCCATGACGAACAGGTTGTGCGCGTCCCAGGCCTGCAGATAGCGGTTGACCGCGGTGGTCTTGGGGTCGGTGCCCATGATGGTGCCCCCGGTATTGTGGGTCGACTGCCCGGGCACGACATGGAACAGCTTCGGCCGCGGCCGCTGCTGGATGTGCGTCGGCTTCATCGCCTCGGCGATCTTGCGGCAGACATCGAGCAGATAGGTCGACATCGTCTGCGCGTCCTCGGTGTCGTTGTAGGTCATGCGGATGAGCGGCCGGCCGAGCGCGTCCTTGTAGGTCGGATCGAGGTCGAGGAAGTTGTTGCGGCTGGCATAGCTGCAGCCCTGCGTCGCGAAGCGCACCGAACGGCCGTACCACTTGACCATGTCGCGCTTCCACTGCGCGCCCCAGTTGGGTGTGCCGCGCGGGAAGACGCGCGATCCGATTGGCTGCATGCCGTTGGCGGTGCACGATAGGTACCCGCCGCCGAGGAAGCCCAGCCCGGTGTGGTCGAAATTGTCGCCGTTGAAGTCGTCGATGCCGGTGTGGCTGCCGCCCGCCTGCATGAACGGGTTGAAGAACTTGTCCTCGAAGAAGGCGTCGGTGCCGGCCTGGGTCTGGTAGCAGTAGTTGCGGCCGACCGCGCCCTTGCCGGTCGCCGGATCATACGGCTCGCCGATGCCGGCAAGCAGCATCAGCTGGGTGTTGGCGAACACGTAACCGCAGAGCGCGACCAGGCCCGCGGGCTGCTCGTATTCCTCGCCGGTACGCAGATCGACGTAGGTGACGCCGGTGACCTTCCTGCTTGCCTTGTCGTAGACGAGGCTCGCCACGTAGGCGCGCGTGCGCAGCTCGAATTTCGGATCGCGGCGTAGCACCGGCATCACGCAGACATTGGCGGAGGCCTTGGCGTTGGCTTCGCAGCCATAGCGGGTGCAGAAGCCGCAATACTGGCAGGCGCCGATCTGCACGCCCTCGGAATTGAGGTAGGGCGCGCTGGCGTTGCTCGCCGGCAGCGGGAACGGGTGATAGCCGAGCTCGGTCGCAGCCTTCTCGAACAACTCGCCGGCGTGACCCTGCGTGAGCGGCTTGTTGGGATACTCGTTGCTGCGCGCACCCTCGAACGGATTGCCGCCCGGCACGATGGTGCCGCGCAGGTTGCCGGCCTTGCCCGACGTGCCGCAGAGCTTGTCGAAGCGGTCGAAGTGCGGCTCGAGCTCGTCGTAGGTGACGCCCCAGTCCTCGATCGACATGTAGTCGGGAATGGCGCGCTGGCCGTAGCGCGCGAGCGTCTGGCTCTTGAGCACGAAGTCCGACGGCAGGAAACGCCAGTGATGGCCGGTCCAGTGCAGGCCGGCGCCGCCCACGCCCTCGCCCGGCGAGAACGCGCCCCAGCGCCGGATCGGCAGCGCGCTCTCGTTCGGAAAATGACGGAAGGTGACGGTCTCGATCGCGTTGTCGGCGATGAACTCCGAACGGCGGGCGTAACGCAACTCGTCGCGGATCGTCGGCAGCACGAAGTCGTTGCCCGGCACGCGGTCGGGGCCGCGCTCGAGCCCGACCACGCTGAGCCCGGCCTTGGTCAGCTCGCGCGCGAGGATCGACCCGGTCCAGCCCATCCCCACCATCACGGCATCGACTTCTTTCAGGCGTGTGGCCATGGCGATCGCTCCTTTACGAGAAGTCGGCGATCGATTGCGGCGGCACGAGATAGCGCTTGTGGCGATACTCCTCGATCCGGTTGGCGTAGAGCGCCGGCAGGCCCGGATAGCCGATCATCGTCCAGGCCGCCTTGTTGCGGTTGCCGCCGTGGATCGGATCGGCGAAGAAGCCTTCCATCACCAGGTTGAGAAGCGCGTCGAAGAACTGCCGGCCGTCGAAACTGCCGAGCTCGGCCTTGCCGGATTCGAGCGCCTTGAGCGCGTCCTCGCGCTCCTTAGGCGCCAGCCGGTGGAAGTCCTTGCCGCGCGTCTTGCGCACCCAGTCGTTGGTCGCCGCGATGCCCGAGCCGACGAACTCGCGCGGCGTCAATGGCAGCTGATAGCCATGCTCGGGCTTGCCTTTGCGGAAGGGGCCCGAGCGATAGAGCTTGGCACCGCCGCCGAAGCTGCCGGCAAGCTGGCGATCGACGAAGACGACGATGCCGCAATCGGTGCCTGACGGCGACAGCTCGTCGGCCGGGATCATGGTGTCGGCGACGGCGGAGACGAACGCGGCTTCGAGCGCGCTCAGCGTGAGATAGGTCGTGGGCTCGTTCGCGGGCGGCGGCGCAGCGGCGGCGGGTGTCTGCGCCTCGGCTTTCGGCACGAGGCCTGCGGCCACGGCGGTGCCGGCGACACCGGCTCCGAGCAGGAACTTGCGGCGCGCAATCGTGTCGTCTGCCACGGCGACCTCCTCCCTCTGCTGGCCGCACTTTTGCCGATGCGGCGCGCCCGCGAGACAAGTGCCGGGCGCAAATTGCTGATTGGGAGCAAGACTAGACCGATTTCAGAGGCGACGAAAAGGGGAGGCTCAGATGCCACAGCTGAGATAGAATGCGGTCGCGCTATCGCCAAGCGGGAGGACAGCATGCCGTGCCGAGCGCTCACACTGTTCGGATGGGGCGCAGGGTTGATGGTGGCGATGGCAGGCTCGCCAGCCCGCGCCGACGCCGTCGCCGACTTCTACAGGGGCAAGGATCTGCGGCTCGTCATCAGCACGACCGCGGGCACCGGCTACGACGCCTATGCGCGCGCGGTCGGCCGCCACCTCGGCCGGCACCTGCCCGGCAATCCCTCGATCGTGCCGCAGAACATGCCGGGCGCCGGCGGCATCACCGCGGCCAACCACCTCTACGCGGTTGCACCCAAGGACGGCACCGTCCTCGGCATGATCCAGAACACCGTGCCGTTCGAGCCGCTGTTCGAAAACAAGGCGGCGCTGTTCGATCCGGTTCGCTTCAACTGGCTCGGTACGCCGGCATCGGAAGTGGGG
The DNA here is from genome assembly GCA_036845065.1 of Xanthobacteraceae bacterium. Classification (GTDB taxonomy): domain Bacteria; phylum Pseudomonadota; class Alphaproteobacteria; order Rhizobiales; family Xanthobacteraceae; genus VAZQ01. The sequence continues at coordinate 7,615 of DAIUEP010000170.1, read as the reverse complement.
CTGTTCATCGTCTATCATGCCTCGAAAATCACGACCCTGCGCGATGCGCAGTCGCAGGAATTTGTCGCCGGCACCACCGGCACCGCTTCGACGCCGGCCTTCTACGGGCGGCTGTTCAATCAGCTTCTCGGCCTCAAGACGCGGCTGGTCACCGGCTATCCGGGGCAGCTCGAGCTTCTGCTGGCGATGGAAAAAGGCGAGATCGACGCCATGACCTCGCCGTTCTGGTCGAGCCTCAAGGTCCAGCGTCCCACTTGGCATCGGGAGCGGATCGTCCGCATCCTGTTCCAGTACGGTGCCGCGCCTCACCCCGAGCTCAAAGAGGTGCCGTTTGCGTCCGATCTCGTGACCAGCGCCGCCGACAAGATTCTGCTGGCCGCGGCCGCGGCGCCGCTCGCAGCAGGGCGCCCGATCGCTGCGCCGCCCGGCATCCCGGCCGATCGCCTGGCGGCGCTGCGCGCAGCCATGATGGCGACCTTCAAGGACCCCCAGTTCATCGCCGATTGCGACAAGCAAGGCATCGAGTGCACGGACACGCGATCGGGATTGGAGCTCGAGACGCTGATCAAGGACGCCTACGCAGCGCCTGGCGACATCAAGCGGCGGCTGATCGCGATCCAGCTCGGACAATAGTGTCCGGAGCGACGCTTTCCAGCCTGCATTCAGTCTCGATGCCGATAGAATGCCGGCGATCTTTCTGCGCGATGGCATTTCCTGACGCAGAACCGACGTCCACCAATGCGGCCATGGTACTGGGTTGGGACTTCCGGGGTCCGGACCGAATCGCTACCATTTGTTGCAAACGGCTTGTTCCAAGTCGGGACGCCCCATCGGGCAACTGTCGCTCGAGCAAGGCATCGTGCCCCGCCTCACGCAAACAAAAGAAAAAAGGAAGAAGGAAAGAGAAGAAAGGAAAAAGGAAAAAGGAAAAAAAAGGAAAAAGGAAAATAGGACCCGCACCAACGCTGTGTCTTTAGGGAGGACACTATGACAAGTCAAAGCAGTATCGTTTCGATCGCTGTCGCGGGCATGCTGAGCGCAATGCTCGTTGGTGCACTGGCACAAGAGAAGAGCAAATATCCCGACTGGTCGGGACAATGGAACAGGGTTCCCGACGGCGGAGTGCCGCGTTACGACCCGAGCAAGCCCATTCGCAAGCAGGAAGCGCCGCTCAAGCCGGATTACCAGGCCCGATTCCTGGCAAGCATCAAGGACCAAGATGAAGGCGGCCATGGCCTCGACATGGCCTATAGCTGCCGGCCGCCTGGCATGCCGCGGATGATGTCAGGCGTGGCTCTCATGGAATTTCTGATCTCGCCGGACGTCACCCGCATCCTGTTCGACCGCAACGACTATGCGCCGCGACGCATCTACACCGACGGGCGCGACTGGCCCAAGATCGGTCCCGATGACACGACCTTCCCCGGCTACTCCATCGGCAAATGGATCGACACCGACGGCGACGGCCGCTACGACGAGCTGCAAGTCGAGACCCGTCACGTGCGCAATCCGCGCACGTGGGATCAGAGCGGAATGCCGATGGCCGACGATGACGAAGGTGTCATTAAAGAGCGCCTTTTCCTCGACAAGGACAAGCCGGACATCCTTCACAATGAGATCATCACCACCGACAACTCCCTGACGCGACCTTGGACGGTGATGAAGAACTACCGTCGGGCACAAAAGATCTGGTGGGGGGAGAACAATTGCATCGAAGGCCAGACCTGGGTCACGATCGGCAAGGAGGTCTATTATCTCAGCGGCGACGGCACCATCATGCCCATAAAGAAAAACCAGCCGCCGCCGGACCTGAAATATTTTGAGAAGACGAACAGGTAGCGTCCCGCCCCTCAGCGACGGCGCGCGCGGTGCGGTCCCGAGAAAATCCGCCGCCTTCAGGATCGCGCCGCCACGTGTTGCTGGAAGGCGCCACAACCTATGTTAAGGATGCGACAATGGCGCCGGACGTGACCAGGGAAGAATTCCGGCTCCTTGAGAATCGCGTCGATGTTGTCGAGTGCGAGGTCGAGGGCGAGAAATTGCTGACCCGTCACATCCTCGATCAGACCCGTCGCAACGGCGATGATCTAGCGGCCATCAAATCCCGCCTCGATCGTTCCGATCAAAGGGCCGATGGCCTGGAGCGCAAGTTTGACAACCTCGAACGCAGATTCGATGGCCTGGAGCGCAGGTTTGACGGTCTGGAACGTAAAGTGGACAGCTTGCGGAGGGAGCTTCCGGCCATTGTCGGCGATGTGATGCGCGACGTGTTGCGGGAACGCGACAAGGAACGGTGAAGCTCGATCTCGGCGGCTCCTCGCTCATTCTCACTCAGCGCGCGCGTGCGATCCCGAGAAAATCCGCGGCCTTGAGGCTCGCGCCGCCCACCAGCGCGCCGTTGACGTTGGCCACCCTGAGCAACTCGCTGGCATTCGACGGCTTGACCGAGCCGCCGTAAAGGATGCGCGTGCCCTGCCCGGCCTGCCCATAGCGTGCGACCAGCCGCTCTCGGATGAAGCCATGCACCTCGGCGACGTCGCCGGTGGTCGGCGTCAGCCCAGTGCCGATCGCCCAGACCGGCTCATAGGCCACCACCAGATTGGCCGCGTTGGCGCCATCGGGCAGCGAGCCCGCGAGCTGCTCGCCCACCACCGCGATCGTCCGTCCCGCCTCGCGCTCGGCCTGCGTCTCCCCAACGCACACGATCGCCACGAGGCCAGCACGCCAAGCCGCCAGCGCCTTGGCGCGCACCCCGGCATCGCTCTCCTTGTGGTAGGTGCGCCGCTCGGAATGGCCGACGATGACGGCGCTCGCGCCGGCGTCCTTGAGCATCTCGGCCGAGATGTCGCCGGTGAAGGCGCCTGAAGCCTCGGCGTGGCAATCCTGCGCGCCGATCGCAACCGCCGAATTGCGCGCACGGTTCACAAAGCCCGCAATGAGGGTTGCGGGCGGGCAGACCAGGAGATCGATCCGGGTCGCAAGCGGCCCTGCCCCCTCGATGATGCCCGCAAGCTCCGTTGCAGACTGCTGCAGGCCGTTCATCTTCCAATTGCCCGCAATGAGCGGGCGCAGCGCACTTGCCATCGTCGAATCCTGCCTTTTTCCTGTCCGGAAGCGGTTAGCAGAGCGCTTCGACAGTGGCCAGCGGCGCACCCGGGGGGGTTAGAGGTCGTTCTCGCGGTGTTGCGGCGCCCGCGCGCTCTCCTTATGATGCGCCGCCCACGGGTTGGCGAGGCCGCCCGAAAACCCTTTTGTTCACAACACGGTAGGTCCATGCTCCGCGGTCTACGACAAGCCTCCTCCGGCTGGCTCGGCAAATCCATCATGGCGGCTGTGGTCACCGTGCTCGTGATCAGCTTCGCGATCTGGGGGATCGGCGACATCTTCCGCGGCTTCGGCCGCTCGACGCTCGCCAAGATCGGGGGGACCGAGATCACGATCGAGCAGTTCCGTTCCCTCTACACGGAGCGGCTGCAGCAGCTCGGCCGCCAGTTCGGGCGCCCGATCACGCTCGAGCAGGCCCGCGCGCTCGGGCTCGACCGGCAGATCATGCAGCAGATTTTCGGCGAGATGCTGCTCGACGAGCGCGTGCGGACGCTGCGCCTCGGCATCTCCGATGCCGAGATCGCGCGGCGCATCATGCTCGATCCGAGCTTTCAGGGCCCGAACGGTCAGTTCGACCGGCAGCGCTTTGAGCAGCTGATCCGCAGCGGCGGGTTCACCGAGTTGCGTTACGTGGCGGAGCAGCGCCGCAACATGTTGCGACGCCAGCTTGTCGGAACCGTCGTCGGCGCGCCGATTGCGCCCACGGCGATGGTTGAAGCGGCCGATCGTTTCCAGAACGAGCAGCGCACCATCGACTACGTGCTGTTCGACCGCGCGCAGGCGGGCGACGTGGCAGCTCCCGCCCCTGAAGTGCTGGCGGAGTATTTCGAGCAGCGCAAGGCGCAATTCCGGGCGCCCGAATACCGCAAGCTCGTCGTCGTCGCGCTGCTTCCCGGCGAGCGTGCGCGCTGGGTTGAAATCTCCGATGAGGATCTCAAGCGCGCCTACGAGGAGCGGAAGGTTCGCCTCGCCACACCGGAGCGCCGCCAGATCCAGCAGATCGTCTTCCCCAACGCGGACGAGGCGAAGGCGGCGTCCGAGCGGATCGCAAAGGGAGAGACATTCGACGCCATCGCCAAGGAACGCGGCCTCGCCGACAAGGATATCGATCTCGGAACTGTCACCAGGGCCTCGATCCTCGACCGCGCAGTCGCCGATGCGGCCTTCGCGCTCAAGGAAGGCGACGTGAGCGCCCCGGTGCAGGGCCGTTTCGGCACCGTGCTGTTGCGCGTGCTCAAGGTCGAGCCCGAGAAGGTCCCGACCTTCCAGGAGGTTGCCGAGCAGCTGCGAACCGACCTCGCGAACGAGCGGGCCAAGGCCGAGGTGGTTGCGATCTACGACAAGGTCGAGGATGAGCGCTCGATTGGCAAGCCCCTGACCGAGACGGCCGAGAAGCTCAAGCTTGAGGCGCGCACATTCGAGATCGACCGGTTTGGGCGCGATCCGGCCGGGCAGCCGGTCGCCAACCTGCCGCAGCCGCAGCGTCTGATCGCCGGCGCGTTCACGGCCGACATCGGCACCGAGAACGACCCGCTGCAGGTCGATGGCGGCTACGTCTGGTACGAGGTGTCAGGCATCACGCCGGAGCGCGATCGCACGCTCGATGAGGTCAAGGAGCAGGTGGAAACCCGCTGGCGCGACGACGAGGTCGCGAACCGCCTGCGGACCAAGTCGACGGCGTTCCTGGACAAAGTGAAAGCCGGCACGGCGCTTGCCGAAGCGGCGGCCGCCGACAATCTCAAGGTCGAGAACCGCGCCGGCATCAAGCGCGCCGCCACGACCGCGCCGCTGTCGGAGCGCACGATCGATGCGATCTTCCGCACCGCCAAAGGCACCGCGGCCAGCGCGCCGGCCGAACAACCCGGCGAGCAGATCGTGTTCAGCGTGACCGAGGTGGTGGCGCCGACCACCGACCTGGCGTCGGAGGAGAGCAAGCGCCTGCGCGAGACGCTCAACACCGCGATGTCAAATGACGTCTACAATGAATATCTGGCGCTGCTCCAAAGCGAAGTCGGCATGACGATCAACGAGCGGGCGTTGCGGCAGGTGCTCAGCGGGCAGACTGTCACCGACGACAACTGAGTGCTCATGCAGATCGAGCCGCAGGCATCCGTCTTTGCCAAGCGCTATGCGCGTGGCGAGGCGCAGGTCGTCTGGACCACGCTGGTTGCAGACCTTGAGACGCCGGTGTCGGCGTTCCTCAAGATCGCCGGCGGCCGTCCCATGAGCATCCTCCTGGAGTCGGTCGAAGGCGGCGCCGTGCGCGGCCGCTACTCGATCATCGGGCTCGAGCCAGATCTGCTCTGGCGCACGGTCGACGGCCGCGCCGAGATCAACCGTGCCCCGCGCCGCAACGGCGCCTTCACGCCCTGCAACGAGCCGCCGCTCAAGGCGCTGCGCGCGCTGGTCGCGGAAAGCCGGATCGATCTGCCCGACGTGCTGCCGCCGATGGCGGCCGGCATCTTCGGCTATCTGGGCTACGACATGGTGCGGCTGATGGAGGAGCTGCCCGCGCCCAATCCCGATCCGATCGGGATTCCGGACGCCGTGCTGATGCGGCCGACGGTCGTGGTGGTGTTCGACGCGGTGAGCGACATGCTCACGGTGGTGACGCCGGTCCGCCCCGAGAAGGGCGTGCCGGCCAAGGCCGCGCTCGCGCGTGCGAGCGAGCGCCTCTCCGCGATCGTCGACGCGCTCGATCGGCCGCTCGACCATGCGGCGGCCAACGGCGCAAGCGGGCCCCTCACCGTCCTGCCCGGCTCCAACACCACGCCGGCCGAATACGAGCGCATGGTGCGCGCCGCCAAGGAGTACATCGCGGCCGGCGACATCTTCCAGGTCGTGCTGGCGCAGCGCTTCGAGGCCCCCTTCGAGCTGCCGCCGTTTGCGCTCTACCGTGCGCTACGGCGCACCAACCCGTCGCCCTACCTCTACTTCCTCGACCTCGGCGACTTCGCCATCGCGGGATCGAGCCCCGAAATCCTGGTCAAGTCGAGCGGCGGCACGGTGACGATCCGGCCGATCGCCGGCACCCGCCCGCGCGGCGCCACCCCGCACGAGGACAAAGCGCTGGAAGTCGAGCTTCTGGCCGATCCCAAGGAACGCGCCGAGCATCTCATGCTGCTCGATCTCGGGCGCAACGACGTCGGCCGCGTCGCCGAGATCGGCACCGTCAAGGTCACGGACCAGTTCTTCATCGAGCGCTACAGTCAGGTGATGCACATCGTGTCCAACGTCGAGGGCAAGCTCTCCGCCAAGTACGACGCCATCGACGCGCTCGCGGCGGGCTTTCCGGCCGGCACGGTGTCGGGCGCGCCCAAGGTGCGGGCGATGGAGATCATCGACGAGTTGGAGAAGGAGAAGCGCGGCCTCTATGCGGGCGCGGTCGGCTACTTCTCGGCCGCGGGCGACATGGATACCGCCATCGTGCTGCGCACCGCGCTGATCAAGGACGGCACCATGTACGTGCAGGCCGGCGCCGGCATTGTTGCGGATTCCGACGCCAAGGCCGAGCAGCAGGAATGCGTGAACAAGGCCAAGGCGCTGTTCCGCGCCGCCGAAGAAGCCCGGCGCTTCGCCAGCGCGGCCCGGCGCGGGCAGTAGCGATGCCGCACACAGGGGTCGTGGCGCTTGGGACGCAGGTGTGAAATGCTCCATCGCCCCTGGGCTAAGTCGTTCCCTCCCATCCAACTCACAAGATCGGTGCGATGAAACTGACGGTCGTCATTCCCTGTTACAACGAGGCCAACACGATCGTCGACCTGATCAAGGCGGTCCGTGACGCGCCTTTTCCGGACAAGGAGATCATCGTCGTCGACGATGCCTCGACCGATGGCTCGCGCGATCGCCTCAAGGCGGATGTGGAACCTCTGGTCAGCCGCGTTCTCTATCACGAGGTCAACCAGGGCAAGGGTGCGGCGCTGCGCACCGGGTTTGCGGCGGCGACGGGCGACATCGTCATCGTCCAGGATGCCGATCGCGAGTACGATCCGATCGAATATCCCAATCTGGTTGACCCGATCCTGCGCGACGAGGCCGATGTCGTCTACGGCTCCCGCTTCCTGGGTGGCCGCGCGCACCGGGTGCTCTATTTCTGGCACCGGGTCGGCAACGGTGTGCTGACGCTGGTTTCGAACATGTTCACCAACATCAACCTGACCGACATGGAGACCGGCTATAAGGCGTTCCGGCGCGAGGTGCTGCAAAAATTCACGATCGAAGAGGACCGATTTGGTTTCGAGCCCGAGATCACCGCCAAGGTCGCCAAGACCAAATGCCGGATCTACGAGGTCGGCATCTCCTACCACGGCCGCACCTACGCCGAGGGCAAGAAGATCAACTGGAAGGACGGCGTGCGCGCCCTCTACTGCATCGTCAAATACAATCTGTTCCGCTGACGACATCCCTAGCGCGCGCGTGAGAAGCCCGCGGCGAGCCCGCGCGCGGGATCGCGCAGCCTGAGTATGACATCGAGCGTCTCGGTCGCGCACGGGAGCGGCACGTCCCAGCA
>DAIUEP010000169.1:0-11049 GCA_036845065.1 Xanthobacteraceae bacterium | reverse complement strand
TGAGGACCGGCTCCCACAAATCCACCAGCTCGGCCGCCTTCCCCAGACGGCGAAAGAACGCGGCCTCGGTATAATAATACTTCCAGCGTCCGCTTTGATGCAGATCCTCGAAGTAGAGCCGCCGCTTTTCAGCGAGATCGCGCCATTTCTCGGCGGTCTTGTTGAATTTGCGCAGAGTCTGCCCGTTGTCCATGAAGCCGCGCGGAACCGATGGGTCTCGGCTCCCCCCAATGTTGTCCCGCGGCCGTGACTGCAACCGCAGCGTGTTCACAGACTCGTGCTGCACACGCTACTCGGGCGCATAGCCCTACTTTGCGAATCAGTGTTCAGAAATTACTCAATTTGGGTGGCAAATAAAGGAAAAACCCGCCCGGTGGGGTGACCGGGCGGGTCGCTTGGATCGGCGCGGGGGATCGGGGGGCGGGAGCGCCGATCGGGGGCTATGCAACTTGGAGGGTTTCTAGCCCATTCGCTCATTAGTCGCGGCACCAGCGAAATCGGTTCAACGATTTCTTAAGAATCTTGCGCGCTTCCTGTTTGACCGCCTGCGCGATCATAACCACATGATTCCACTATTGAATTAGAACTCTTCGGCCACGCCGGAAGCCGGGGAAGCGGCGACCGCCGGCGCGATCGACAGCACGGCCCGATAGGCGTCCACCAGTCCGGCGCCGAAATGCGGGTCGAAACCGGGGGCCCCAAGGTCGCGGGCCGTCGACATCAGGATGCGCCGGATGTCGTCATGGGTGAGGTCGGGCTTGCGCTCGATCAGCAGCGCGATGGTTCCGCTCACCTCGGCGGCAGCAAACGAGGTCCCCGAGATCTCCTGGTAGGTCCCTTCAAGCCCCGGCAGCAACAGCTCAACGCCAGGCGCTGCGACCGCGATATGCTTACCGCGGTTGGCCGCCTGGAACACCTTGTCGTGGGCGTCGGTTGCCGTCACCGCGATCACGTTCGGATTTGCGGCCGGAAAGAGCGGCGCCGAAAGCGGACCCTTGTTGCCGGCTGCCGCCACCAGGACGACGCCCTTTTGGCGGGCATACCGCAGGCTCTTCTCGATACTGGGATCGAGCGACCCCGCGAAGCTCATGTTGATGATGCGCGCGCCGCGATCGACCGCCCAGTAGACCGCCTTGGCAACGGTAAACCCGTCGCCCTCCGTTCGGTCCTGCCCGCGATCGAATGCCTGCGCCGCCAGGATGCGCGCCGCCGGTGCAGTGCCCTTCAACCGCGCCTGCGCGGCGATCGCACCAGCCACCGCGGTTCCATGCGGATGGGCTTTTTCGCCCGAGCGCACCGCGACGAAGGTCTCCGCGATGACACCCTTCAATTCAGGGTGCGAGACATCGACGCCGCTGTCGATGATTGCAATGAGAACGTCGCCGCCTTGCGCCAGCGCGTGCGCCTGCGGCAGTTGCAGCTTGGCAAGCGCGTATTGCTCCAGCGGCGCGCCACCAGCCGGGGCGGACGCCCCGCCGTAGAGGCGCATAATGAAGTTGGGCGTCACCGAGAGTACGCTGCGATCGCCTCCAATCGCACGCACGACCTCCGGCACTGGCCGGCGATCGGTGATCCGCCATCGATAGAGCCTGGTGCCCGCAGCCTGGATCTCAAACGAGTCCAGTTGCGTGAGACGGAACCGCCGCGCCAGGGCTTCCGCCGCCTGGTCCGTGGTATTCGCGGCAAGCTCGATCACGACTTCGTCGGGCACGTAATCGGGCTCGTTGGCGGCCGGCGCGCCGATGCGGGGTGGCAGGCCGCCAGGTGGGCGCAGAGGCTGCGGCCCGGCTCCGGGTCCTGGAGAACCACCGGCGCTACCGGCGTTGCCTAAGACGACGGGCGGAACGACCGGGGGAATAGGATAACGCTTGACGATAATGGGCGGTTTGCCGCGTGGGCCTTTTGAAGGACGGCCCTTGGGTGGCGGAGTGACGCGGGCGCCGGCGGAGCTGCTAGAAACGAGAGGCGGATGCTTGATGCGCGGCCCGAAGGCTCTGGTTGCGCCGAAGGGTTTGCCGCCTTTGCCGGACGTGGCGCCTGGCAGCGTGGCACCCTGCGCGGACGAGCCGTCCAATACCGGAATTGAGGCGAGCGTGGCAGCGAGCGCGAGCGCGGAGGAGGCAATGAGTCTAACGCTGAAGCGGCGAGCGGCTTTGTCGAACGACCAGCGAGCGTGAGACATCTTGCAGGCCTCCAGAACACGGTCGTGCCGCACGCATTCCGATTGTCAGGTCGCCGCCTCGCGGTCGTCGGGATGACCGCAGAACTGTTGACCTACTTGGTCGCGATGAACTCTACGACCTTGGTTTCCGATTGCATGCGCTGCACCACCTTGACGATCTCGGCCTTGGGCAGATCGTTGGTGAAACGGATGTTAAACGAGCCATTCTTACCCGGTCCATCGACCACTTCGGCGCCGTGCGCGAGCAGGAAGCTGATAATCTCCGAGGAGGTCGCCTGCGGCGAGAAGCGCACGACGGCGTGCGCGTTAGAGGGAGTATGGGCGGACGCCAGCTCCGTGGTCCCTTCCGGCTGATCCTTGATCAGGACGGTCGTCAACACCGCGCTCTGCAGGAAGAAGGCGACCGTCGCGGCGGCGGCGGCATACGCGACCGTGCGCGGCGAGAACCCGGACAGGAACCCGGAAATGCGACCGACGAGATCGAAGGATCGGCGCGCCGGCGCGGGGGCGCCTTCGGCCTCGATCGCGGCGAACAGCTTCTCCATGGCGCGCGCCGACGGCACGCCCAGCGACTCGTTGAGGTGGATCGTCTCCTGCTGCTCCTCGCGCACCAGCATCAAGCGGCGGGCGAGATCACTGTCGTTCGCAATCGCGCGCTCAACGCGCTCGCGGTCACGACGGCTCAACGTGCCGGCCGCATGCCATGGCAGAAGGGCCTCGATCTCCTGGCGCTCGGGCGCTTCGTTGCTAACCGCATTCATGGCCAACCTCTTTCGATTCCCGCCGCCTTGAGCAGCTCTGCCAATCTCTTGCGCGCGTAGAACATGCGCGTCTTCACAGTGTTCTCCGGAATTCCAACGATCGCTGCGACCTCTTCGACCGACTTCTCGTGGTAGTAGACGAGATCGATGATTTCCCGGTGTTCCGCCGAAAGTCCCTCAAGGCACTTCCGGAGCACTGCGCTCTTGTCCTTCTTTGCCAGGGCCACCTCTGGATCATCCGACTGATCCTCGATCGCCGCGGCTGCCTCGTCGTCCAGTTCCTCATCCGGCTTGCGTCGCAATGCCGTCAGGGCCTTGAAGCGTGCGATCGCCAACAACCAGGTGGGAACCGCGGACCGCCCCTCGAACCGACCAGCCTGACGCCACACGTCAAGAAACACTTCGCTGATCAGGTCCTCAGCTAGCGATTCGTCCCGAACCAGACGCAAGACGAACCGGTAGACCCGTACGTGGTGCCGCGCGAACAGCACCTGCATTGCGAGCCGGTCGCCGGACGCGATCCGTCCGATCAGTTCTTCGTCCGAAGTCGCTTGCATCGCCCGACGATCAACTCGCTAGGTTAGTCGCTGGGGGATGCGACGAGGTTCAAATGGCCCTGAAGGACGGCTCATGCGCGACACCCCCCTTTTTGCCCCGGTGGCGCGCATGCGGGCCGAGCGGCCCGGCTCCAATACCCGTGAATCATAGCCGAAATTCGCCGCAATCTCGCCTGAGTCGGGCAAAACCGCGCAAGAGTTCACCGGCCCAGCGATCAATCCCCACAATCCCCCATTGGCAATCCGTTAACCAGATCGGACGGAAAAGTCACTCCCGGCCCTTAGTGCCCCGTTTCCGAAGTTCGTGATACGTCGCGGCAAGCTCTGACACGAACTTCGGAAACAAAGGGGCACTAGCAACTCTATGATTCTAGTGCCGCTTTTCGATTTGAAGTTCCTGACCGAGTTTGCCGCGCGTAGTGCAGGAACTTCAAATCGGCGGCACTAGTGCCCCGTTCCAAGGCGGCATCAGGTACCGATCCGTAGGGGGGCATTGAGCTTCCGCAGCGCGGCCAGCACCGACAGGGCGGTGATCCGGCCGGTCTTGGGGTTTTCGGAGGGGATATTTTCGATTGCCAGGGTAAAACGGGCCGAATCCGCGTCGACCGTGATCTGATGGCAGTTGCGCTCGATCGCCGGGTCGGCCCAGATCTCGATGGTGGTGCGATCGGGTCCGATGCCGGCCAGCGCCAAGGCGGCCGCGACATTGACATTGGCCGGGAATCCGGCCGCCGCCTCCCGGGCGGTGCCGCTGAACACCCGCTTGGCCTCGTTGAGGCCGTCGACCGAAATCCCGTGGGCCACCAGGTAGGGCGCGCCTGCCAAGCCGCGCGGCGGCTTGCGGGTGGTCATGCGGACTGAATGGATGCAACCCTCGGCCGCCGCCGTGACGGCATCAAGCCCGAGCAGTGCGCCGGTCGGCACGATGATCTGACCGCCGCGCTCTTTGGCAAGCTCGATCAGCTCAGGACGCTCCAACAGGGCGCCGCAGCTGAGCACCATCACGGCTTTGCCAGCCTCCAGCATCGGTCGGCAGATCCGCTCGATGACAGCGGCAGGCGCACATTCAACCGCCAAGTCGGCGTAGAGCGGCAGCGCCTCGAGCTCGACCAACGGGCAGGCGATACCCTCGGCATCGAGCCAGGCCTGCGCCTTGGCGCGGTCCTGCGCGGCCGCGCAAGCCAGCGTCAGGCCCGGAATGCCGTCATGGAGCCGGCGCGCAAGCACGCGGCCGATGGCGCCGAGGCCGGCGATAGCAACGCGGGTGGCGGCGCGGGACATTGGGTGAAGCTCCGGACAAGGGTTACTGCCTCTTACGCGCCCCCAATCCAACCGACAAGGGCAGGTCAACGCCGCGTCAATTCATGGCCTTGACCACTCTTCCAACACGCGCAACTGTTCGCCAACCCTAGGGAGGACCATCATGCGTAACAGGGCTTTCGCGATCGGCTTCGGCGCACTGCTTGCAACCACGCTGCAGGCGTCGGCTCAGACTTTTCCGACCCGCCCGATGACCATGATCATTCCGTTTGCAGCGGGTGGCCCGCAGGACCAGATCGGTCGGGTGATGGGGCAGCGCATGAGCGAGATTTTGGGCCAGCAGATCGTGATCGAAAACGTCGGCGGCGCCGGCGGCATGACCGGCTCAAAGCGGGTGGCCGACGCCCAGCCCGACGGCTACACCTACGTGCTCGCGAGCGTCGGCACCCACGCCCAAAGCCAGACCATGTACAAGCGGCCGCTCTACAACGCTGCGACCGACTTCACGCCGGTCGGGCTGATCGCCGAAACACCGATCGCCCTGATCACGCGAAAGGACCTGCCGCCCAACAATCTCAAGGACTTCGTCACCTACGCGAAGGCCAACCAAACGAAGATGCAGTATGGCTCGGCGGGCGCCGGCTCGGCGACGCATCTCGGCTGCGTCGTGCTCAACTACGTCATCGGCGTGGACATCACGCACGTGCCCTACCGCGGAACCGGCCCAGCCATGCAGGATTTGCTCGGCGGCCGCATCGACTATCTGTGCGAGATCGTGAATACGGCAAAGCCGCAGATCGACGCCGGTACCGTCAAAGCGATCGCGATCATGACCAAGGAGCGTTCGCCGGTTCTGCCGAATCTCACGACGGGGATCGAGCAGGGCGTGGCCAATCTTGAAGCCTACACCTGGAGCGCGATCTTCCTGCCAAAAGCCGCGCCGGCCGCGGTGGTGAGCAGGCTCAACGGCGCCATGGTGCAGGCGATGAAGACGCCGGCGGTGCGCGAGGCATTGGAAAAAGCCGGCGCGCAGGTCGTGGGAGACGACCGCGCGACGCCCGAATATCTCGGTTCGTTCGTCAAGAGTGAGATCGAGAAATGGGCCGCCCCGATCAAGGCGAGCGGAGTGACCGTCGACTGAACGACACGCCTCGTTGGCGTTGCGGCGCCAGCGTCATTTCAGTTCGATGGCGCCGCTGACCTCATGCGTGAACTTGATCGCGTCAATCGTGATCGTCGCTTTGGCGGGCATTGTCTCGTTGCCCTTGAGGCGGCCGTCGGCGAGCGCTTGGCGCACCGCCTTCTCGATCTCGCGTTGAGCAGCAACCCCGAATGTCTTGAGAAGCTTGCGGATGCTGGCGTTGAAGGTGTCCTCGTTCATGGCGGTCTCCTCTGTGGTCGTGCATCCGATGGCATCGCATATACTGTACGCATATACTGTATAAGGCGGGATCGCTCCGAAAGCTCCCCTTCCCGCCCGGCTCATCCATGCGCGAGGTGGCCACGTGGCTCGACTGACGTTTGCCTGCGGTTTCTATGACCGTACCGAGGCGCTCCGGACCGGAGACGTGACGGTCAAGGAAATCGACCTCGACTTCATCGCGATCGACTCGCCACGCGACCTGTTCGATCGGATGGGCGGCAAACAGGAGTTCGACGCCTCGGAATTCTCCAGCTCCGAATTTATCAGCCGGCTGGCACGCGGCGACTGTCCGTTCGTGGCGCTGCCGGTGTTTCCCTCGCGCGTCTTTCGCCACGGCTACATCTACGTCAACCGCAAGGCCGGCATCCGCTCGCCCAAGGACATCGCCGGCAAGCGCGTCGGCGTCCCGCTCTACACCATGACGGCGGCGGTGTGGATCCGCGGCATCCTTGCCCACCATTACGACGTGGATCTTTCCGGCGTGCGCTGGACCGAAGGCGCCATCAACCATCCGGGCCGGCACGGCGAGCCGAGCGCGCCGCCACTCCTCAAGCCGGTCACGATCGCGCACGATCCGAAAGGACGCTCGCTGAGCGAGCTGCTTGCCAATCACGAGATCGACGTCATCATGGGGACGCAGCACCCCGACCCGCACCCCGATATCGCGCCGCTGTTTGCCGATGCCCGAAAAGTCGAGCGCGAGTTCTACCAGATGACCCGGATCTTCCCGATCATGCATCTCGTGGTGATCCGCCGTAACGTCTACGAGCGCGACCGCTCGATCGCCGACAAGCTCTATCGCGGCTTCGTCGACGCCAAGACGCTTGCGCTCAAGCGCATGCACAAGGGGCACCCGTTCATGCTGCCATGGGTGCACGACGACATCCACGAGATCGACGCGGTGTTCGGCGGCGACCCCTACGCCTACGGGATCGAAGCCAACCGGCCGACGCTCGAGGGGCTGGTCCAGTACCTGGCCGAGCAGCACTTCATCCCCAAGGTGATGCCGCTCGACGAGCTGTTCGTGCCGGTAGACAAGGCGCTGCGATAGTTCCAGCATATCCCGCTATATTGGATGCCAGCGTCGCGCTGAGCGATCGTTAAAAAAACGAGACAGGAATACCCGATGGGACTGGAGCAGGTGACAGGCAAGGCCGCCGCTCGCATCGATTATGACACTTACCGGCTCAGGACCTTCGTCGAAGCGCTCGGCGAGAGCGAGCTGGACCGACGGCCCGGCACGACCAAGCTTGCGGCGGTCGCGGGCGCGCTCGAAGCCAATCCCAAGGCGGTGCTGTTCGATGCGGCCGGCTCAGGCGGCTATCCGCTGGTCGGCAATGCGCTCGCAAGCCGATCGCGCTTCGCCAAAGCCTTCGGCGTCACGCCGCAGCAGCTGTTGCCGGAAATCCTGCGGCGGCTGCGCGGCAAGCCGGAGATCATCGAGGTCAGCCGCGAGGAAGCACCCGTCCAGGCCGTGGTGCAGACCGGCGCCGAGATCGACCTCAGCAAGCTGCCGGTTCATCTGCAGCACGGCAAGGACGGCGGCCTCTATATCTCCGCCGGCATGGACTTCGCGCGCGACCCGGCGACGGGCCAATATAATGTCGGCCTGCGGCGCTTCATGCTGCACGGCCGCGCCTCGACCGGCATCGACTTGGTCGCGCCGAGCGACCTGCGCAACATCTATCTGGCCGCGATCGCGCGCGGCGAGCGGCTGCCGCTCAGCGTCGTGGTCGGCGGCCATCCGGTCGACTATTTCGGCGCCACCATGCGCATGCCGGGCGACGAGCTCTCGCTCATCGCCTCGCTGCGGGCGGCGCCGATGCCGGTCGTCAAGTGCGTGAGCAACGAGTTGAAAGTGCCGGCCGACGCCGAATGGGTGCTCGAGGGCTATCTCGGCGAGGAAGGCTACCAGGAGCCGGAAGGCCCCTATGGCGAATTCCTTGGCTACTACGGCGGCGTCAAGACCAATCCGATCTTCCACGTCACGGCGGTGACACGGCGCCGCGACGCGCTGTTCCAGACGCTGACCATCGGCGGCGCCACCATGAGCCGCACCGACACCGCGCAGCTCACAACGCTGCGTACCGAGGTGCTGATCTGGCGTGCGCTCGAGACCGCGATCCGCGAGCCGATTGCGGTCTACGCGCCGCCCCAGACCGGCGGCATCTACAATGTGCGCATCGCCATGCGCCAGCGCGTGCCGGGCGAGGCCCGCAACGCCATCGCGGCGGCGTTCGGCTCGCTCGCCAACGTCAAGAACGTGTTCGTCGTCGACCCGGACATCGACATCTTCTCCGATGAGCAGATGGAATGGGCGCTCGCCACCCGCTTCCAGCCCGACCGCGACTACGTGGTGGCAAGCGCGTTCCGCACCATTCCGCTCGATCCGTCGCTGGCGAGCCACGCAAGCCTGGGCGCCAAAGCGGGCTTCGATCTCACCATGCCGATCGGGACCCAGAAGAAGCTCGAAGCGCAAATTCCCGAGCCGCCGCACTTCGAAGGCGCGCGCTTTGCCTCGGTCGAGGACGCGCTGCGCGATGGACCGAAGTTCTTCGAACAGCTCATGACCGCGGTTGGCAGCGAGGACGGCCGCGAGATCGTGCTCGAAGTCGAAGACCTGCGGCGCGCCGGCCGGCTGGAGCGCGACCCGAGCGAAGGCCGCTACCGGCTGACGAAATAGCGCGTGACATCATCGATGACTGTTCAAATCCGGTCGATCCTTCCCGTTGCAGCCTTGCTGGCATTGCTCGGCGCGCCCGCGCTCGTTGCGGCGGCCTATCCCGAACGTGCCGTCACCATCGTGGTGCCGTTCGCACCGGGCGGCGCCAATGACGTGGTGGTGCGGGCGATCCAGCAGCCGTTGGCCGAAGCCCTGGGGCAGCCGATCGTGATCGAGAACCGCGGTGGCGCCGGTGGCAGCGTCGGCGCCGCTTACGCCGCGCGCGCGCGGCCCGACGGCTACACGCTCCTGATGGCGGCGACCGGCTTTGTCGTCAATCCGAGCCTTTACGACAAGGTGCAGTACGATGCCCTCGCCGACTTCGAGCAGGTCGCGGAGCTCACCACCTTCCCGGTGATCTATACGGTCCGGCCCGACATGGGCGTCAACACGCTGCAGGAGCTCATCGCCTATGCCAAGGCGCGCCCGGGCGCGCTCAACTATTCGACGCCCGGCGCCGGCACGCTGCCGCATCTGGCGACCGAGCTGCTCAAGCTCCATACCGGCATCGACATGGTGCACATCCCCTATGCGGGCGCCGCTCCCGCGGCCCAGGCCTTGCTCAGCAAGACCGTCGAGGTGGCTTCGACCTCGATCACGGTCGCCAAGCCGCAGATCGGCGCCGGGACGATGAAGGGTCTCGCGGTCAGCGGCAGCGAGCGCTGGCCTGAATTGCCGGACGTGCCGACCGTCGGCGAAGCCGGCGTGCCCGCCGCGCTCGCCGACACCTGGCAGGGCATCATGGTGCCGGCCGGCACGCCGAAGGATGTTGTCGAGCGCCTGGCCAAGGCGCTGATCGGCGTGATGCGACGGCCGGACGTGCGCGCGCGCCTCCTCAACGCCGGCTTCTATTCGACCGGGCGCGGACCGGAGGAATTCCATCGGCGCATAGTCGACGAGCTGCCGAAATGGAAGAGCGTCATCCAGCAAGCCCGCATCACTGTCCAATAAGCAACGTGCAATAGGCAAAAAGAGAGCACCCCCGTGACCTCACCTGTCCTGTTTGAAACGAAGGCCGATTGCCTCGACGTCATTCTCAACCGCCCGCAGGAAGGCAACCTGATCACCAACGAGATGGGGCAGGAGATCGCGGGCGTGCTGCGCGAGATCGGGCCCGAGATCAAGCTCGTCCGGCTGCGCGGCAAGGGCGCGAATTTCTGCAAGGGCCGGCAGGCGCCGCAGATCGATCGCGCAACCATGACACCGCTGCAGGTGCGCCATCCGGTCGCGGAAGTGCCGCTGGCGCTCTATGCGGCGGTGAAAGAGGCAAGAGCCCCAACGCTTGCGATCGTGCAGGGCGAGGCGCTCGGCGTCGGCTGCGCGCTCGCCGCCGTTTGCGACCTCACCATCGCGGCCGACGACGCCGTGTTCCAGGTGCCGGAGCTCAACCACAACATCGCGCCGACGCTGGTGATGTGGGCGCTGCTCAACCGCGCGCCTTACAAGACCGTCGCGCACCTCGTCTATTCGCGCGAGCGCATCAGCGCGGCGCGCGCCGAGGCGCTTGGCCTGGTCACCAAGCTGGTCGCGCCGGCGGCGCTGGAAGCGGAAGCCGAAAAGCTCGCGCAGGACATTCTGAGCCGGCCGGCCGCGCCGCTGCAGGGGATCAAGGAGTTCCTCAAGCACGCCAGTCGCATGGACCCAGCCAGCGCCTCGGCCTATTCGTCCGTGCTCAACGCCGCCGTCACCAGCTCGGCACCCCGCGAGCCGCACAAATAGCAATACGGCTGCGTGCCCAATGGATAGGCGGACATTTCGTCCAGCCTGGTTGCCTGGTTTTTGCACTGCACAAATTTCGCGCAGAGTGCAGCGATCGTCGGCAGCACGCGGCCCCCGGGAGCCTTTCGGGCTGCCGCCGTATTGCGTCAAACAATTGATATAACTTGATATTTCGCATCAGCAGCGATCTGGCACAAAGCTTGAATTAGGTCAGCCATCCTTACCAGCACGGTGGGGACGCGGGTCCGGATGGACACGCCAACGCGCGGATGCCGATGCGGCAGACGAACCCACAGAGACCGACGAAATGAGCACCACCCCCTCACGGCACGCCCTCACCCGCCGCGCCTTTCTCAAGACCACGGCGGGGACCGCCGCGCTTTTCGGCGCGTTGAAGACGCAATTTCCCTTCGGCGCGCATGTGG
>DAIUEP010000168.1:9481-11071 GCA_036845065.1 Xanthobacteraceae bacterium | reverse complement strand
TAGCGCAATGCGCTCCCGCAGGGATCAACGCAGGTGCGCATGGAGGATGGACATGGTTCGAACTTGGTTAGCCGCAAGCGCCCTGTTGGCAGTGGCGGCCTTCACCGTCTCGGCGACCGACGCCGGCGCCCGGGACAATCACCGCGACCACCGCAACGCCCACGTCAACTATGGCAGGGCTCCGCACGTCAACAGCGGACCCGCGGCACGTCACATCGAGCGCGTGCCGAGCTACCGATCCGGTGGGCAGCCGCGGGTCCACTTGCAGCCGCGGGTCCACTTGCAGCCGCAGGTCCACTTGCAGCCGCAGGTCCGCTTCCAGGGTAGCCATAACGGCGGCTTCAGCGGCAACGGCCGCTACAACGGCGGCTTTAACGGCGGCGGCGTGCGACATGTCGAGCGTCACCACCGCTTCCGCGCTCCGGTCGCCAACTTCGCCATCCCGCATGTCTATGAGCAGAACTACTATGCGGATGACGAGTGCTATGTGTGGCAGCCGGCCATGACGCCGCTGGGCTGGCGCTACATCTGGATGAACGTCTGCGAAGACTGATCGCGGCCGCCCAGACACCAGCCGCGCGACCCGCCGGGCCCCCCGGCGGGTCTTGCCGCTAATGAAACTCTGGCAACAGCGCCTGTAGCTCTGGCAACACCGCTTGCGCCTTCATCACTCTGCGGCCAATTTCACCACCACGGGGAACCTATATGATCTATGTGGTGGCAATCCTGATCGCGTCGTTCGGCGGCTGGTGGGTGGCCGCAACCGACGCGCTGTTTCGCGTCGGCGAACGGCCCGGCCTGTTCGCCGGCACGGCGGGCATGGTGCTGCTCCTGGCGGCGACCGCCGGGGGTGGCTTGCTGCTGGCCGGGGGCGCCATCTGGATTGTGCAGATCGCGTCATCCGCCTCGGTCGCCGTCATCATCGGCATTTTCGGCTTCTTGGGGGCTAAGGCCTCCAACATGCTCAACGTCACGGCGGCCGGGGCCGCCAACCGCATGCTGGTCGGGCTCCTCGGCCTGACCGTCCTATACGGAATCGCCTGGTCGGTCTTCCCGCCATCGTGAAGGCCAAAAAAGCCCGGAATCCCCCTTCGCAGATGGACTCTTGTGGGGCTTTCTGGTACAGCCCCGCGCCATGGTGCTTCGCTCGGCGGCATTGCGCCGGCGCGTTGCCGCAACCCACAACCTACGAACCCTACCGAAGAGGTATGCCGCGTGCAGGTTCTCGTCCGGGACAATAACGTTGACCAGGCCCTCAAGGCGCTCAAGAAGAAGATGCAGCGCGAGGGGATTTTCCGCGAGATGAAGCTCCGCGGCCATTATGAAAAGCCATCAGAGAAGAAGGCCCGGGAGAAGGCGGAGGCGATCCGTCGCGCCCGCAAGCTCGCCCGCAAGCGCATGCAGCGCGAGGGGCTCCTGCCGATGAAGCCGAAGCCCACCCCCGGTGGCCCCGGCGCCAGCGGCGGACGTCCCGGTGCTCCCCGGCGGCCGAGCTTCTAGGTCGAGGCTGCAAGCGCCTTCCGTATGTTGCACGCGGGCCGCAGGGCCCGCGTTGTCGTTTAGCGCATGTCCCGGTAGCGCATGTCCCGG
>DAIUEP010000168.1:0-9381 GCA_036845065.1 Xanthobacteraceae bacterium | reverse complement strand
TAGCGCATGTCCCGGTAGCGCATGTCCCGGAAAAGTGGGGACCGGTTTTCCGACAAGGACATGCGCAACTCAAAAAGGATCGAGAGCGCCTTGTTGCCCGACTCGACCGACCTATACTGATCTCCTGCTCCTGCATGGCACCCAACTCCTGCATGGCACCGAAGGCATGTCCGACCCGCTCGCACCCGCTCGCGCCGGCGCTTCCCCTGAAGCGATCATGGCCCATTACGACACGGGCAACGAGTTCTTCCGGCTCTGGATCGGACCGGATCTGATCTATTCCTGCGCGCTGTTCGACGAGGGCGACGACCTCGCCCGTGCGCAGACCCGCAAGCTCGACCACCATATCGAGGCCGCCGGAGCAGCGGGCGCCGCGCGCGTCCTCGAGATTGGCTGCGGCTGGGGCGCGCTGATGCGCCGGCTGGTCACCCACTGGGGCGTCAAGCAGGTCGTCGGCCTGACGCTCAGCCCCGCGCAGGCGCGCTGGATCAATGAGCATCCCACGCCCGGCGTCGAGGTGCGGATCGAGGACTGGCGCGATCATAAGGCTGAGCGGCCTTACGACTCGGTGATCTCGGTGGCCGCGTTCGAGGCATTCGTCCATCGCGGCATGGAGCCGTCCGCCAAGATGGCTGCCTACCGCGAGTTCTTCGATTTCTGCCACCGCATGCTGGCCGACGAGGGCCGGCTGTCGATCCAAACCATCGCGTATGTGAAGCCCTCGACCTACGTGCCGGCGCTGATCACCGACAAGATATTTCCCGAGAGCGAGTTGCCGCTGATCTGGGAGCCCATCGCGGCTGCGGAAGAGAAGTTCGAGCTCTTGGCGCTGCGCAACGACTCCGACCACTATTATCGAACGCTGCGCATCTGGGACGACAACCTCGCCGCCTGTCACGACCAGGCGGTGGCGCTGGTCGGCGAGCCGACCGTGAAGGATTTTCGCCAGTACCTGCGCATCTCGGCCTCGGGCTTCAAGCGCGGCCACATCTGCCTGTTGCGCATGAGCTTCCGGAAGCGGTGATGCGGCAGGCGTGTTGAGTGGCGTCACCCGCCGCTCACTCGAACCGCTCCGCCAGGAACGCCTTCGCGGCCTCGACGGTGCGCATGCCGAGGTCCTCGTGTCCGGCCCCGGCGATCCGCAGAAAGCGCTTGGGCGCCGTGACGAGCGCGTAGAGCCGTTCGCCGGATTCAATCGGCACCACGTCGTCGCGCTCGCCATGCACGATCAGCACCGGCGCCGTGACGTTGCGGATGCGCAGATCGGAGCGGAACTGGTCTTTCATCAACCAGCGCACAGGCATGAACGGATAAGCCGAGCCGGCGATAGCAGCGGCCGACAAGAAGGGCGCTTCGAGCACGAGCCGCGTCACCGGTTTCTCGACCGCGACCGCGATCGCGAGTGCGCCGCCGAGCGACTCGCCCCAGAGCACGAACCGGGCCGCCGGATAGCGCGCCGCCGCGAATGCGTAGGCTGCGCGCGCATCCTCGATCAGGCCGTCCTCGCTCGGCCGGCCGCTCGATCCGCCATAGCCGCGATAGCTCAGCGCAACGAGCCCGGTGCCATCCTGCGTGAGCGCGCGGTAGCGGTCGACCCGGTAGCGCAGCGCGCCGCCATTGCCGTGGAAATAGAGCACGATCGCCTGATTTCCGCGTGGTGCGATGTGCCAGGCGATCAGGCGCTCGCCGTCGGCGGTTTCGAGCACGACCTCCTCGGCCTCGGGCAGGCCGGCCTGCGCGGGCGCGGTGCGCACCGTCTCGGGAAAATACATCATCGCGCGCTGCGCCAGGTACATCACCGCCACGAGGGCGAGATAGATCGACGCCCCGACGAGCAGCAGCGTCCTCAGGGTGGCCACGGCGCGAGGCGATCAGTAGCGCCAGCCGTGCGGCCGCTGCCGATAGTATTGCGCCCACTCATAATACGGATTGGGAATGCAGGTGCCGCCGACGCCCCTGGCGGTGACGAGGCACTGCTGGAGCGTGTGATAGCTGCACTCCATCATCCCGCCGGTGACATCATTTCCCTGATTGCACCACTCCGGCGGGCCGGCGCGGCGATGATGCGGGCCGGGCCGCCCACCGTCGGCGGCCGCCGCAGCGGTTACGGAGATCAGTAGCGCAACACATCCGATGGTCAGGACCTTCATCGACGCCTCCTCATGATTGCCGAGCCGCGCCAATCCTCAGCGCCGCCTCGTCGCTTCTTGAATCTCCCGCGCCCATTTCGTCTCCACCGCCTTGCGCCGCTCCGGGCTCGCGGACGCGACCTCGGGGAACTCATGCCGCCAGTCCCACGGCCGGCAGGCATTCACGATCGCGCGCGTGTTCTCCCACGGCGGTGTGCGCAGCATCGGATCGAGCGGCGTCGACCAGGCGCGCTTGATGTATTCGATATCGGCGACCGGATCGCAACGCGTCGACATCGCCCAGATCACGTCGTCCAGATTGGACGGGTCGATGTCGCTGTCCACCACCACGATCCAGCGCCCCGCGTAGTTGCCGGAGTGACAGCCTGCGACCAGCATGCCGGCCTGCTGGGCATGGCCCGGATGCTGCTGCTCGATCGCCACCACGATGAACATGCGGATTGCGCCGGCTTCGTGGCACCACACGCCCGTGACGCCGTTGAGGCCGGCGCTCTCGATCTCGTCCCAGATCATGCCGGACTGCACGATGCACTTGGCAAACGACACGTCGGTCGGCGGCCGCATCGGCGATGCCATGGTGAGAATCGGATCGTTGCGGTGATAGACGCGGCGCACGCGCACGATCGGCTCGTCGCGCACGTGGCTGGCGTAGTAGCCGGTGAACTCGCCGAACGGGCCCTCAGGCTTGGTCTCGTTGGGCAGGAACTCGCCCTCGAAGGCGATCTCGGCGCGCGCCGGCATCGGCAGGCCGTGGAGCTCGCTCGCGATCGTCTCATAGGGCTTGCCGCGATGGCCGCCCGCATAGGCGTACTCGGTGACGCCATGCTTGATCTCATGGCTGCCGGCCAGGAACAACACCGGGTCGAGCCCGCAGCACACCACCACCGGACACGGCTCGTTCTTCTTGAAGTATTTCTCGCGAATGAGCCGGCCGTGCTTGCCGGGCGAAATCCACACGCCCGCGGTGTTGCGATCGTGCGCCACCACCCGGTAGGTGCCGAGATTGACCCAGCCGGTGTCGGGATCGCGCATGATCACGCCGCAGTAGGTGCCGATATAGCGGCCGCCGTCCTTCTCGTGGATCATCGGCACCGGGAACTTGAACAAATCGACGGCGTCGTCGCGGTCGACGTTTTCAAGCAGCGGGCCGTCCTTGACCGCCACCGGCGGGATCAGCTTGAAATTGCTCTTCATGCGGTCGCGATAGGCTTTCACCAGCACGGTCGGATCGTCGGTGCCTTCGAAGCCGAACGCATAGGCGAGCCGCCGGCAAGTGTTGTGCAGGCCCGACACGATCCGCATCCCGGCCGGATAGCCCTTGATCTGGTCGAACAGGACGGCAGGCGCCCGGCCGGGGTTGGAATGCGCGAAGACCTCGGCCAGCACGCCGATCTCCAGGTCCCAGTCGGCGCCGTTGATGCGCGCCAGTTCCCCAATGCTGTCGGCATAGTCGACGATGTCGCGGACGTCGGGCTCGCGCTCGTTCGATCCGTCACGGGCGGCACGAGGTTCCGGGCTCAGCATAGTGTCGATCTTTCCATTGGTGCGACGGCCATCGGCCGCATTGACGCGCGCGCCAACATACCACACCGTGGCGAAAGTCATGTCGGTGAGGGACGCGAGGAGGATCGTTAATGGCAGGCCGAATTCCCATGGCTCTCGCGCTGGTCGCAGCGCTGGGCTTCGCGGCCGCGCCGGGCCAGGCGCAGACCACGGTCCGGGTCGCCTCCGCCGGCATCGCGAGCGACGTCGGATTCTTCCTCGCCCTCAAGAAGGGTTACTTCCGCGACGAGGGTCTCACCATTGAGCTCACCCAGATGGCCAATGCGCCGCAGATGATCGGGCCGCTCGGCATGGGCCAGCTCGACGTCGGCGCCGGCACGGTCGCGGCGAGCCTCTACAACGCGGTGGCCCAGAACATCGCGATCCGCGCCGTCGCCGACAAAGGCTCGATGCGCAAGGGCTATGGCTTCTCGGGCCTCCTGGTGCGCAAGGACCTGGTCGACAGCGGACGCTACAAGACCTACGCCGACCTCAAAGGCATGAAGCTCGCGGTCGGCACCTTCGGCAGCGCCAATGCGTCGGCCATGAACGAGGCGCTCAAGAAGGGCGGGCTCAAGTGGTCGGACGCCGCCAGCATCGTGGCGCTCGTGTTCCCGCAGCACATCATTGCCTACCAGAACAAGGCGATCGACGCGAGCATGACCAACGAGCCGACCTCGACCACCGCGGTGCAGACCGGGCTCGCGGTCCGCATCGCCGGCAACGACGAGATCTATCCGGCGCAGCAGACGGCGGTCGTGCTCTATTCCGAGATCTTCGCGCGCCAGAAACCGCAGATTGCGCACAAGTTCATGCGCGCCTATGTGCGCGCCGTGCGCGACTACAATGACGCGCTGCGGGACGGACATATCGCGGGGCCCAATGCCGATGAGGTGATCGCGACCCTCACCGAGCACACATTCATCAAGGACCCGGCTATCCATCGCTCGATCACGCCGGCCGCGATCGATCCGGACGGTCGCATGAACATGGACGGGCTGCGCAACGACCTGCAGTTCTTCAAGGAGCTGAAGCTCCTGCAGGATCCCGCCATCACGGTCGATCGCATCATCGACACGTCGTTCGTGGAGAAAGCTGTGCAGGAGCTTGGGCCCTACCGGCCGCGTAATTGATAAGCAATGCGGTTGTAGGGTGGGCAAAGGCGGAAGCACCGCCTCACCACTCAGGAATCCTATCTTGCGCCGTGCCCACGCAATGTTGCAATGGCACTTGCAACGCGTGGGCACGGCGCACGATGGGATTTGCCAGACAGAAAGGTCGTGCAAACGCCTTTGCCCACCCTACGCGGCGCGGACGAAGACAACGGAGATCGAGCTAACTATCCGCCCTTGACCGGATATACGCCCAGATCTGATCGATCTCGTCGGCGCTGAGCACGCCGGCCCACGGCGGCATCTGCCCTTTGCCGTCCTTGACCGACTGCTCGAACCGCTCGCGCTCGTTCGGCTTGAGCTGCAACAAATCGAACGCCGCACCGGTGTTGCGCAGCCGCTCGCCGTGACAGGTCGAGCAATGCATGTCGTAGACCTCGGCCCCGGCCTCGATCTTGGCGCGGTCCTGCGCCAGGGCCGGCACGGTCAAGAGCGCCGCGACGAGGACGCCCATTGTCAGACGATTAAGCATGCACGCACATCCCAAATTGCCCAAGGCAAAGTGTAACAGGTTTCGAGCGAAAAAGCCTCCCGCCCAGGGGCGGGAGGCTTGATCATCCTCGCTTGCTCATCCTCGCTTGCCCGATCTGCCTATGGCAGCGCGAACACGACGACCGAATTATGCCCGCGCACCGCCTTGGGCATGGCGCCCTTGGTGACCGCGAGCGGCCCGCCGGTGACCGACTGGCCTTCGCCGGTGTTGACCAGGACGTACTGCTTACCGTTCACCGAATAGGTGATCGTGCTGGTCATGATCATGCCACCAAGCACGGTCTCCCACAGGATCTTGCCGGTCTCGGCATCGAGCGCGCGGAAGCGGCGGTTGAGGTCGCCCCAGAACACCAGGTCTCCGGCGGTGACCAGCGACGAGCCGTTGGTGCCCTGCGGCTGCGAATGAAGTATCTTCATCTCGCCGGTGGCGATATCGATCTTGGCGAGGTTCGTGTATTTTTTCGGATCGCTGCCGGGCCGCATCACGCCCACCCGCTCCCCGTAGCCGGTCTTGGTCTTGAGGTCGGCGACCATGGAGAGGCACTGGTCGTGGAACGGCACGTACACCGAGTTGGTCTTGGGACTGTAGGCGATCGACCACAGGCCGCGCGTGTTGTGGTAGCAGCCGACGATCTTGTCGCCGTCCTTCTTGAACAGCTTGTCCGGATTGACCCGCGTCTGGCCGGTCTTGAGATCGATATCGTTCATGTTGATGTTGGGGTCGTCATAGGGGAACGGATTCGCCCACAGGAAGCGGCCGGTCTCCTGGTCGATCACGAACATGCCGCCGCCCTCGCCCACCGTCACCAGCACCTCACGCTCCTCGTTGCGCGGCAGCGCGGAGGAGATCCATTTCACGTGCTTGGGATCAGGGTTCAGGCGCGTCTTCACCTGGATGCGTTCCTGGTTGTGATCCGCGTCCCAGTCGTCGCCCGGCAGTTCCTGGTAGTACCAGGCGAGCTTGCCGGTGTTAATGTCGAGCGCAACCGTGGAGTTGCTGTAGAGGTTGGCCGGCGCCGTCAGCGACACCGCGTCGTAGCGGCCGTGCCGCGTCAGGCGCGTGTACGGGTTCGGGTTGGCAATGCCCCAATAGATCAGCTTGCGCTTGGCATCGTAGGAGCCGGGCAGACCCCAAGGGCCAGCCGCGCGCTGGTCCACTGGCATGTCGGCCCAGGTGTCGCCGCCGGGCTCGCCCGGCGCTGCGGTCGAGTAGAACTTCCACAGCTCCTTGCCGGTCTTGGCATCATGCGCCGCGATGAAGCAGTTCTCACGCTTGCTCTGCTCGCAGGTCCGGCTGGTGATCACCTTGCCATCGGCGACGAGCATGCCGCCCGCGGTCTGGCCGCCATTGTCGACCTTAGTCTCCCAGCGGACCCGGCCGGTCTTGGCGTCGAGCGCGACCAGGACGCCGTCCGGGGCGGCGAGATAGACCATGTCCTCGTAGATGCCGATGTTCTTGTTGCGCGCCAGCTGGGGCCGGACCGATTGCGGATAGTCGCGCTGATATTCCCAGATCAGGTCGCCATTGGTGCCATCGACCGCCTGCACGCCGGCGCCCGGCACGAACATGTAGATGATGCCCTGGTAGACCACCGGCGTCGTTTCCTGGGTGCCGGCCGGCAGCCCGCGTGTCCAGGCCATGCGAAGCTGCCCGACATTGCTCTTGTTGATCTGATCGAGCGGGCTGAAGCGGTGCTGGTCGAATGTGCGGTTGATCATCAACCAATCGCCGGGATCCGGATTGGCCAGCACGGCGTCGGTCACCGGCCGGAACGCCGGGGCCTGCGCCAGCAGCGCAGGGGTGAAGGGCACCGCCGCAAAGGCGCCGAGGATCGCGGCCGCCGCGTAGTATCGAGCCCTGATCATGTGTCTCCTCCCTTTGGTTATTCGATTGCCACTCCGGCCCTGCCGGTGGCAATTCCAGCGAAAACTTGAGCAAAAGCCCAGAGGATTGGCAAGGGCATCGAGGCGTAGAAAAGGGGTGCCCTGTCATGTCGGGAAACGCCCCATGGCCATTCTGCCCGTATGGTGGCGGGCAAATTAAGCGCGGGCAAATGCCGCAGCCACGTGGTCCGGTCGGGCGCCCTCTCGACCGTGGCGTCGCAATCAGCGCCAGTTGTCCCAACGCCCGTCGTCGTATTGCTGGCGCTGCGGCCTGCCGGCATTGCGCTTCTGCTTCTGCTGTTGTTGCTGGCGCTGCCACAGCAGCATGTTGTTCTCGATGCACGAGCCGCCCTGCCCCGAGGCCGTCGCCATGCACTGCTGGAAGCTGTCGAAGCCGCACCAGCCCGGCCCGGTGAAGCCGGAACGCAGGCACCACGGCCGGTTCTGGGCTCCGCTCGTCTCGATGCCGGCCGCCAAGACCGCCGTGAGGACGGCAAATCCGATCACTAGTCGCATGTGAACCTCCTCTGCCCCGTCGCCGGGGCTGGCAACCCGCGGCGCCAATATGACCTTCAATCGTGGAGACATTGACGACGGTTCACGCGGGCTTCAGTTCAATTTGCCGTGTAGCCGGCCGTCTCGTAAGCTTCGGCATGGGCCAAGACGAACTCGTCATCGCTGTCCGCATCCTGATCGCGCTCGTGCTCGGCGGCCTGATCGGCATGGAGCGCACGTTTCACGGGCGGCCCGCCGGCTTTCGCACTCATGCGCTGGTTTGCCTCGCCTCCGCGCTTCTGATGATCGCAACAGTTTACCAAAGTCGCTGGGTGACCGAGGCGGCCGTCGGCACCATCGGCACCGACCCGACCCGCATGGCGCAGGGCATCATGACCGGAATCGGGTTTCTCGGCGCCGGCGTGATCTTCAAGGAAGGCCTCACCGTGCGCGGCCTTACCACCGCGGCATCGATCTGGGTGACTGCCGCGATCGGCATCCTGGTCGGGATCGGTTTTCACTTCCTCGCCGTGCTTGGCGCTGCAGCCACGTTGGCGGTCCTGTCGCTGTTCCTCGTCCTCGAGCGCAAGCTTCCGGCCGAGTTTTACATGTATCACGTGCTGTGCTTCGCGGGCGATGCAGTGATGAGGGAGGACGAGTTGCGCAAGCTCGTCGCCGGTCACGGATTTGCGATCACGCATCTTGCCCACCGCATGCGCTATGGCGGCAAGCAGTTCGAATACCGCATGACGCTGCACAGCCGCGACCCGAAAAATGCCGAGGCGCTATCGCAGCACCTGCGCACGCTTCCCGGCGTGATCGAATTTCAGATTTCGCCCACGGGGGATTGAGAAGTACGCTCATTCCGGCTCGATGCCGACTTCCTTGATCAGACCGGTCCATTTCGTGAGCTCGGACTTCACGTAGTCCTCGAACTCTTTGGGTCCGCTGAAAAAGACCTCGACGCCCGCGCTGCTCATACGCTCCTTGACCTCGGGCCGCCCGAGCATCTTTTCAAGCTCGCCGGCAAGGCGCGTCGCGATCGGCGGCGGCAGGTTGGCGGGCGCGAACAGGCCGGCCCAGGCCAGGAGGTCGAAGCTCGGCAGCACCGTCTCGTGCAGCGTCGGCACATCCGGCAAGGTCGCGCTACGCTCGCGGGTGAGCACCGCAAGCGGGCGGATCTTCTGCGCCTTGACCTGCGGCAGCGCGACGCCGAAATCCGGAATCATCGCCGGGATGTGACCCGCAATAAGGTCGGTCATGGCGGCCGGGTTGCTGCGATAGGCCACACGAACCACGTCGATGCCGGTGCGCCGCTTCAAGGCTTCCCCGGTGATGTGGCCGGTGCTGTTGCCATGCGCATAGCTGAGCTTGCCGGGGTTCGCCTTGGCGTAGGCGACAAACTCCTGCATCGACTTGATCGGCTGGTCCGGGTGGACGGCAATCAGCGACGGAAAACTGCCGATGCGGGCGACCGCCGTGAAATCCTTGATCGGATCATAAGGCACCGACTTGAACAGGCCGGGCGCCGCCGAGTGCGTCGAGTTGGTGGTGATCAGGAGCGTATAGCCGTCGGGAGCCGCGCGCGCGACCGCATTGGCCGCCAGCAGACCACCGGCGCCGGCGCGATTTTCCACCACGAACGA